>NZ_JBIUBL010000025.1:0-152196 GCF_044548015.1 Streptomyces sp. NPDC052236 | reverse complement strand
CCCCCAAATCGTTGATCGCGTACGCCGCGGCGTCGGTTGTCCCGGGCGGCAGAGCGAGCTCGGTGATGGTGCCGTCGGCCTCCCACCGCACTGCGCGCCCAGTGAGATCGGTGAAGCCGGACTGTCCGACGACGACATCGGATTCGTTGACGGCGTACGCGAAACTCTCGGTGAAGGTGCGGAGCGTACCGAGATCGGTGATTTCGCCTGCCGCGTTCCACCGCACCGCGTGTGTGCCGTCGTTCTCGGTCTGTGAGCTGCCGACGATGGTTCCCGATTCGTTGATGCCGGTGGCCCAGCCGAAGCCCTCGGGGAGCGTGCCGAGGTCGGTGATGGTCCCGTCCGCCGACCAGCGCGTCGCGGTGATGCGAAGAACGTCCCCGTCAATTGTGGTCATTCCTACGACCACGCCGGCGTCGTTGATCGCCATGGCCCCGCTCTCCGCGGCGTCGGGGAGTGAGCCGAGGTCGACGGCCGGCGCGGCGCCTGGCCACAGCACCGCGTGGCCGGCCCCCGCACCGACGGCGTGTCCGGCGCTGTTGATGGCGCCGGCCGAGCTTTCCGTGTCGGCCAGCCCGATCGTACGGCGAGGCAGCCTCGCATCGTCGGCGTGACTGGATGCGGCAACCATGGCCAGCATCGCCGCCATCCCCAGCGTGATGCCTGAACTGCGAAGGATCCCAGCCGCCAACCAACGGGGCCACGCGCCTGAACCCGGTGATCGAGAGTTTCTGTTCATGTCTCCACCTTCCAGTCACTCCTGGTGGGTTCGGTCACGACGAGGGTTGGAGCGCGGCAACGTCCAGGTCACCGCGGTCGTCGATCACCGTCAGCGTCAGTCCGGACATGCCGGCCGCCGAGAGCGGACGGGAGACCTTCTTGCCCTCAAGGACCGTCCCGTCGCCGAACTCCCACAGGTAGGTGCTGATGCGCCCGTCGTCATCGGACGAGCGTGTCGCGTCGAGCGTGATGGTGGTCCCGCTCTGGCGCACGTCCATGTGGGCAGTGGGAGCGGCGTTCGGCTTGGCGGTCTCGGTGACCGCGACACGTACCTTCTGCTCTGCCGAGCCGGTGCCCTGAAGCTCGATGGTCCAGCGGCCCGCGGCCGGGGTACGCACTGACCTGCTGTCGAGGGAGAAGCCGTCTGGGGTGCGCACCTGCCGCGCGCCCGCCGGGGGGACAGTGGCGGCTTGCTCGCTGGGTGCCCGGAGCGTCATGGTCACATCGCCGTTGTCCCAGGCCGCCTGGAACGCGACTGCGGGGCCCCCTGCGAGGGTGACCGGTACGGTGGTGGTCTGGCCCGGACGGACGGTGACATCCCGAGTCAGCCGCGCGGGAGACGGATCGCCGCCCAAGGTCGACGGCGCCTGAGGAGCGCATAGGTCTTCTTTGAGGCGCAGCGCCGTCGCCTCGTATCCCCACTTGGTCGGATGGAACGAGTCCTGCAACCTGTTCCTTGGCCTGACCTTGTTCAGATGCTGCTGGTCTTCGGGAACGCCACTGCACAGCTCATGGCCGTCAGAAATCTCTTGGATGTCGACCGGGACAACGCCGGGAGTCGCCACCGCGGCCGCGACGATGTAGTCGTTGAGTCGCCTGACCCAGTTGTTTATCCACAGCTGGTCGCTGAGGTGGATTAATGAGCACCGTTTGGCGCGCGGCAGGAATAGACTTGTGCCGTCTTCCCCGCCACCGACTGGGAAGAACCGGGGGTAGGTGAGCGCAAAGACCTTCGCGCCAGGGGCCCGGTCGAAGATGTCAAAGAAGATTCCTTCGAGCCGATTCAGGTCGCCTGGCTGGTTGCGCTCTTGGAGCTTTGCCAGTCGTTCCTGAAGTTCGGGCTCTTTGTCCTTCGCGCACTCTCGCCGAAGATGGGTGGCGCAGTATTTCACGACATCACCGAATCCCATGTCGTTGCCTGTGACCCCGATCGTCACATGGGAGACTCCAGACGAGATCCTGTCAATCTGTGGCGGCTCACCGTTCTTTCCGGCGTAAATGTCGGCCGTGACCGCTCCACTGCAGGCGGCATGGAGCAACGGGATCTTGGCGCCGTTGGTGTCGCGGAGCGTACCGTCGGTGTCGATGAGCCGGGCATGCGACAGTGGTGACCGCTGGCACTTCCCACTGCTGGAATCGTAAGTGTTCGTGCCGACCCCTGCCTGGTAGGAGTCGCCCATGGCTACCCACAACCCGTCCGCCTGAGCCACTGGATCTGCCTGAACTGCGGACTGGCTTGTGCCACTCACGGTCGCCGCGAGGATGACCGGCACGCCGAATAACGCCATTCGGTGTCGCTTCACGAATCCTCCAGACTGTGCCCGGGTGATGACCGGACTCCCGGACCGGCCAAGAACATCGCGACCGAAGAGTCATTCCTTCAGCCGCAGGAAGTCTTAGGCTCCACAGCGGCTCGGCGCCGCTTTATCAAGAAGTGAGTATCGAGCCGTAGGAATCTATGTGCCATTGAGCGCTCGCTGAATCGCTGCAGCTTAGCGGCTTCTCGTATCAACCGATGAGTATTTCCGGACGGATCCTGTCATGAAGCGGGATTCCACACGACGTTGTAGTCCGCGGTCCACGTGACCTCCTCGTTCAGTTCCAGGAAACCCCAGCAGGCATCGCTGATCTCCGAAATGGTGATCTTGGCGCTGGCGGGATTCGGCACCTCCGGTTTCGCAGTAATGAAGGCGTTGCGGCGACTGTAGGCGATGGGAAGACCCCCAGTCGCCTTTCCCGTACATCCCGCCCCTGTGAATCTCACAACAACGTCAGTGAGGACCGCATCGATAAATCCGGGTTGTTCAGGATCAAACTGCACGGCGTCGACACCCCAGGTTCCTTCCATCTGGATGTTGATGACGCCAACAGGGGTGGAGCAGCCGGTCGCCGAAAAGGATTCAATACTTCCGGCGTTGGACTGGGAGGATGCCGAGCCGCTCGCCACTGCACGCGTCAAGCGGAGATTCAGCCCTGTTCCCCGCACCTCCGACGAAGTGCAGAAGAGTCCTATGCCGGTTCGCGGCATGATGACCTCGGCGCCATTGACCGAGGTCGCGACGAAGGGTTCCACTGCGGATGCTTCCGACGCGGTCGGCACCGCCGCAGGGCCGGCCGCCAAACAGCTTGCGAGCAGAATTCGAGATGGCATTCCAGGCATAACGAAACCCCTCGCCCATTGGATTCTCGCATCCTGGAGACTACTTCATCGCAATACAGGCGACAAGAGACCGGGCCGACTGCCGGTATTTATCGCAATCTAATAACGCCGGTCGCGTGAATTGTCATCGAGCGACAAAAGAAGCGGCCGGGCGCGGAAACCAGTCACTTCCCAGCCTGTTCGCTGCGGGGCTCTTGACGAGGGCGCAGCGGCAATCGAAGCTCGGTCGGTCAGGGGCAGTTGGGCTCAACCGGCGTTCTGGGTCGCCCTTCGGCGCTGACCGAGCGAAATGCGAGGGGGCAGGATGGCGAGTCCGCTGGAGTGGCGGGAGGCGCGGCCCAAGGTCGCCGAGGCCAGGCGCCGGATATGGCGGGACTATAGCCAAGATCCCAACATCGTCGGTGTCGGCTTCGGTGCACGATTCCGCAATGGACGCAGGTTTCTTGACCAGCCCGTTTGCAGCGTATTCGTAGTTCGTAAACTGCTCGATGACCAGCTGGCGCCGCAGCAGCGCCTGCCGCGCACCGTCGACGTCGACGGCGCCACAGTGGAGATCGACGTTGTGGAGAGCGGCCGTTTCCACGCGTACGAGTTCCGAGCCCGGGAACGGCCCGCGGCTGCCGGGATCAGCATCGGTCATGGTGACATCACCGCAGGCACCCTTGGCACCCTCGTGACTGACACCTCCACTGGCAACCTGGCGATTTTGTCGAACAATCACGTGCTCGCCAACAGCAACAAGGCCAAGATCGGCGATCCTATCTACCAGCCGGGACCTGCCGATGCGCCCAAGACCCCCAACAACATCGTTGGCCGCCTCGCTCGATTCGTCCCGATCTCCTTCGGCGACAGTACCAACCGCGTGGACTGTGCCATCGCCGAACCCATCGGGGGCGGTTGCGACCTGCTCGATGACATCAAGGGCGACATGACTCGCCCCACGGCAGAGCAGCCGGCCGTGGGGCTGCTCTTCGCCGGCGGCGGTTTTCACACCGTCCTCAACCCGATCAACGACGTCGTGGCCGAACTCGGGGTGGAGATGACGGCTGGTCCACAAGCGCGGGTAGGACCCAAGGATCTCCTTCCCGGCACCCCGGTGCACAAAACCGGGCGTACCACCGAGTACACCACCGGCCAGATCTTGGGCATCGACGTGACGGTGGTGGTTATGTACGCGGACGGGCAGATTGCCCTGTTCGACGGACAGATCTTGACGAGCGGCATGTCGTGCGGTGGCGACTCGGGCTCGATTGTGTGCCGTGGCGGGACGGGCGCGATCGCGACGGCGGACTGTCTCAATAACTGCGCGGCCCTTCGCGCTGCCGAGGACCTGACCGGGATCCCGTTCACGCAGGAGTGGGTGGCGATCCGGCACACCCGCGACACATATTTGCAAACCACGCTCCTCGGGCAGTGGGCACTCGAGGTCTTCTTCGCCAACCAGGAAAGCGGGCTCAGCACCGCGATGGCCACGACCATGGCGAATGACGACCGTGCGTTGGCGCAGGCGCTGTACGCGCAGTATGGAACCGAATTGAAGCGCGCGGCCTTCGACCCCATACACCACGACCTGCAGGTGACGGAGCAGCACATCCGCGACGCCGAGACGGTGCTGAACCATGCCCGCCCGTACTTGACCGATCCGGAGATCCAAGCTGCCGAAGAGATCTTCTCGATGGCGCAGGAGAACGTGGGCAAGTATGCGAGTGAGCTGCGGCCGCTGCTGGACGATCAGGAGACCTATGAGCGGATCAAGGGAATCATTGACGCGACCGGCTCGGTCATCGACCCGCGTCCCTGACGGGCCCGTGACCCCCGCTATGGCCGCCTTCCTGGCCCTCGCCTCGGTCGCCTTCACTGGCTGCACGACCTCTGATCCGGGCGAACCGGCCATCAGCGCCTCCTCGAGTCGTCCTGCCGTCGAGGCTGGCGGCGGCGTGGAGTACGCCCGTGCCAAGAAGGTGCTGGAGCGGCACAAGGACACGATCTGGCAGCGCTATCGGGGCGTTCAGGGATTCGCCATCGAGAGTGCCCTCGACGCCCGCGACCGCCGGCCGTCACAAGACCCGATCTTTAGGATCGTCATCTTTGTGGGCCTCCCGGCTAACGTGCCAGCCACTCCTGAGTCGATCGAAGGCGTACCCGTGAGGTTCAAAGTCAGCGGTGTCTTCACCGCCCAGCCTGCGCCGGGCGGATAGTGGTGCCGAGTATGGAGCCGCACGTCGACGATGCCGCGCAGCGGCCGGCCTGGCTGCTTGACGAGCCCGTGTTCGCACAGCTGAATACGCTGGAAGGGGTGCTGCGGGACGCTTTGCACTGTGCCGACGCCGATCTCGCCGACGCTGCCCTCCATCTGGTACGGCGCGGCGGTAAACGGCTTCGGCCCACGCTGCTGTTCCTCGCGGCCGCGGCGGTCCAAGAACAAGCGGCTGCTGCCCCAGCCGCGGTGCGGCAGTGCGACCCGTTTCGGATCAAGCCACCGAAGCCCGCTGCGACGGTGCCCACCTCCGTTCCGCATATCGCGCAGTGCTCGGCGTCGCGTCAGTCTGCCCCGGAGGCTGACCTACTGAGGATGGCGGCCGCTGTAGAGCTGCTGCATGTGGCATCGCTCTACCACGACGACGTTATGGACCGCGCCGCTTCCCGTCGCGGCGGGCACACGGCCAATGCCCTGTGGGGTCAGGCCACGGCGGTCACCGCCGGCACCTTCGTTGTCGCCCGGGCCATGCGGTTGCTCTCCCGGCTGGACCCCCAGCTGGCCGCCTGGGCCGGGGACAGTGCCCTCGCCCTGTCAGTGGGACAACTGCAGGAAGTCGAGAACGCCCACTACCTGGGGCACCGGTTGGAGTCCTACACCCGGATCGCGGCGCGCAAAACAGCTGTGCTGTTCGAACTGTCCTGTCGTGCCGGGGCCTACCTGGCCGGAGCCGGCCAAGCGGGGATCGATGCGCTCGGCCGGTACGGCAGGTGTGTGGGGATGGCCTTTCAGGCGGCCGACGACATGCTCGACATCACCTCTACCACGGCGGCGCTCGGGAAACGGGCGGGGAGCGACCTGCGTGAGGGAGTGTACGGCCTGCCCGTGCTCATCGCCCTCAGCCAGAACTCGCCCGCAAGCAGGCGGCTTCGCGTGCTCCTCGGTAGGAGCGACCTCAGCGAAACCGACGTGGCACAGGCGCACCAGCTGATCTCAGAGTCGGGCGGAGTGATCGGCGCCGGCAACATCGCGCACAACTACGCCCACCAGGCGGTGGCGCATATCTCCGAGCTGCATGACAGCGCCGCCAAACGATCGTTGGTCGGCCTGACCCACTACATCGTGCTCCGGCGGCACTGATCAGCGCCATGGACAGCTACCTGCGCAGACCGTAAATCAGGGAGGCCTCATGTCAGATCGTCCAGACCAGCCGCCGCTTCCAGAGGAGCCAGACCGTATGACTGAGCGGCCGCACCGGGTGCCGCAGACGATGCAGATCCGGCCGGAGGCACGGACGGCGAGACCACTGCGGTCCAGGCCGCCGGCAGCGGCCTGGACTCGGCGCGGCTTCCTCAAGGCCGCCGGAACGACGCTCGCCGGCGCGATGGCCGCGTTCGGACTGTCTGCTGCCACCCTCACGGCCACGGAACCACCCGTGGCGGGTGCTTCCGGTACGGCCGGCGGGCTGACCACCGCTCGAGTGCGTGCCTTCCACGCTCTGGCCGACGCCCTGGTGAGCACACAGGGCACCGCCGACGCCCGCTCGGCCCTCCGTAGCGCCACGAGTCGGCTCACGGTCTGGTACGAACACGCCGGCGTGCAGCGGCGCCAACAGATCGACGAGGCGATCGACTCCCTTGAGGACGGACTCGACCCAGGATCCTTCGCCGAGCAGGACACCCGGGTCAGGCTCCTCACGCTCGCCCAGCAGCTGGACGGCCCTGCCGAGATCAGAGTCGTCACCGCCCTCGGCTTCGCCGCGGGAGCCCTGAGCAGCACCTACCAGACCCTCAACGACGCCCCCGCCGCCGGTCAGCTGTACGCCCGCATGATCCGCGCGGTGCCCGCCCAACGAGGCCCCGGCCGGACACCGCGGGAAACACCGGAGCAGACAACCACGGCTGCCATTGACGCCGCGCCAACCTGCGCCGCGTGACCACGCAGCGCCCTCGCGTTCCGCGCACGGTACCTACCGAGACGGAAGTCGTGGTGGTCGGGGCGGGACCGGCCGGTTGCTCAACCGCATACCACCTCGCGCTCCGCGGACATCAGGTGGTCCTGCTCGACCGGGCAGCCTTCCCCCGTGACAAGACGTGCGCAGGCGCCGTAACACCGGCCGGGGTCCGTCTGCTGGCGGGGATGGGAGTCTGCAACCGCCTTCCCGGAGCGCAGAGCATCGAGGGGGTCACGGTATCGATGGGCCCGCCCGGGAGCCGCCGCTCCCGTGAATTCAGGTACGGGCCGGCTACCGAGGCCGCAGGGCACTGCGGCCTCGTCGTCCCCCGCACCGTCCTGGACGAGGCGATCGCAAGCCGGGCCGAGGCGGTCGGGGCCACGTTCCATGAACGCGTGCTGGTCCACGGCCTGGTCCGTGTGGGCGATGCCGTCGAAGGGGTCGAGGTCTCCACCGGCCAGGAGACCACGACGCTGCGCGCCCGGGTGGTGGTAGTGGCCGACGGTGCTGCCTCGCCCTTGGCCCGCCAGGCCCAACTGGCCGCCCCCGACGGCCGCATCGGGCATGGCATCAGCGCCTCCTTCGATGCAGTCAACGGCCTTGGCAGCAACCTCCACTTCTTCCTGCCGCTGGTAGACCCCATTGCCGATCCGGCGCAGTCACGGCTGCCCGCCTACGGCTGGATCTTCCCGGCCGGACCAGGGCGCGCCAACATCGGAGTAGGCGTGGCCGATCGCTGGCCCGCGGACCGGCTGGCGGCTCTGTTCACCCGTTTCGTCGATGAACTGCGCACCGCACTGCCCGGCTTCTCTGTCGCGCGGCCGTTGGATTCCGCGCGCCGGGCGCGGCTGAACTTCGGCTTCGATCCGCACCGGTCCTGGGCCCCGGGCACCCTCGTCGTGGGGGATGCCGCGGGACTGATCAACCCCGCCACCGGCGAGGGCATCAGCTTTGCACTGGAATCAGGCAAGATCGCCGCAGAGGTCATCGACGCACAGCTCACGGCGAAGCAGCCAACGGACCTGTCCCACTATGCGAATAGGCTGATCACGCGGTTCAGCGGCCACTTCGAGGCCGGTGGCCACGCTGCAGGCCGGCATCGGCTGGCCCTGCGGGTGCTCGAGGACACCTTCGACTCGGAGCAGCCCGTCTTTGCCCTGACCCGGCGCGCCATGCTCAGCCCCGATCTTGGCGCGGATACCGCCGGGCCAGATGACGTCATTGACGTCCATCACTGCCTCGACCGGGACTTGCGCGTGGCCTCGCGCCTGGTCGCGGTCAGTGAGATCATCGCCGACACCGTACGTGACGACTGGCCCTTTCTCCTCCGCGTCCACACGCTCAGCTATCCACGGCACATCGTCACCCTACGCCCGGCCCTCATGGTCCTGCTGGCCGCTCAGTTCGGCGACTGCAACAGGAAGAACACCGACCGCGAACGCATCCTGGACCGGGAACACGGCCTCCTCGGCCTCGCCGCAGCCGCCGACCTGGCCGCAGCTTCAGCCATCGCCCAGGCCAGTGTCTCGCCGGGCGCCGACATCGCGGACCGTCCGAACTGGGGCACCAAGTTCGCCGTTCTCACCGCCGACCTGCTGCTCGCACGGGCATTCCAGCTCTGCGTGACGGGCCGTGCGGACCTGACCACCCTCCTGGCGCAGGGAGTGGAGAACACCTGCCAGGGACGCATCCGCGAACTCGCGGCACTCCACACCGATCACCGACCGACGACGGCCGAACGGCTGGAAACGGCCACGGCCACCGGCCTACCGGCCATCTTCGCGACAGCCTGCGAGATCGGTGCATCCGCAGCGGGAGCCGCTCCAGACCATGCAGCAGAGTTGTCGGAATCCGGCAGGAAACTCGGCCTGGCACTGCACCTTGGCGACGACATCCGACGACTGTCCGGGGGAACCGACCGCCTCGGCCGGAACGCCAAGGCCGATCTCGACCCGATGTCGGACAGCCTGCCCGTCCTGCTCGTGCTGGATGCAGGCGGGCCCAACGCGTCCCGGGTGCACGCCCTCCGCACTGGCTCGGGCGCGGGCCAGGAGCGCGTAATCGAGTTCGTTGACCTGATCGAGCGGAGCGGCATTCTGAACCACGCCCGCCGCCTGGTCCGCCAGGCCACCCACGATGCGACGCAGGCGCTGGTGCGGCTTCCCGACGGACCCGCACGCCGGTCACTGCTCGCCATCACCCAACACGTGGAGGGAACCAGCCTTGGTGTTTCACGGTGAACGCCACGGGCTCTGGTCCACCGCGTCTGACGGCTGATGGCAGTTCCATGCCCGGTGTACACCAATAGCCGGCCAAGAGCTGGTCGAGGCCGAACACCGCCACCGAACACCGCCACCGTGGAACAGGTCTTCGGACTCCGACCTACATGCCGTCAGGAAGCTCAAGGCAGACGCATCTGGCTCATTCTCGCGTCGCTCGCGCACAATCTGATCTGCGCGCTGGGCACCCTGCCCTCCGTGCTCAACGCCGAGGCCCATGGTGTGCCGCACATCGCAGCGCAGGGGGTAGTCGGCATGGGGTATCCGCATCAGTGGCAGGGAGGGGGAGCCGTGCCCGCCGGGGCGGGGCAGCGGCTGGTCAGAAGTGGGGGTTCTCGGTGGGCCGGTCCGCTTCGGTGGCCGCTTGGAGCAGCTCGGTCAGGTCACCGGGCTCGGAGGAGCGTTGATCGATCCACCACCCGGCGCGGGTGATGGATCGAGCCGCATCTTCGATCTCCTTCCACTCCGGCTCACTGGTCTTGCCTTCGAGGACCAGGGCGGCATAGGCGGAAGCCAGGACCTGGTGTCGGCAGCGCACGCCCCAGGCGACGGCGCGCTCGGTCCCTTCCAGGGGCGGCATCCGGTACTGCTCCGACCAGGCTTGGGACTCGGCCTGCTCTTCGGCGCGCTTCGCTTCCAGCCATGCGGCCTTGTCCTGCTCGTCGCCCTCCTTTGCGGCCCGCCAGCAATCGGTGCACTCCTGCTTGCCGAGCCACTCGGCGAACCCTGCGCGACGGTCGGCCGCCCGGTCGGACAGGTCGCGCTCGGCCTGGTGCCCACAGGAATGGGTGATGTGCCAAATGGTCTTCACGGCCATGGGAACTGCTCCATACGGGAGTTGGGTCAGCGGTTGAGGGAGAACGCGATGCGCGGATCCACCGGGCGGGCCGCTGGGGCGGAGGCGGCGGGCGCGGGAACCGGCGCCTTGCCGGGCAGGCCGGCGCGGGCGGGGCTGGCGGCGAGCGCGGCGGCGCTGATGGAGAGCTTGTGGGTGGTGAAGCCCTGGCTGCGCTCGTGGGGTGCTGCCGTCGTGGGCGCGGGCGGACGGCGCGCGGCTACGTCCTGGGCGAGGAGGGGTTGCACGGCTACTTGGAGGTCGGCCCGGTGCATCGTCAGCGTGGCGTTGGCGACCTTCCCGAGCGCCGCGCTGCGGTCGGTGGTGATGGGCAGCGTGTAGATGTCCAGGTTCGGGTTATGCCGCCAGCCGTGCTCTTCCAGGATGAGTCGGCTGCCGAAGGAGGAACCGTCGGCGGTGGCGGCGGCAACGCCGAGCCGCGGATGCTCGGCGAACGCGACATCTGGCTCAACGCGCGGGGGCCGGTCGCGGGCGGGCGCTGGTTCGGAGGCCAGCGAGGGGTCGAACGCGGGGTCCACATCAACCTGGTAGCCGGCCTTGCGAAGCAGCGCGACGGCCCGTGTGGCGCGGTGCTGCCCGTCACGCTGTTGGTTGGCCAGCGCGTACAGCGTGGGATGGCCGGGGACGGGGTGGAAGTCGAAGCCCTTCAGCATCCAGGTGCTTGCGGCCAGTTGCTTGGGGTTGGCAGCGACGATGCCGAAGTCGGGGTGGCGGCCGACTGCGACGTCGGGCAGCGGGTCGTGCTCGGGGGTGGGCATGGCGAATCCATCCGATGCGGGCATGGGGAGAGGGGCGGTCGAGGGCGTGGATGGTTCTGCTGGTGCGGGACATGGCGGGCTCCAAGCTGGTCAGCGGTCAGCGACCGGGCGCGGACGAGGGGCGGGCGGGAGGAAGTGCAGGCCGTACGGCTGAAGTTGCTGGGAGCACGGCTGGGGCCGTGCGCCGTGCGGTCGGCGATATCGCGAGAGCGGCGGCGACCCGGGGCACCGCAGGCCCCTCCGGCGCGACTCGGTCCACCTGGACCTGGATCCTGTCGGGATGGTCGGTGTGCCGGTCGGCCAGGTCGCCGCGCATTGACCGAATCTCAAGCGCGTAGGAGTCGAGCTTCTTCGTGATGTAGCGCAGTCGGTTCGCGTAGTGGGGATCGGCGTGTTCGCCCAGGCCCTCCCACCAGTCGGCCGTCGTGTTGAGGGACTCGACGACGCGCTGGAGAACGCCGTCACCGGGAGCTGTCAGCTCGCTCAGCGCGGCGACAGCCTCGCTCGTGTGGGCTGCCGACTGGATGGATCGGGTCAGGTGGCCGAGCCGGTCGCCGATGCTGAGTCCGTGATCGCCGGGGTACGGCAGGCTGGGGTCGAGCAGGTCGGGATCGCACGAGACGTCGAAGCCCTCTGCCTGCAGCATGTCGACGGCCCGGGTCACCATCTGTCGCTGCTCGACCAGGTCGGTCATGGCGGAGGGCAGTCGGTGGAAGCGCTCGCGGAACAGCACGACGGGGACGAAGCCCGCACGGTGGAGCACCGCGTCGGCAGCGCTCTCCTGGGTGAGTCGCCGGGATTCTGGTCGGGGCGGCAGGCCGAGCTGGTCCAGGCGCGCGTCGATGGCGGCGAGCATGCGGGAGAGGCTGCCGCCGTACCGGGCGTGATGACCGTCGGGCTCCGAGTCATAGATGACTTCGTGGAGCATGGAGTCATCGGGATGCCCGCGAGTCACCAACCAGCTCTCTGGATACCCAGGCGGATGGTCGGTGGCAGGTTCCTGGGGCGAGGAGATGACCAGAGCGCTGCCATCGGGGAGTTCGGCGCGCACGATGTAGTCGCTGAGGCCGTACTCGACGGTGCAGGCCAGGCCTCGCTGCCGAAGGGGCGTGATGAGGTGGCTGTACTGACGCTCACGCTCCGAAATCCCGGCAGCGGCTTCCTGAGCGAACGGTTCGCTGGTGCGCGCAGTGATGCGTGTGCGCTCGCGTTGGAGGGTGACCAGGGTCTGATCGGGGCGCATGTGGTCTCCTCCGTGGCCGGTCGCCCCCAGTGATCGACGGCGGAAAGCCGCGGCCGGGCGGGGGCTGGTAGGGGCAGTGGCGTTCGTCGAGGATCCGGCGATCGGGCGGTTTGGCCTCGCCGGAAATCGGTGCTAGAGGCGTCAGCGCGAACGGCGCGCGGCAGGGGAGTCCGACGCCGCCGAAGCGGGCGGTGAAGCGGGCGAGACACCGCGTTGGCCGGAGGCGGATCGCGCCAGTGCCGACTGGACGCGCCCGGTGGGCTCAGGCTGGTCGACGCCGATCCGGTCGGTCAGGTGATGGGCAGCCTTGGCCAGCGCCCCTCCGCTGTAGCTGAGTTCGTCGGCGTAGTGCCAGCCTTCGGAGTTACGCAACTCCCGGGCTCGCTCCCGGTAGACCTCCCGAGACCCCGCCGGACCGGTCAAGAGCTCGGTGACAACTTCCCACTCGCGGCGGACCTCGCCTGCTCGCGCCAGTACGGACTCGATCCCCCGAAGACGCAGCAGGTCGGCGCTGACAGGGCCATCACGGTAGTCGGCCGGTTGCGCGGCAGCCCGGACACCCGTGAGGACCTCGGGGCCGTGGGCCAGGAAGGTCTCGACGTGCTCCCAAGCGGCGGCGTCTCGGGCCACCTTGCCGTCGGCGTATCCGGTTTCGTCGACGGGCCAGCCGTCCTCGTCGCAGTACGAGTCCGAGACTGCGTCCCACTGGTCCGAAGCCTGCCTGATGCCGTCGGCGGCGGAGGCCAGGGCCTGGACGCGCACCCGCCATTCCGCCTGCTCGCTGGCAGCTTGCGACTGACGGCCAGGGTTGATCGGGAGTTCGGCGGAGGTTGGCATGGGTCTTGCTCGTTTCTGTACGGGGTGTCTCACCGAGAGCGCGGCAGCGAGCGCGCGGCGGACGGTGAGAGGGGAGCAGGAGCGTCGCTCTGCTGGCCCGGGGAAGTTCCCCGGGCCGACGCCGCTGGCGAAAGGCGGGTTGCTAATGCCGCTCGGTGCGACCAGGAGCGGATCTCGGTGCGCCGCCGTCGGGACGGGCGCTCGCGCCGGTCGTTGGGTGGCGCTGGGGGTGTGGCGGCTGCCCTCGTACGCCAGCAGTCCGGTTTTGGAACGGCCCAGGACACGACTCAACTCGTGTGTTCCACAGGCCAGTTGGATCAGGCGGCCATGCGGGCATCGGTGTCGAACAACTCACGCTCGGCCGGGTGCAGGATGTGCTGGGTGATGAAGCTCCGACCTGCGACTTTCCACAGCCCCCGCCCCTTGGTGAGTGCGGACACGGCCTGGGTTTCGACACCGGTCAGGCCGAGTAGCGATGCGGCGGCGGCGAGCTGGTCGGGCTCCTGGCGGTAGATGATGCGGGTGGAGCAGTCGGCGAGGAGGCCCTCGGCCAGCACCCGGCCACGCGAGCCGGCGTCGCCCGCGCTCAGCAGATCGCTGAGGCGATGGATGACCATCAAATTCGCGATGCCGAGACCTCGGCTCAGCTTCCACTGGCTCTGCATGCGCTCCAGCAGGCCGACGTGCCTCATCACGCGCCATGCCTCGTCGTAGATCACCCAGCGGCGACCGCCGTCCGGGTCGGCGAGTGCGGACTCCATCCAGGCGCTCGCGCAGGTCATGGCCAGTACCAGCGCGGTGTCGTCGCCTGAGCCGCCGAGTCGGGACAGGTCGATCGACAGCATGGGCGTGGTCGGGTCGAAGGCCACGGTCGAGGGCGCGTCGAACATTCCGCTCAAGTCACCGTGCACCAAGCGGCGCAGGGCATGTGCGAGGTCTTGGGCGGCGGGACCCATGTGCAGGGCCTGGTCACCGAGGGCCCTACCGAGGCGCTCGGGCGAGCCGAGGGTGTGTGCGATCTCGCCGAGCAGGGGTACGGTGCTGTCGGCCTCGGCCTCGGCGACGACCAGGTCCAGCGCGAGATCCAGCGCCGTGTGCTCCATCGGTAGGAGATCGCGCTTGAGCACGGTGCGCGCCAGGCCGGCCAGGAGCAGGAGGCGGCGCTTGCGGACCTCGGTCGACCAGTTTTCCACGCTCACCGAGGCGGGCCGGGTCGGGGCGTCCAAGGGGTTCAACCGGCCGGGGAGCCCGGGGCCGAGCGCGATGGTGTAGCCGCCGAGAGCCTGCGCGACAGCCGTCCACTCGCCCTTGGGGTCGCAGGGCACGTAGACCCGGTAGCCGTGGGCGATGGCCCGGGTGGCTATGGACTTGGCCAGCGCGGACTTGCCCATCCCGATGATCCCGGCCAAGACCGCGTTGGGGTTGGTGAACCCCAAGTCAAGCCTTTGGCCTGGGGTTTTTCTCTTTCGTTGACCTTGGGATTCGGTTAAATCGGGCACCTGCGGTCCGTGCATCGCAATGCGTAGGTCCGAGGTGTGACTCTTGTGACGTCACTTACTTTCCAGGCTTGTGACCTGCGCTTTCTTCTGGCTGGAGGGTCGGATCTGGTTTGGGTAGAGAGCCTCCGGTGGACAACCGGTGGACAGCCGTGCAGCGGTGGTGCAGCGGCTGCCGGATCCTGACGAGGAGGGTCGTCGCGCTGGCTCCTGCGGTAGCGATATCTGCGGTCTGCCGTTCTCGTTGGCTTCTAACAACGTGATGGCCTCGGTCAAGGCGGGCGATTCTTTCACGCGTTGTAGCCGGACTCCGCGACGTGCGCTCCGTCTTCAGTTCGGCGATGCGCTTGCGCGTCGCGACCAGTCCGGCCCGGTCGCTGCTGGTCAGCCCGGGCTCCTGTCCGGCGTCAACCCGCTGCCGGCGTCGCCAGTTGTAAATCGTCTCTTTTGCTGATCGCCAGGAGCTGGCCCACCGCGGCGGCCTTCCGGCCGGAGTTGACGAGGTCCAGAACTGACGGCGGAACTCGGGTGGATAACGACGGGGCATGATGTCCTCCGGACGCTGCTGGACGGTCGATGCACCAGCAACCCGGCTCCATCAGACCCGGGGCATACCAACTTCACGAAACCAGGTTTGCGGGTCAGTCGCCGGTCTGACCGCCGAACAGGCTGGGTCCGACGAACTCGTCCCCCGGGCCCTGCCAGACCGGTAACTTGATGAGGGAAAGTTGCAAGTGGGTAGGTCTGTCCCCAGTCGATAGGTCTGCTCTCTCTTGGTGTGCGGGCGTGGGGGACTTCATGTCGGATCGCAATGGCCTCATGGCAGATAGCTCACGGGACGGCGGCGGACGGCTTGAGAGCGCGCGCGCAACGGACGCCGTTGAACTGATTGAGCAGGTCGTGGAACTGCTCTCGCAGGCGAACGAGCTGGAACTCTCGTGGAGCGGTCATGTGGAGGGCGAATCGGGCTCCATCGCGGCCATGCGCCAGGAGTTGGAGGCCGTACGGGGCGGGGAACTGCGTATGTCCGTGGTCGCCCCTATGAAGGCGGGAAAGTCCACCCTGGTCAACTCAATTGTCGGCTACGAGTTGTTGCCTGCCCGCGCGGCGGCGATGACCACCCTGCCCACCCGAATCGTGCTTGACCGCCGTGCGTCGGACACCGAAATGGTCGATCAGAACGGCGATGCGTTCAGGCCCGTGCTGGAGCTGAGGGAACAGGACGCCGCCCAATTCGACATGCTGGTGAAGGCGCTCCGCAGGCACCTGTCGCAATCCGAATCAGATGGCATATCGGACCAGTATCCGCATCTCGCTCCCTTGATCCAGGATATCCGGGCAGGCAGGGTCCCCGGAGTGCGGCAGCAGTACCAGGGCCGCGCCGAGGTTCAGGAGTCCTTGACGCTGCTCAACGACCTGGTGAGGCTGGCAGGCCGGGTACTCCCTGCGGAGTGGAGGGTCGAACTCACGGATGTTCCCGTGGTTCGCACACCGTACTGGTCTCCCGAGGCGACCGAGGAGGGCGGGCCGGGCCGTCTGGTGGTAGTGGACACGCCGGGGCCCGACGAGCACGAACTGTCGGAGATGCTCGGGAACGTGGTTAGCAAGCAGCTCAGCGAGAGCCATATCGTGCTGGTCGTTCTGGACTACACAAAAATGGGTGGGCAGTCCGACGCCCAGATCCGCGAGCTGATGAAGCCGTTGCTGAGGATGATCGGGCCCGAGAAGCTCTTCGCCGTGGTCAACAAGATCGATCAGAAACGGCATGAGACGGACCTCGACAACGAGGGCATCGTGCGATCCGTCACCGCCAACCTGGGTCTGACCGATGCCACGGCCCAGGATCGTATCTTCACGACCTCGGCCGAGTGGGCGCTCGCCTCGGTGCGGACTCTGGCGGCCCTCAGACGTCACAGCGAGTCGTTCGTCCCTGCTCAGGACGACAGTGCTGCACGGCTCCTGAAACTGGTATATCCGATGGACTGGCAGGAGGAACTGGAGGGCATCGGAGCTGGCAGGCTGGCCAGGGTGGCACAGCGCGCCTGGGAATTCAGCCGGATGCGCGACTTCCTGGCCTCGGCGATCGCATGGCTGCGCATCGGGGCGCTCCGCCTGGCCATCGATGCTGCCCTGGACAAGGCTGCGGCCGAACTCGCCGACCTGGAGAACGCGACGGCATCACGGCGGGATCTCATCGGTCGTGAGTCCCAAGATCTCGCCCGGGCGGCGCAGCAGATATCCGGGGAGTTGAAAGCGATCGGCGGATTTCGTGACCAGGTGACCGCGCCGACGGAACTGGCCGACAGCCTCTCGGGCGCCCTGCGCAAGCAACTGAAGAACGCGCGGGGCGAAGGGGAGCGGGTCGTCAAGCGGTTCCGCGACGAGATGAAAGCGGATGCGCGGGCCAGTGGTGGCGCCAACCGATTGGCGGCCTTTGCGTCGATCTTCCAGAAGGGTGAAGGCGTGTTCGAGTTCAGCACCCGCGAGGCCGCTGAGGATTACATCCGTCTTCAGACATTCCGCCCGAAGGGCCATCTTGACGCGATCCTCGAACGCACGCGGAAACAGGTCGAATCTTCTGTCGGCGCATCCGCTGAGCGGCAGGTTCGCCGGGAGAGCGAACTCGTCCGGCCGATTGTCGAGCGGGCCGCGGCCCGGGTCAAGGACGAGTTCGACATCACCTTCGTAGTCCCGGACTGGGAGTTGCAGGGGCCCGGTGTGTCCGAGGTCCCTGTCCTTCCCGAGGCTGAGACCCGCCAGACATCCCAAGAGGTGGAGCAGGAGTTCCATCAGCGCTCGTGGCGAAGGCTGTGGCTGTGGAAGAGCACGTACAACAGAAGCATCACAGAGGTGACCGAAGAACAGACGTACATGGTCCGTGCGGATGCCCTTGCGGACAGTCTCCAGCAGTCCTTCCACGACTGCGTCGATGAGATCGAGGGCGCTTTGCGCGGCCATGTCCGGGAAATGATTGTGGCGCAGGTAACCCGGTATTACGACAAAGTTGAAGCCTACCTTCAGCGCTACCGAGGGATCTTGCAGCAGTCCGCCGAGGACAACAAACTCCAGGGGCAGAAGCAGATCGACTTGCGGGAGACTCTGAACGTATTTCACACAAGGGTTCAGGCCCTGCAAGGAGAGGTGGAGCATCTCCGTGCTGTATGAGAGAGGCCGACCAAGAGCCCGCCCCACGGCCGCCCCTATGCCGCATATGTTGTGCTGGATGCTTAGCGGGCTCAACGCCGCCGCCACCCGTGTACTCGACACGTCTGCCTGTCGGTTGCCCCGACTTGATGCGGAAGCGGCGCTCAGCCTGCGGACGTTACTTCCCGAGCTGTCGGAGGCCCCTTCCGGACGCCTCGACTATCGGGTCCCCCTCATCGCTCCTATGAAGGCGGGGAAGTCCACCCTTCTCAACGCGATTGTGTGCCAGGATTTACTGCCGTCGCGTGGGCCCGCGATGACGGTGCTGCCCACCCACGTCGTACCCGTCTGCCGCCGCAGCGTGCCCGAACCCGTGCTCACCTTGGCATCGGCAACCGCCGCGCAGCTCGGCACTATTGCGGCGCGCCTGACCGCGCCCGACCGCCGAACTGCGGTGGACGCCGCTATGGAGCGGCATCCCCAGTTGGCGTCTGCGGCTGCCCGGTCGCAGCAGCAGACGGGGAGCTTCCCCCGTCGCCTCAACGGGACGGAAGCGGTCCGCCAGGGTCTCGCCGACCTGAACGACCTTCTGCGGCTCGCCCTGCTGGCGCTCCCGGAGGAGATAGCGCTACGGGAGGTACGCGCGCTGCGCGCCCCCGAGGTGGTCGTCCCCGTACCGTGGCTCGCTTCGGACCCGGCGGGCGGCTGGCTGGTGCTGGTCGACACCCCTGGGCCGGACGAGGACTTGCTGCCCGGTGTTCTGAACCATTTCGTCGAAGAGGAGATCCGCCGCGCCCACGAGGTGTTGGTCATCCTGGACGCAACCCGGCACGGGAGCACGGCCGAGGCGGTGGTGGCGCGGCTTCTCACCACTGTGGCACCGAGCCCCGGACGTGCTGAGACCTTCACCGTACTCAACAGGGCGGATCTGGTCGGCGAGGAGGAGCCGCGTCCCGGGACGCGAAGACTGCCCATCGCAGCTGGTGCAAGCGGCCACGCGGTCCGCACAGTGGCGCGTCAGGGGCTCGCGGCGGCGTCAGTGCTGTGGTCCCAGCCAGGCACCGGGCAGAGCGGGAAAATGACCGCCCACTTCCTCCGGACCGTCTTTCCCCTCGACTGGGAGGAACGGACGGCCTCGCTCTCCGCCGAGCGGGTGCACACTCTCGCTCAACAGACGTGGGACCGCTCGGGCATACCCGCGGTGATGGACCAGTTCATCGACTGCCGAGGCCGTGACCCCGGGGGTTGGGCTCTTGCCCGGCTGCTGGCGCGCCTCGCTCCGCTCACCGGTCCGCCCGCACCTCCGCAGCACCCTGCGGCCCCGAGGAAACCACCGAACGACCTCGCCGACCTGGCGAATCGCCGTCACCAGGTGGCTCATGCCGCCCGCAGCCACTACGCCGGTTTGGCGATCGAATGGAGGTGACCCCCGTGCCGGACGATCTGCGCAGCCTCGTCCAAGACGTACCGCTGGTGACCGATCGGGTCCTGCTTGAGCTGGCCAACAGCATGGTGGTCGCCGAGGACCTCACAAAGTTCCGGCGTGAGCAAACCATCTCACGCACCCTCCTCGCCCGGATCATCGGCCGGGAGCGGCAGCGCGAGCTGCTGACCACTCAGGCGCTCATCGACGGCCAGCATTCCCTGGTCACATGGGCCACTGAGCTCTCAGGCCACGTGCAGATCTCCGATCTGGCGCTGAGCAGGGTCGCCGACTGCGTGGGAGAAACGCGACGCCAGTTGGAGTTGGTCAGCGGGCGGGCATCGGCACAGCTGACAGCGCTGGCTGACGTGGTGGCCCAAGTGGCGGAGGCTTGCGAGGAGCGGTTTGTTTGTGTGGAGGACCGCCTGTCCGCCCTGGAGCGCCAGCAGACCACGACCGCGCTTCGCCTTGAGGCCGAGGAGGGTTTTGAACTCTCGGTCGGGCGCTGGTCGGCCGGACAGTCGTATGCCCGGCTGCCGTGGCCGTTGCAGGTGATTCTGCTGGCAATGGAAGTTGCCGCGGGGCCCGCAGGAACCTACAGCTTTCTCGCCGGCCGGGACAAGGTCAGCGAGAGACTCGTCAATACCATCCTCACCACCCCTCGACCGGGTGCCCCGCAGGGAAGGTTCACCATCGCGGAACTCATCGACGAAGCGTGCAATACCACGCCGCCGGA
The DNA here is from genome assembly GCF_044548015.1 of Streptomyces sp. NPDC052236. Lineage (NCBI taxonomy): Bacteria > Bacillati > Actinomycetota > Actinomycetes > Kitasatosporales > Streptomycetaceae > Streptomyces > Streptomyces sp. NPDC052236. The sequence continues at coordinate 132,113 of NZ_JBIUBL010000025.1, read as the reverse complement.
CCAACTGCAACTGGTCGCTGAGATCCTCGGCAGCGGCCTGGAACCCTCCCTCACCCAACCCGCCAGCCCGCTCATCGCTGTTGCCGCCACCGCCGTCGAGCTGTGGACGCTGCCAGGAGCCGCACGTCCGCCGCACCCAGCCGAAACTGCTCATGCCCTCGTGCACCGACGACACGGTCAGTGGACTTCGCGCACGAGCAACCCCCGGCACTTCGTAGAGCGTGTCGTGGCTGAGCAGGCGGCGGCTGCCCGGACACTGCGCGAGCGCCTCGACACTGGTGTGATGATGCGGCAACGCCGGCAAGGTGACCCGAACCCGGCCGGCGCCCAGCAGGCACCGACGACACCGCTGCTGCCATGACAGGCCTGCCGGAGCTCGCGGACGCGGCCCGCAAGGCAGCGTCCGACGGACTGGTGACCGGCCGGACTGCGGCCCCCACGAGGGAGCAGGCAGTTCCGGCGGCGGAAGCGGCGGACAGCGCCAGGCCAAGGATCGGCCTGGTGCTGTCCGGAGGCGGAGCCAAAGGCGCCTACCACATCGGGGTGGTGGAGTACTTGGCGACGATCGGCACCCGCGTCCACGCGATCGCCGGCGCTAGCATCGGTGCCCTCAACGGCGCGATCCTGGCCAGCTCGGGCTCGTTGAGCGAGGGAACCGCCAAGCTGGCCGCCGTGTGGGACGAGGTCGCAGAGCTGGCATCGTCGGCCAAGTCGACCGGGCCCGAGGACGTAGTGGGCGGGGAGGCACAGGAAGAGACAACTCTCGAACAGCTGGCGCTGCTGCTTCCGAGGCTCTCCGGCCCAGTTGTCCACCCGTCCTACCTGGAGCGGCTCGTCTCCACCCACATCGACCTGGACCGCCTCAGTGACGGGATCCCGCTGTGGGTCTCTGCGTTCCCGGCGGTGGAGGAGGTCGACATTCTCCGCAGCTGGAGTTGGACCATCGACGTCGTGCGGTCCCGCCTGGGTGCGCGTTCCGAGTGGCTCCATGTCAACGCGCTGCCCCGGCACGAACGTCATCAGGCGGTGCTCGCCAGCGCCGCGCTGCCAGTAATCCTGCCTCCCCGCCGGGTGAACGGCCGCCTCTTCCGGGATGGCGGGATAGCCGACAACACTCCGGCGGGAGCGCTCGCCCTGCACGCGCGGTGCGACATGGTGATCGTTGTACATCTCACGGACGGAGTGTTGTGGGACGCCCATGACTTCCCCGGTCTGGGCATCGTCGAGATCCGCCCACACAAGCGTCTCAGTCCGCCCGGCCCAATCGGCGGCGCGACTGCCCTCGTCGACTTCTCCCCGCAGCGCCTCCGCCGTCTGCGGGCACAGGGATTCCGTGACGCCCAACTCATCCTGGAACCCCTGCGCACCATGTTGTCGAGGTTGGACGGCATGAGAACCGCGGAAGGGCTGATGTTGGATGCTGTCGCGCGCTTGTTGGAGCCAGACGCCGGCTGACTAGCCGCGTACTTCAGCTCCTTCGAATGATGCCGGGCTCACATAGACCGGCGCCGAGTGTCGCCAGATGCAGAGCGGAGCGGGAGACCGGTCGAGCCGAACGGCCGTCAGTGTGTCGCCCTCGCGTAGTAGTTGGAGCGCACGGCCGAGCTTCGGCCGGGAGGCTTTCGCGCGGCTCACCTTGTCGACGTGGATGTTGCCGCGGTCGACGTCGGCCGGCAGCAAGGCGTCGGCCTGACGGTTGGGGCTCTGGTCGGCGGCCGAGATCCGGTCGTGGTCGATGAGCCGGTGTCGGAAATGTAGCTGATGGCCATTCACCAACCTTGATTTCCGAAGCGGGTTGCTGAACGCCGACCTGCGGGATTGTGATCGCAGGGTCGAGTGTCGGCAGGGAACTGCAACGGTCGCGTCGTGCCTCGCTCCATGATCCGGAGGGCGCCGTGGACTCCGCTGCGAATAATCGTCAGGGAGTGCGGCCGACTCTGGAGCCAATAATGCCTGCCCGCGGACCGTGGCGGAAGGTCCGGGCACGGGCAATGGCCGACACCAGGGCTGTCAGCGCGGCAGATCCCAGCGTGAGGGCAGTTGGCGCAGGCGGATGCAGCAGGACGCCAACGACCGAGGCGGCGAGCCATCCGCCGGCGGCCCCTGCTGCGGCGAAGAGCATGAGGTCGATGCGGTGGCCGAACGAGCGCAGCAAGCCTGCTTCGGCGCGCGGCAGGGCGAGGGTAGGCAGCACCAGGGCGGTGCTGGCGAGGAACGCGATCAGGGCAGGGCGTACGGGGCCGGGCAGGGGGACGCGGTAGGCCAGGCTCTGGACCGCGGTCAGCGCCAGCACCATGGCGCCCAGCGTGGAGGTCTGTATCAGCGTGAGCCGGTCCCGGCGGGCCCGTTGCAGCCGGTCGGCTGCCGCCAGTGCCTGCTGTGTCGAGACGGTCAGCTGCTCGTCGGCCGCAGTCAGGCTGTCCCGTACGGCGCGGGTTTGTGCGCGCGCCCAACGTGCGAGCCTCAGTTCGGAATCGAGCAGGCTCCCGACGTGGGCGTCGGCCAGATGAAGGCTCTCTTCACAGGCGCCGAGGGCGATGTCGAGCCCGTGCAGGCCGTGCAGGGCGCGGGCGACTTGGGCCTGAGCGGTCGCGAGACCGACGAGGGCGGACTCCAGTGTGGTCAGTTGGGCCGCCGACCGCAGTGTCGCAGGCATAGCTTGCCGCACGTCCGCACAGGCCCGCTCGGCGAGGTCGGTCAGCTCTGCCAGGTCCGTAAGTTCGCGCCGCAGCACGTCGCACTGGTGACGCAGTCTCGCCGACTGGAGCAGGTGGCGGGCAGCGGGTGGCGCTCCAGCCACATCGCCCTGCCAGGCCCATCGGCTCAGCTGCGAAGTGTCGGCCTCGGCTGTGACGGCGAGGAGGCGCCGGTGGCGTATGAAGCCGGGTGCAGCGGCTGTCGGCAGGTCCCACAGCCGGATCTCGCCCTGTGCGCCGGCATCGGCAGGGGCACCGGCCGGGCCGGGGGCCGGCACCGCTCCGGTGAGAAGCGGGCCGATGGCGTTCGAAGCACCGGCCAGCGTGGGCCCGGGGACCTCGCCGAAGAACAACTCGGCCGTGCCGAGCACTCCTGGCACGGCTGCGGGTAGCCGGGGGACCGCATCGTGCCATCTTGTGGTCAGTTCCTCCCAGGTTGTGTGGTCGTCGTTGGGTGCGAGCAGTACTGAGACGACGACCGTGTCATGGAAGGCCGCCACCAGCAGCATTTCGAACCCGCCGGGCAGCAAACGCTGCCGGGCGGCGAGGAGCTGCGGCTCGACAGGCAGAGCAGCCGGGTCGGCAACGGGTGCGGGTAGCTCTGTCGGCCACGGAGGGACGGTTTCGGTCAGTCCCAGTGCTGTGCCGCCTTCCCACCACCCTCGCAGTGCATCGCCGGCGGGATGGCCTGGGACCAGGGCTTGGTCCGTCAGGAAGAGCCAGGCTGCAAGGGAGGGATGATGTGGTGTCAGCGTATTCACGAAGCGGATGCCGGTCCGGCTGCGGGAGCCGGGGGTTCGGGAGGCGGTTCGGTGAGTCGTTCCTGCAGCCGGGCCAGCACGACCAGCACTTCTTGCTCCGTTGGCGGGCCGCCGGGCTCTGGCAGTTTCCCGTCCGCAAGGGTCGGCTCGGCCAGCACCACGCTGGTCAACGACACATCGAACGCTGCCGGATCGTTCGCGTCGAGTGCCGCCTCCAGCGCGAGCAGTTGCTTCAGCAGCCCGTCGACCGGGGAGTTGGCCAGGTTCCACTCATCGGCTATCGGGCGCAGGCATGCCATGGCCCGTATCTGCTGGCTTTGCGAGATACCCATCTCCGTCCTCCCTCATTGCTCTGCTTCGCTACCCCGCGCATTGGGTAACTACTCACTCGGTATGTGTCATATGTATCGGACCCGGGGTTCATGAGCGGCGTACACGCACTGCTCGACCAAGCCCGTGACGACTTCACGCGCTTTCAGCACGCCGGCTTGCCGGAGGACATCAGCCGTGCGGTGGAGTCGGCACGGTCGGCTCGTTCGGCCGCCGCGGAGTACGGCACGCAAGCACAAGTGATCGAGGCCGACTGGCTGCTGGGGCACGCCTGCGTTCTGCGCTATCAGGTGGCCGGCACCGACCCCGACGACCTGGACACCGCACAGGTGCGCTTGCATGCTGTTGTTCGTGAGGCTGGCGCTCCGGCGGACCTCCGCTTCTCAGCGGGGGATGCCTTGGCCATGGTGCTGCAGCTACGCCATGCCGAGCAGGGCAATACCGCCTACCTGCACGAAGCGTTGAAGGTCCTCCGGCAGCAGCTGTCCTGGGCCGCCGCGCTCACCGATGGCGAGGGATGCATACCTGCCACGATGGGCAACATCGGCGTGGTTCAGGCCCTGCTCGCCCAGGCCGAGGGTTCGGCCGAGCTGGCCGGTTCCGCCGTGGACTTGCTGCGCGGCGCCCTCGATCTGACGCCGGAAGGCGATGTGTCACGCAGTCACCTCAGGACGCAGCTGGCCAACGCGGAGCGTATCTGGGCCGTGCTGCGCGCGGACCTGACAACTGGTGGCGAGACTGTGGACACCCTGGTGGAGGAGGCCGTCGAAGCCGTGCACGCGGTGGAAGAACCGCATCCGGATGCGCCTGTCGACGTTCTCACCCCAGGCGCGGCCTACCTCCACTACAGCAATGCGCTGTCACTGCGGTTCGAGGCCCGTGGGGACCTAGCGGATCTGGAGGAGGCCGAGGCGACGATCACGCGAGCGTTGGCGCTGACGCCCGACACCCATGTCGCCCACCCTCTGTACCTGATGGCCCGCGGCACTGTGGCTCTGCGTCGCTATCTGGCCGACGACGACGCTGCAGCGCGCGACCGAGCCATCGCCGACATGGAGGATTCCGTTGGCCGCCTGCCTGCGGACTCACCCGACCGCCACATCTTTCTGAGCAACCTGGCCCGTGCCGTGCAGTTCCGCTATCAGGACAATCTGTTGCGGACCGACGACCTCGTGACCGCGCTCGGCCACGCCGAGGAGGCGTCGCGTCTGGGCAGCGAGCGGGCGGCCACCAGCGGCGCGCTGGTCAACTTGGCGGTGCTTCGAGTGCTGATGTATGAGCACACACGCAGTCCGTTCACTGTGGCTCCTGGGAGCTCCGCTGACGGCTTGCGGGCTGCGGAGCTTACCCTCGACCGCCTGGACCGTGAGCTCCCTGAGGACCACCCCGCGGTGGCGAACACGCATCACATACGAGGCTACCTGTACCGCGCGGTGTACCGGGCTGCCCAGGATCAGAAGTATTTGGATGGTGCTCTCGACGCTTACGCAGCAGCCGCGCACTGCGCGGCGGGCCCGCTGGCCATCCGCGTGGTCGCCGCCCGTGACGGCGGGCTGCTCGCGTCCTCTCACTCCCGCTGGCCACGCGCCGCCGAACTGCTGACCCTTGCGGTCGAGCTGCTCGAACCGATGACAGAGCCCACGCTCCTGGGCTGGGAGAGCCGGGCAGAGCACCTCGAACAGTTCGGCGGGATCGCGAACCGCGCCTGTGCCGTCCGGCTCAACGCCGGCAGCGCCGACGAAGCGCTGGCCGTGCTGGATCGCGGACGCGGGGTACTGCTCGCACCCGCTTGGAGCCTCAGGTCATGTGCCGACAGCCTCCCGGCGGACGAGGCGCGTCGGTACCGGGAGGCCATGTGGTCCTCTTTTGCCGAGGACCGGGTGGCCGAGGCCGCCACGACATCGAACGGATTCGTGGTGCGTGCGGCTGTATCGGCGACACCGGCCGTCGGCACGGGGGAAGCGGAACGCCGCAGGGCACGGAACGCCCGTCAGACGGCCGCGGCCCTTCGCCGGTCGTACGCCGCAGTGGACCTCGACGCGCTGTGTGGCCGACTGGGCACCGCAGCGGCGGTGACGGTGAATGTGGCCGAGGAACGCAGCGACGCCTTCGTGACGACCGCCTCTGGAACGCACCTCGTCCAGCTCCCCGGGCTGAAAGTGGACGAGGTCTGGCGGCAGGCTGCCCGGCTCCAGGATGCAGTGTCCGAACGGTCGGTGGCGTCGGTCGCGGTCTGCCACAAGGTGACCCGCTGGCTCTGGGACGTGCTGGCCGAACCGGTCCTTGACCGGCTTGGCTCCGCACGGGTGGAACGCCTGTGGTGGATCCCTACCGGGCCCCTGTGCCTGCTTCCCCTCCATGCCGCCGGCCACCACCAGGATCCCAGTGGCTGCCGTACGGTCCTCGACCGCGTCGTTTCCTCCTACTCGGCCACGCTGCACACGCTCGCCCAGGACCTGGCCAGGCCCACCGAACCGGTCGGACCAGCACTGCTCGTGGCACCCGGCAGCGCGGGCCGGCTCCCACCCGCGCGAGTCCCGGCACCCCTGTACGCCGCACCTGGCCCTGTACGGCTACTGGAGCGGGAAGCCGCCCGGCAGACCGTACTGGAACAACTTCCCGGCAAAGCCCTGGTCCACTTCGCTTGCCACGGCCGCGCTGTGCCGGACGACCCGGCCGAGAGTTCGTTGTTGATGGCCGACGGACAACTGAGCTTCGCCGACATCGCCCGCACCGATCTGGAGCACAGCCGGTTCGCGTTCTTGGCCGCTTGTGAGACTGCATGGTCGGGACGGTGCTTCCCGAACGAGGCGATCCATCTCGGTTCGGCTTTCCAGCTCGCCGGGTTCCCACACGTGGTCGCCACGCTTTGGGAGGTCTATCCGAGCGTGGTAACGCTTCTGACCGAGACGGTCTACGCCGAACTGGCGCAAGGTGCGCAGCCGGCGAAGGCCGTGCACCGGGCCGTGATCCGCATCCGTGACGAGCAGACCGCCTCTGGCCTGGACCGGGGGCCGCTGGCCTGGGCACCGTACATCCACCTCGGTGTGTGACCTGGGGGCGCCAACTCGTGGAGCAGTTCCTGCCACCACACCATGCCGCTGAACCACGCATCGCTCTTCCTCAAGATCGCCACATCCACGTAAGGTGAGGATGCCGAAGGTGCCTTTGTGAAGGTCGAACAAACGTCCTCGCGTGTTCGTCTGGCCTCGTCAGGGGCCGACCTCGTGCAGGTAGATGTGGATGTTCTCCTGGTTGAGGGCGCCGGTGAAGTAGGAGCGGCCCATGCGCTGGCCCCAGTCGCCGCCGGGACAGCGGGAGTAGTTGCCGTCCTGGTGGAAGAAGCGGCCGCAGTCGGGGGAACACTGCGGGGCTCCGCCACCGTCGAGCATGTTGGTGTAGATGTCGACGGAGTTGTCGGTCCACTGGAGCGTGGAGCGGTTCTTCACCGCCCAGCCGACGATGTTGACAGGGACGTTGGTGTACGGCCAGGCGTTGTGGCCCGCGCCGTTGTCGACCATCGCCGCCGTCCACTTGCCGAACTGCTTCTTCAGCGCGGCGTGGATTTGGTCGCGCAGGGTCGCGCTGACCGGGGTGTCCGACTCCCAGCGGACGCAGTAGTTGACGCTTCCCCGGTTGGCCATGATCTGGTCCCAGCCGTAGTTGCGGAAGCCGTAGAGGTCGGGGTAAGTCGAGGAGACGTGGTTCCAGACCTCGTTGAGGGGCTGGACCAGGTTCGAGGGCGGGTTCCAGACGTCCGCCGCGGCCGCTGCCTGGGCTTGGGCTTGGGCTTGGGCCGATTGTTCGGTGGCCGCCTGCGCCGGGGACGGGGTCGTCATACCGGGCGCGAGGAGCAACGCCAGTACGGCGCCGAAGACGGCTACACGCTGGGGTTGCCGCCGACCGGCCCGGAGGTTGCCTTCCCCGACCTACCCGACCTACCTGATTTCCCGGATTCCCCCGCCTCCCCGAACCGCGCCAACGCCACCCACCCGCCACACAGCACACGAACCCGGAAGTAGCCTCGGCCTCGACCCCAGCCCCGACCCCCACCCGTCGGGCGCAGCGGCCTGCCCCCGCCGACTCGGCGCGGGCTCGGCGTCGTCGCGTCGGGGGCTCGGCGCGGTCGCGTCGCGCTCGCTTCGAAAACCGCATCCGTCCACACCCGTTGACTTCCGCTCCAGGCGGCTCTACCTTCGGCCAGCCGATACGTTCGGCAAGCCGATCCTTGTTCGATATATCGACCCAGGGTGTCCATCGAAGGAGCCGCATGCACCCCCCTTCCCGCGCCAACTCCCTTGGTTTTCGGCACCGTTGCAGATCCGCAGCCGTACGCGCCATCACCCTGGCGACCGCCGCGACGGCCGCGCTGCTCTTCGCGCAGCCGATGACCGGGACGCCCACTGCCGAGGCCGAACTCCACGCCAAACCCGTTGCGGTGACAGATCGTCAAATAGCTGTCCCCGAAGCCCCGATGGGCTGGGCCTCCTGGAACGCCTTCGCCGCGAAGGTCGACTACAACGTGATCAAGAAGCAGGTCGACGCGTTCGTCGCGGCCGGGCTGCCGGAAGCCGGCTACGAGTACATCAACATCGACGAGGGCTGGTGGCAGGGCACCCGCGACAGCGCGGGCAACATCACGATCGACGAGGCCGAGTGGCCCGGCGGCATGAAGGCCATCGCCGACTACATCCACAGCAAGGGCCTGAAGGCGGGTATCTACACCGACGCCGGCAAGGACGGCTGCGGTTACTACTTCCCCACCGGCCGCCCCGCCGCGCCCGGCAGTGGCAGCGAGGGCCACTACGAGCAGGACATGACGCAGTTCTCGAAGTGGGGCTTCGACTTCGTGAAGGTCGACTGGTGCGGCGGTGACGTCGAGGGCCTCGACCCGAAGACGACCTACCAGGCGCTCAGCGACGCCGTGGCGAAGGCGACCGCCACCACCGGCCGCCCGCTCGCTCTCTCGCTGTGCAACTGGGGCAAGAAGCAGCCCTGGAACTGGGCACCCGGCATGGGCCCGATGTGGCGCACGAACACCGACATCTTCTTCCACGGCAACACCCCGTCGTACGGCGAGGTGCTGACCAACTTCGACCGGAACGTGCACCCCACGGCCCAGCACACCGGCTACTACAACGACCCCGATATGATGGTCGTCGGCATGAACGGCCTCACCGCCGCCCAGAACCGCAGCCACGTGAACCTGTGGGCGATCTCCGGCGCCCCGCTGCTCACCGGCCTCGACCTCACCACGCTGACCGCCGAGACGACGAGCATCCTCACCAACCCCGAGGTCATCGCGGTCGACCAGGACCCGCGCGGCCTCCAGGGCGTCAAGGTCGCCGAGGACACCTCCGGCCTCCAGGTGTACGGCAAGGTCCTGTCCGGCACAGGCAACCGAGCCGTCGTCCTCCTCAACCGCACGTCCGCCACGCAGAACATGACCGTCCGCTGGTCCGACCTCGGCCTGACGAACGCCGCCGCGACGGTCCGGAACCTGTGGAGCCGTACCAACGTGGCTACGCCCGGCACCAGTTACACCACCAGCGTCCCGGCGAACGGCTCGGTGATCCTCACCGTCACGGGCGGCACCGAGCAGTCCGCGAGTACGTACAACGGCACGTCGAGCTTCTCCGGTGTCGTCGCCGACAGCACCGGCCTGAAGACGGTCGACGTCTCCTACACCAACAACACGTCCGCCGCCCGCGTCGGCACCCTCACGGTCAACGGCCAGAGCCCGACCAAGGTCTCCTTCCCGCCGACGGGCTCCAGCCCCGGCAACATCTCCGTCCAGGTGGGCCTCGCCAAGGGCAGCACCAACACGATCGCCTTCTCCGGCGCCCCGACCCTCGAAGGCATCGTCGTACGACCGCTGCCGGGCAAGAACGCCACGCTCATCACGGGTACGGGCTCCGGCCGGTGCGCGGACATCAACGACAACACCATCGTCAACGGCACCGACGCCCAGCTGTGGGACTGCTCCGGCGGCCAGAACCAGGCCTTCACGTACACCTCCCGCAAGGAACTCGTGGTGTACGGCAACAAGTGCCTGGACGCGTACAACCACGGCACCACCAACGGCACACGTGTCGCCATCTGGGACTGCACCGGCGGCAACAACCAGAAGTGGAACGTCAACAGCGACGGCACGATCACGAACGTCAACGCCGGGCTCTGCCTGGACGCGTACGGAGCGGCCACCGCCAACGGCACGAAGCTCGTGCTGTGGTCCTGCAACGGTCAGAACAACCAGAAGTGGGGCCTGAAGTGACTCACGACGTTTCCCCCGTGAACGGACACCCGAACGCGAGCGGGCCCTCCCGCCGTCTCTTCCTCGGCATGGCTGCCACCGTCCCCCTGGCCGCCACCGGGGCGCTGACCCTCGGCGCCGGGACCGCCCACGCCGCGGACTCGGCGTACGCGATGGTCTACTTCACCGAGTCCAACACCATGCTGGAGGCCAACTACGGGCTGCACCTGGCTGTCAGCCAGGACGGTCTGAACTGGACGCCGCTGAACCAGAACGCCCCCGTGGTCACCCCGACCCTCGGCGCCGGCGGCCTCCGCGACCCCTTCGTCATGCGCAAGCAGGACGGCACCTTCGTCGTCCTGGCGACGGACCTGAAGGGCACCGACTGGACCCGCAACAGCGTGAACATCCACGTCTGGGACTCCACCGACCTGCGTACCTTCAGCGGCTACCGGCTGCTGAAGCTGCACAACATGACCAACACCCACAGCTGGGCCCCGGAGGCCTACTGGGACGCCTCACGCGGCCAGTACGGCATCCTCTACTCGTCGGTGAACAGCAGCGGCCACAACGTGATCATGGTCAGCTACACGACCGACTTCCGCACCACCACCAGCACTCAGGTCTTCTTCGACCCCGGCTACGACATCATCGACGGCAACCTCACGGTCGGCGTGAACGGCGTCAACTACCTCTACTACAAGAGGGACCAGAAGCTCGTCGGAGCCCGCTCGACGTCCCTGACCCCGGGCAGCTTCACCCCGTTCAGCGCCCCGGCTGCACACGGCGGCACGGAGGCGCCGACGGTGGTGAAGTCCCTGACGTCCAACACGTGGTACCTCTGGGGCGACACGTACACGCCGAACGGCGTCTTCTACGCCTGGCAGAGCAGTGATCTGGCCTCCGGCACCTGGACGGCGGTCGACCAACGCCGCTACACCCAGCCGCTCAACTCCAAGCACTGCGGCATCCACCCGATCACCTCGACCGAGTACTCCAACCTGCTCGCGAAGTGGGGCGCGCCCACCTGGAACCGCCTCAAGTCCTACAACCACCCGGCCCGTTACGTCCGCCACAGAGACTCCGTCGGCCGGATCGACGCGTACCCCTTCGACCCGTTCCCGGACTCCCAGTGGAAGCTGGTACCGGGCCTGGCGGACTCATCCGGGGTCTCCTTCCAATCGGTCAACTACCCCACCCGCTACCTCCGCCACTACTCCTACAACCTCCGCCTGGACGCAAACGACGGCACCTCGATCTTCGCCGCCGACGCCACCTTCGTACGCACGGCCGGCCTCGCGGACTCCACCTGGTCCTCCTTCCGCTCGTACAACAACCCGACCCGCTACATCAGACACAGCGACTACCTGCTGCGGATCGACCCGATTTCGACGGCGACGGAACAGGCGGATGCGACGTTCCGGGTGGGCTACTGAGACAGCCGGCCGCGGCTTGTGTGTGGCTGACCGACAGTTCCCCGCGCCCCTTTTCGGCGGCGTGGGGAACTGCGCGTTTCAGGGGCGCGGGAAACTGCGCAAACGGGGATGGGCAGGCGAACGCGGGCCAGGGCCGGTACGGCAGCGGCCGTCGTCGGTGCCCTCGTGGCGCTCGGGGGTCTCCAGGGATCAACGGCCGACGCCCAGACCGTGGAGGGCATCTCGCCCTCCGGCGAGGACATGCCACGGCAAACAACCGAAGGGCAGCCTCGCCGAGCACGCCAGGTACGGCATCCCGGAGGACACCCCGCTGGACCGGACCCTGGGCTATGTGGACAAGCTGGCCAACGGCCGTTACTCCGCCCTCTTCACCGGCATGGTCCTCGGCGTCTCGCGCATGAACAGCGATCCCTCTGGTTAGCGCGTGTTACCAGCTGCTGTGGGTCCGCTTCGCCGACGGCTGAGCACCGTGGCGATCGGGAGGGCTGCTGCCAGGCCGCTGAGCAGGACGGCGGCGAGCGCGCCCAGGACGGCGGGCTGGTCGCCGAAGGCGATGCCGATTGCGGCCAGGGCGGGCCCGGCGTTGCGTACTGCGGCGACGCCGCCCATGGTGGTGCGGCGCACCGGCGGACCTGTGGCCAGCAGTGTGCCGACGGCGAAGGCGGCGGCTGCGAGCAGGAAGCCGGCGAGGAGGGTGAGTGAGCCGAGGAGTGCCACGACGTCACTCCAATTTCCGGTCAGCATGCCCGCCAGCACGATCAGGAATGTCACGTTCGAGACCGCGGCCGCCGTGGGGTGCCACGACCGTGCGGTGGGCGCGGCGTAGCGGCGCAGCAGCAGGCCCATGGCGAACGGTACGAGTTGCAGGAGCGCCACGGTCCGCACCAGCGCCACGACATCGAGGGAGACCCCCTGGCCGACCTTGGCGGCGGTGAGAATGCCGTTGACCGTGGGGGCGAGGCCGTACTTCCCCTGCTCGAACTGGTCGGGCTCTTTGGGGATGACGGCCGCCTGCGGCTTGATCTCCATGTCCGCTCCTCCCGCCACCTACCGGCCGGGAACAATCCCTTTTATTTCCCACGCAGCACGTCTCTCCGCCTCTTGAGCAGAGTTCAGAGTCGGACGTCTCCCCGACCGCCTCGGTGTCCGTCCTACCTGTGCCGGGGCGCCTTTTACCCCAGCGTGTGTCGCCCGCGGAAGCTCGCTGGATCAACCAAGAGTCCTTGGAGAGCGAAGAAGGTCTGAATGTCTGGCATCGCCTGTCGGCGACGGCAAAAGTTCACCCGTCGCCGACACAAGCTGCTTGTATCAGCACATCACTGTGGCCAAGCCGAGAAAGGTCAGGTAGTTGCGGGGTTTCGTTCGTAGCTCCACGGAAGCCCGGCACCCCTCCCAAGAGGGGCCTCCGGGATAGTGCCAAGCCCGGAGGTGGCGCCCGGGGCGCGCGGCGAGCTCGTTGCCCACCGCGCGGATGCGCAGGCCCGCGCCGCGGCCGATCGCGCCGGTGAGGCCGATCCCGGCCTCCGTAACCAGGTCCACGGGGCGCGGCCGTGGTGAAGGCCGGCCGCAGCCGCTGGTCGATCGCGGTGCCCACTGTGCCAGCCTCGGTGCCGACGCCGGGTTCCGACAGGCATCCGACGCCGGCGCGGCCCGTGCCGGTGTTCTGTGGTGCCGGTCAGCCGACGACCGCCGCCGCGGTCTCCAGCAACTCGGGAATCGTCCCGGTGAACTCGGGCAGCAACCGCACCGCCACCGCCCATGCCTCCAGATTCTCCCCCAAGTACTTCACGGCCAGTTCTTCAACCTCCCCGGGGGACCCGCCTTGCTCCTGCGAAGTGGCGGGCAGGGAGTCCAGACACGCCATGGCCGACTGGGCGGGCCGGGCCTCGCGCAGCACGTCCGGTGGTGACAGCAGCCCGGAGCGGACGGCCCCGCTCAGCCAGTCCTGCGAGACCCGGGAAGAAGGTGACAGCGGGTACAGGCGCAGCAGGTCGAGCGCGCCGGGGCGCGGGTCGGACCGGCGCGGCCGGTGGGCCCAGTGGTCATATCGCAGGCGGGCGAGGGGAACGCCCGCGCTCAGTGCGGGCGGGAAGTCGTCGCGCTTCGCCAGTTCCAGCAGCAGGACATCGGGGAGCGGGTCGCGGGCGTGATCCGCTGACAGCTCGTCCCAGGGCAGCTCGGGGGAGATCTCCTCGGACAACCGGGTCAACGCGTCGATGACCTTCTCAGGGGTCGGACCACCGCTGAGGCCGCGCAGGAACGCCACCTGGCTCACCGGGGTCCGTGACTCCGCCAACCGTGCCCGCAGGTCCGCCAGGCCGTCCGTGGCCTGGAGACACCGCTCGACGATCTTGTGCGTCGCCGGCGGCAGCGGGTGCTTGGTCCCGCGCCGCTCCGGGAACGTGGTCTCGGCCAGCAGTGCCCGTACCTCCTCGGGGCCAGCCCGCTCCCACAACCGGGTCACGAGCAACAACTGCCCGGCCGGCGTATGCAGCTTGATCTTGCCGAGCAGTACGCGAGCCAGCCGGGGGTCACCGGACTCGCGGATGGCCAGGAGCCACGGCCGCCGGCCGCTGACGCGCAACGCCTCGACGAGTTCGTCGGTGACCGGCAGCCGCTCCCCGCCGCCCTGGCACCGTCGGCCGGCGAGCACCTGCCGACGCTGCTCATCCGTCAGATTCGTGTGGCAGAAGAGTTTGGTGTTGATTCCGGGGTCGTCGAAGCCGAGCAGATATCCGATCTCCTTCGCGGGCAGGTCCCAGCGGGACGCCCAGCCGGCCAGGGCCGCCGTGCCGCGGGCCTCGATCACGTGTCCCAGCGTCTCCGGTGACGGCTCGCGGAAAACGAGCAACTGCTGTACCAGTCGCTCTTCCAGATGAGGCAGCAAAGCCCGCTGGACGTCGCCGGTGGCGCTTTGGAACAGATGAAGGAACGCGCTGCGGGCCATCTGCGGGTGACGGGCGGGGAACTCCTGGGACAACGGCTTGGGCCAGGTCTTCCCCTGGTGCTGGGAGACCTCCTCCCGGACGGTTTCCAGCAACTCCGCGAAGGATCCGCCGAACCGCGGCAACAGCGTGTACACCGCACGCCAGAAAGGGAAGTCACCGCCCAATGGGGCGATCAGGCCCGCCAGCGCCGAACGGACCGAATCCTCCTCCAGCGGCAGTGCGTTGATCACCTGGCGGGCCGGCCGTACCTCCGCCAGCACCCGCTCCACCGGAAACGATCCCTGGGCGAGGCCACGGGCGAGGACGCCCGGCAGCCTGTGCTCCTCACGGCACCAGTCTTCCTCCAGCAGCAGCCGCCATGGCACCACGGACGCCTTCGGGACAGCCCCCGGAACACGCGAGTAAGCGGCGAGCGCCAGCTCCTCCGGACAACCGGGGCGGCTCCAGAGAATCTCCAGCGCTCTGTCCGGGAACGGCTCGCGGTGGTGCTCGGCCACCAGCAGGTCCCAGTCGGGTGAGACGGTTCCGGACAGAACGGACGTCGCGTCGGCGCCGGAATCCGCCCGACGCAACCGTGCCGTCAGGCCCCCGGACGGCGGGACCGGCGGGACCGGCGGGGGAGAAGCAGAAGCCGCTGGTGAACCCTCGCGGTCGCGAGGGGCCGGGTCGCCCGGGCGGTCCGCCCGGGCGGCGACCACGGCCTCGGTCAGTTCGGTCATGGCCAGTACGGCCGCCGGGTCCGGCGCCACGACCGCCCGGCGGACCACCTCGGCCACCGACCTGCGCATGCCGGGCAGATCCGCGAGCGTGGCGAGCTCGTCCACACCCCCGTATGCCAGCACGGCCCGGCACGCGTCCACCTGGTGCCGTGCGCTGAGCACCCTGTGTTGCGTGCGCAGCACATGCCGGACGACCTCGGGGAAAGGCCCGCGCAACGCCGGCAGCAGATCGTCCGCCGCGGTGGTGGCCAGCAGGATCGACACCAGCCCGCCGGGGGCGCGCCAGCCGGGATCGTACGGACTCGATGCCGCCCCCGCCAGCACCGCGGCGCGCAGCTCCGGTCGCCACGGGTGCTCCGCTCCGTACAGCGTCCCGGCCAGCGACGGATCGGCCAGCGCGGCCATCCGCAGCAGGCCCGACCGGCGTTGGGGACCGGTGTACGACACTGTCAGGGCCGCGAGCAGCTCGCGGTCACCGGAGTCGACCACATGGTCCACCAGATGGCCGGGCAACGAGGTGTCCCCGTGCAGCAGCCGGAGCGTCTCCTCGCGTAGCCGCGTCACCAGGGCCGGTGTCATGGACGGGCCTGCCAGCCGGAACATGCAGGACAGCGCGTCCTTGTCCGCACCACTGCTCACGCTTGCCACGTCGGGCACACTCCGCTCGTCTTGTTTTTGGGTCGGCCGGGCATTCCGGCAGGACAACGCCCCCTGGAGTCCCGGCATCCGGGCCGGGAGCGGAACCGATGCGCCGGTCCCGGGCCGGCTCGCGGCACTCCGGGTCACGGCTGCCGCCGGTAGCGCGCGGGGCGCTCCGCCCCGACCGGTGATCACTTCGCCCGGGAGAGTTCGGCCATCCTGGCCAGCGCGGTGATCCAGAACCGCTGCCGCTCCGGCGTCTGGCCCACCAGGTGGGTGGCGCGCAGCTTGGGCGGTACGTACCGCAGCAGCCTGGCCACCACCTCCGCGTGCCGTTTGAGCTGGGACACCTCGGCGTTGGCGAGAATCTGATGGACCAGATCGGTGTCGTTGGTTCCCTCCGAGGAGGTTTCCGAGGCCGCGGCCAGCCGGCCCTCCCAGCGATCCGCGTCACGCGCGAGTTCGCTCAGCCCGATGATCCGGTGATCGGTGCGTTCCGCCAACCGCGCTTCGAGGTTGGTCAGCGGCACGGGGGCAAACTCGCCGTCACCCAGGTAGATCAGGCCGGATTGCAGCGGCTGGCCCGCCAGGTGCAGTTTGATCAACCGTTCCAGAGTCCGTTTGCTGACCCAGTCCCGTCCCTCGTCGTCGATGTCGTTCTTCCACCAGTCGAGCACTGTCTCGGCGATCTCGCCGTAGGTGTCGATCAGCCACTCATTGGCGGGGATGTCCTGCGGGCGTACCTCGTAGCTGATGGTGAAACGGCTGGCCTGGGCGATGTTGTTGCTGCTGACGAGCAGTTTGCGGCCGAGATGGTACGGCGGGTTCTGCAGGGCGATCTGGGCCCGCAGGTTGGAAATTGGCCGGCCGGCCAGCGTCCACTCCTGGGTGATCTCCATCAACTTGGCGAAGGTGGCCTTGTCCTTGGGGCGGTTGTACTCGTCCCAGACGATGACCTTGGGCTCGGAGCCGGCCAGTGAGCGGCTGAGGAGGACGTCCAATGTGCCGTCCTGGGTGGGAATCGGCACGCACAGATCCTCCACGTTCGTCACCGGCAGTGAGAAGTACACCGGCTCCACCCCGCTCTCCTCGCGGACGACGGACTTGGTGATCTCCGTCTTGCCGCAGCCGGGCGGCCCCTGCAACAGCACCGCCCAGTTCTCCCTGAGTGCCGTACGCAGGATCTGGCGCACGGGGTCGGCGATCCCGGCGGGGTTGGCGCAACCGACTGCGCCGGCGATGGCGTTGAGGATCTCGGCGGTGCGGTCGGGCCCTGCTTTGCCGTCGGCCCGCGTCTCCCGCAGCCGCAGTCGGCGGCCGCCCACCAGGGGCAGGCCCCAGGCGAGGGGGAACCGGGCCCCGGCGCAGTCCAGGACGTGTTCCAGGGTCCGCGGAGAGAGCAGGGAGCGCAGCCCCGGGGTCAGCGAGGCCCAGACGCGGAACACCTCGTTCAAATCCCGGTCGGGGTAGCGCTCGGCCAGCTTGTACCGCCAGGCGGTGTCGTTGGCGCTGATCCGGAGAGTCACCATGCGGTCCAGCACGGCCAGGTCACTGCGCCGGGCGCTGGTCTCGGTCGACGACTCGTTGTCGGCGAGGAAGACCCCTACGCAGCCGAGTTCGCGCAGATCGTATTCGCCGAGCGTCCAGTTGCAGGCGACCTGCATCAGCTGCGACTGGATGGTCTCCCCGGCCTGCAACGAATCGTCGATCAGCAGTACGAAGGGTTTCCCGGGTGCCAGTTGGCGCATGATCAGTTGGGTGAGGAACAGCTCTCCGCTCTCGGGGTCCCGGACCGGGGCGTTCACCAGCAGGTCGTCGGGGGTCAGGTTGGCCGCGGGGACCAGGATGACTTCGGTACCGGGGTGTGCCCGGGGTATGTACGAGAGAAAGGTGGAGGTCTTCCCGATGCCGTGTTCTCCGAAGACCTGACCGGTCTGTCCCATCGCGATCATGGCGTCGATGAACTGTTCGAGCCGGGCTCCTGCGCCGGCTTTCGAAGGCCGCCGCGGATACGTGGCCGTGACCGGCCACGGCGTCCCGGGAGCGCGCCGCGCGGGCACCTTGCCCGCTGTCGCCCGCTTCGCGGACGTACGCCCGGCCGGCTTCTCCTGGGCGCCGGCGGCCGCGTTCCGCACGGTCGGCGTCGTCGTGTCCACACTGCTCACGGTGGCCCGTTTCCTCGTCAGTCGTCGGTTGTCCGTCATCCGTACCGCCGCGCATGTCAGCTGTCGCCGGAGACCACTCGGTGGCAGGCCATCGGAGGGTTGTGCCGCTCCGGCCAGTCGTCGCCGTTGTTCGTTATAAGCCAGATCCACCGCTCGGGATGCTCCGGGGTCACCACGGGCGCGTAGCCGTCGGTGACCATGATCACCGCGTCCGCACGCTCCTCGAAGCGGCGCCCGCCCACTTCCAGCCGGCCCTCGACGTAGTCCACGACACCCTGGAAGTTCGTCCCCCCTCCGCCCAGTACCCGCTCCCCGGGGGCGAAGGGCATCACGGCGCCGTCGAAGCTCAGCCAGTGGCTCTCCACCCCGTCGCTCCGGCCGACCAGGGAGGTGATCCAGGCGACCACCGTGTCCGGCATCGAGCCCGAGGTGTCCAGGGCGATCACCACCACCTTGGTGCGCTCCGCACCCCGCCGGGCCAGCATCGGATCATGCCCGAGGGCGAGCATCACGGCACCGTGCTTCTTCGGGTAGACCAGGCGCTCGCCCTCGCGCAGCTTGGAAGCGAGGACGTCGGAGAGCCAGCGCTTCCACCACTCCACCCGCCGGGTCGCCGGGGTCTCACCGCGCAGCGCGGCCAGGCCCAGCCGGCCCCACAGTTTCACCAGCCGCTCCCCGCCCTCGGCGGTGCGGTCCGCCAGCCCGAGTACCTCCTCCCGGGCGGGGCCCTCACCGCGCAGTGCGCCGCGCACCACCTCGGCCAGCGTTTCACCGACGATCGAGGACACCGTCTCGTCGTCCATCGGCACCCGCTGTCCCGCTCCGTTCCCGGCGAGGCTCAAATGGATACACCGACCGGCCGACACCGGTGGTTCCCGCATCCTCTTGAGTTCCCCGTAGATCGTCAGATCGGTCTCCACGAAGTCGTCGTAGGGCAACGGCTCCAGACCGTGCCGGCGGAGGTCGGCCGTGTACTGCCGGTGCACCGTGCGCGGATCGACCCCGACCTCCTCGCGCCGGGTGCCGCCCGAGCCGTCCGGCACCTGTTGGTGCGGCAGCTCCGAGCGGCCCAGCCGCACCATGGCGACGTGGTTGATGGCGACCTCGGCGGCCAGATCGAACACGGGGTCGGCTCGCAACTCCTCCTCCACGTAGAGATGGCGAAGGATCAGGTGCCATGCCTCGTGGAACAGCACGAAACGTACTCCGCCCGCACCGATCCGGACGAAGAATTCGGGGTTGTACAGCAGCAGGCAGCTGCCGTCACCGCCGGCCACCACGGCCGCCGTCTCCACCGCGGCGGTGGGAATCTGGTGGTGGCACTTGGCGTACAACCACGAACAGATCGCGCTTTCCCTGACCCCGAAGTCCAGCAGAGCCGCTTCCTTCAGCCGGCGGCCCTCCTCGGCGACCACCGGATCGTCCACCCGGCAGTCCAACAGCGCCCGCCGGTCGCTCAGGTCGACGGGCGGTCGTCGCGCCGGAGTGTGCCGGCTCTCGCCCGCTACTCGTGCCATTGTTTCCCTCCTGCTCCGCCGCGGCGGACCGTACGCGGTGCCCCGGGGCATGATGTCAGTGCTCCTGGTGACGTCAGCTCACCGCCAGGGATGCCAGGGCGGCGGTCTCCAGCAGTTCGGGCACGCTGCCGACGAAGTCCGGCATCATGCGCACTGCCAGCACCCACGCCTCGGGGTTGCCGTCCAGGTGCTCCCGCACCAGAGTGGCCAGCGGCTCCTCCTCCGCGGCGGGGCCGGCACCGGCCGCCGGCGCCGCCTCCAACACGAAGCGGGCGGGCTTGGCGGACCCCAGCAGCTCCGCTCGGGTGATCAGTCCCTGTCCGACCGCGAGTTCCGCCCACGACGCACCGCTCACCGAGTCCGACAGGGCCACCTTGGCGAGTACCTTCGCGGCTGGCTGTCCGTCCAGCAGCTTCTGGTGGGCTTTCTGCTCGGAGCGGGTCATCCGCCCCACCTTGTCCCGCAGCATCCAGGGGCAGTCATCGAGCTCGGCCAACTCCCGCAGCCGGTAATCCGGCAGCGGATTGGCCAGGTGCTCGGCCAGCAGAGCGTCCCAGTCCCAGACGAACCCCTCGGCCAGCAGCCACCCGAGGTCACGGTCGGTGTTCCACTGGCGCATCCGGCGGGCGAGCTGCTTGACCGATCCGGCCTCCTTGGCCAGCTCCCGCAACTGTCGCAGGGCGTCGTCCCGGTCGGATGTCTTGAGCAGTGCGGCGACGGCCGTACGCACCTTGTCCACGAACCAGTCGGGGAGCTTCTCCATCAGCCCGTCCGGTCCCTGCCGTTCCCAGATCCCGAGCGCGAACCGCCACTGCAAGTGCTGCGAACTGATACTGACCCCGTGGAGACAGCTTTCCAGCATTTCCGGATCACCACTGGCGATCCAGGGCGCGAGCCAGACTTTCTTGTCCCTGCGGGTGATCCCCCCGGACAGCTCCGCGAGCACCTCGGCGTCCATGGGCAGCCGCTCGGTGCGGCCGGGGCCGAACGGGACTCCCAGCAGCAGTGCGAGCCGTTCCTCCCATCCGAGTTCGCGCTGGTAGACCAGGCCGGCGTTGACCGCCGGGTCGTCCAGCGCGGCGAGCGCGGTCACCGCCCCGGCCGGCAGATCCCGGCGGCGGGCGAGCAGTACCTGCTCCGTGTGACCGGGGGCCGCCAGCGCTCGTTCCAGCCACTCGGGACGCCAAGTGCCGAGCACCAGCAACTCGTACAGCGTGCGGTCGTCGAGGTGCGGCAGCAGACTCCACTGGATCTCGGGTCCGGCGGCATCGAGCAGCGTCAGGAACGCCGCCCTGGCGCCCTTCGGCGACAGGAGCTCGCTGAATCCGGGCCGGCCGGCCGCCTCCGGCCACGAGCTGTCGGCTCCCTCGCCCTTCGCCGCCCTGGCGGCCGCGTCGTCCAGCAACTCGGCCACGGAGCCCTGGAATCGGCCCAGCCGTCGGCGTACGACCCGCCAGGCCGCCGGCTGGTCGCCGAGCTTCCCGGCCACCAGCGCACCGAGCCGGTCGCGGAAGTCCGTCATCGCGTCCCGCTCCTCTTCACCCGCGGTGGAGACCGCCCCCATCACCTCAAGGACGGCCGCAGCCGGCCGGGCCGCGAGCAGTTCGGCGCCGGACACGGTACGGCCGAGACCCCGCCGGACCACCAGGGTCAACAGTTGCTTGGCGGTGCCGGCGCTCTTGGCCGACGTGGCCGGCTTCGCTCCTGGATCGGGGATGGGGGCGGGGGCGGCCGGCCGGGTGGTCCTCGGCTTGTCGAGCACGGCCAGCGGGAGCGGCCGGCTCAGACCATCCAGCAGCTCCACGAAATGGGGACGACCGACGCACAGCACGGCCAACGCGTCGTCCGGACAGTCCGTCCGCGTCACCAGCGCTTCAAGCACGCCGGGCTCGAACGAGCGATCCTGATGGGCCGCCAGGACCGCGGACCAGTTCAACGTGCCACGCAGCGGCAGGGTGTGCCGCACGCTGCCAGGAGATTCGTAGAGTTCGTCGATGAGGCCTTCCGGGCCCTCGGCGGCCCTGACCGCTGCCCGCAACTCCCCAAGGCCGGCCGGTCCCTGAGCCGCCGCCCTGCCCAGCTCCGCGTCGCCCTGGAGCGCGGCCCGGACCTCCGCGATTCCCAGCAGCCGGACCAGGGCGGCCGGATCACCGTGGACGACCAGCGACTCCATGCCCCGCAACCGCTCCGCGCGTGTCAGCCCGGTGAGCAGATGCTCGACGAGGGCATGCCCCACCACGTCGGAGAAGGGGCAGACCAGCGCCGCCCGCAGCACCACACGGCGGTGCTCGTGGGCCGACGACCCCGCGACCTTCAGCAAATCCCTTGCCGGGCCTCGCTCCTTGCACCAGCGGATATCCGTGGGATCGGCCGCGGCCATCATCGCTCGCAGCTCGGGCAGTTGCCAGCAGGACATGTGGAACACCTGGGCGGCCACCAGTGGGTGCCCCGAGGCCGCCAGGCGCGCCCGCAGGGCGGGATCCGCCCCCATCGCCCCGTCGTTGCCCGCCAGCATCCCCACCCACGGTCCGTCGTCGGCGAGCACCGCTTCCACCAGTGCGGGCGGCACCACCCTGCCGGACGTCAGGAGCGGCTTCAGCACATCCGGCGCCCGCTCGAGCAACTGCCGCAGATCCTCCGGGCGCCCGCGTTCGAGGAGCGGCCGGATTCCCGCGGCAAGTGGTGTATCGATCATGCGGCCCGGCTTTCTTGTCAATAACGGCATACGCACGGGGACCGGGGCAGGGGCCACCGCCGCGTGGCAGCGTGCCCCGCGACGGGCAACACCCTCCCCGCTGAGAAAACCCTAGGTGGCAGGACTGACAACGGAACCGGCCGCACCGGCTGCCGGGCCCCGTCACCGGCAATCACCGGGCAGGGAGCGGTCACCCATGCCGGCCGGCCCGGCAGTTCCCCACGCCCGGTCGGCCGTCACAGGGGCGGCCGTCCCGCGACTCCGGCCGGGCGCCGGTGAAAGCGGCACGGAACCGGCGGTCGCGGAAAACCACGAAAACCGCGCCCGGGTGCACAGCAGGCGCGTCCTCCGACTCCTCCACCGGGGCGCGGGCGACGTGGTTCGTCAGCTCGTCGAGTGCGGGCAGGTTTGCCGAGCGTGTCACCGGGCGGGCCGGTTCGAGCCGCCGCCGGCCCACCGGGAAAGTCCCGGCAGGGTCTACGCGAGCGACAGTGCGCGCACCCGCAGCATCGTGTCGGCGAGATCTCCGACACGGCTCTCCAGTCTGGGTGGTACGCAGTGGGTCGGCGGTGTGCCGCCCGAGATCTGGGCCGTCAGCGAGTCCTCGGCGGCTCGCAGGGCCCCGCCGCGACGATCCGGTCGCACCGGCCCGGCGTGGACGGCTCATGTTCTCGGCGCGGCAACGCGCCAGCAGCTCCACCCGCAACTGCTCGGGCCGCGGAAGCCGAGGTGTCCCTGGATCTGCGCGTCGGCCCTTGTTCTGGCCGGAGGTGATGACGAGTTTGCTCGCGATCTGCGGTACGGGCACGCCGGGGCCGACACCAGTTGGTCTCCGAGTTGACTCGGCATCGGGTGTCCCGGTCGGTTGTCAGTGGGTGCTGTCATATTCGACGGCATGACGACTCCACTCGCGTGGGTGCCCGCGATTCACGGCCATGAGCTGGCCTTGGACGAGACGGACCTGAAATGCCGGAAGGCCGATGGCCAGGTCTTGAAGTCCATCCCCCGTGCCGTA
Source organism: Streptomyces sp. NPDC052236 (assembly GCF_044548015.1). Classification (NCBI taxonomy): domain Bacteria; kingdom Bacillati; phylum Actinomycetota; class Actinomycetes; order Kitasatosporales; family Streptomycetaceae; genus Streptomyces; species Streptomyces sp. NPDC052236. The sequence goes on along the minus strand of NZ_JBIUBL010000025.1, from coordinate 108,939 downwards.
CGGAGAAGTCGCGTCGGTGAGCAGTTCGCGGCGCTACAGGAGCAGCGGGCTCGGCATGAAAAGGAGTGCCGGACCACCGTGGAGTCGTGGTTGCTGAGCGGGATGCCGGTCCCCGCCCGGCTTCTCGCACGGGTGTGGCCGGATCCCAGCTGGCGGACCAGTTTGCAGCACCTGGTGGTGTATGTCGATGGGCGGGTCGGGCTGTTGCATGCCTGTGCTGGTGTCGATGAACCGGCCGTAGAGCCAGTCCGTCTCCACGGCGAAGGGAATCCACTCGCGATGCCATCCCAGGCATTCGCGGTCCGGGTAGGGCGACGGCTCCGTCGCTTCGATCCCGGTGCGCCATTCGTACACCTTCACGATCTGCTCCACGGACAGCAGGTGCCAGCCGGAGGGGAGGAAGCTGCTGTAGGTGCCGGCGAACTTGTCGCTCGCGTCATCGTCAGCCATACGCACGCCGTTGTTGGCCGGCAACCACGTCCACAGTTCCTGCGGGAAGCTCACGCCGAGCCCTGCTTCGGCATCGAAGATCATTTTTTGTGTCGCAGGTCCGCACAGAGCAGCCGCGTTCTTCGGGGCGTTCCGCTCAAGCCACCTTGTGACCCGACCCCACGCCTGCCGTACATTCTCTGCCTCGCGTGACCGTAGTTCATTCATGGTGATCCAACCGCGCCCGGTCTGCCGGAGCCCCCGCCCGGTCCTGTCCGTCAGTGGCCGCCCAGGCCCGGCAGACAGGTTCCATCAGCTGTGCGACCGACGACCTCGGCGTCGGCGTGGCCCGTACTGTCGACCGTGCCGTTCACGCAGACCTTGCCCTCGCCGCCGCCCACCAGTACGCCTCGGAGGGGCGCGAAGTCGTCTCCGCGCAGCTCGATCTGCTCCAGGCCCGTCCCGAGTGCCTCGGCGGTCGCGGCGCGGATACCGGTCTTCGTGGTCCCGGCGTCCGCCAGCTTCGTCAGGGCTGCGGCCAGCGCCTTCGCCCTCGGCGCGGCATTGGCTTTCTGCTCGGCGGTGATCGCCATCGGCTCGCGGTACGCGTGGTTCTCCGCCAACCGCGCGTTCCAGTCGAGCGTGATGCAGGGGGACGGCGTCGCTCGCCGCTCCTCGGGAAGCGGGCAGTAGTCCTTCGCTTCGGCCGAGGAAGTCGTCCGTCCCGGGCCGCCCGCGCGGGGATCTGTCCCCGGATCTGCGCATCCGGCCGTCACGGCGGCGAGCAGAACCAGCGGCAGGGCGGCGATGAGTCGGGGACGTAACCGTGTCATGGTCAGATCATCTCACTACGGCCCGGGCCCCGGCCGGTTCCCACTCGTTTCCGACTCCGCGGGTTCTCCCACCGGCGGCCAAGCGATTTCCTTGGACGGCGAGTCCGCCTTGCGTCAGCGGGGAACAACGGACGCGAGACGGACACTTGCCCTTGTTTCGCGTGAACCTGGCAAACAAAACTCGCGCCGGTGGCGCACCTCCCCGGGCCGGTATGAGTACCGGCGCGAGTCGGTGCAGCGCATGCGCTCCGAGTCCGCGGTCTTGCCGATACGGTTGGCAGAGCAGCGAGTTGGGGGAATACCGCGTGGATCCGTTCATGACCATGGTGCTCTCGGCTGTCGGTACGGTCGCCTCGTCCGCCCTGTCGGGAGCGGGCGGGGAGATGGGCCGACGCAGCTCGGAGAGGCTCTTCGGGCTGCTGAGCCGGGCACGCCCCGAGGACGAGGAAGCCGTCACCGGTGCCGGTGAGAGCGGCGGGCAGACCCCCGCCCTGCCGGTCACCGAGTCCGAGCAGAGGACGGCGACCTCATCGCTCGCCGAAGTGGCCCGTAGGTCCCCCGAGTTCGCCCGCGAGGTGATGGAGTGGGCGCGAGAGGCCGAGTGGCTGGCGCCGCGCTCCGTGCCCGCCGTGGCGCATGGCGCCTCCCGTCCGCAGATGCTGTTGCCGACGACCGCGGTGTTCACGGACCGCGAGAACGTGACGTCGTCGATCACGGAACTGCTGGACGAGGCGGACCGTACGCAGGGCGCGCCGGTCGTCGTCGTCCTCACCGGGCCGGGCGGCATAGGGAAAACCGCCACCGCCACTCACTGCGCGCACCTGATGAAGGAGCGGTTCCCTGACGGTGTGCTGTACGTGGACCTGGGCGGCGCGTCCGCGACGACGGCCCTGTCACCGTCCGAGGCGCTGGGGCGCTTCCTGGACAGACTCGGCGTACCGCCCGGCCTGATGCCGGGCGACGAGGCGCGACAGCAGGACGTGTACCGCGACTGCATGGCTGACCGTCGCATGGCGGTCGTCCTGGACAACGCGCACTCCGACGCCCAGGTCATGCCGCTGCTGCCGGCCGCTCCGGGCTGTCTTGTCCTGGTGACGAGCAGGCACCGGCTCGACCGGCTCGTGGCCGGAACCGGAGCTCGGCACCTCACCTTGCCACCCCTCTCGACCACGGATTCCGTACGTCTGCTGACGCGCATCGTCGGACGCGAGCGCATGGTGGACGCGGAGGTGGGCGCCCTGGCCGTGGCCCAGCGGACCGGCGGAATCCCGCTCGCCGTCTGCACCACGGGTGCGCGCCTCGCCGTACGAGAGCATCTCCGTTGGGACACCGTCGTACGGCAACTGTCCGAGGAGGGCGCATCCATGCAGGACGAAACCTCCGGTACCTCTGGCGCCACCTCTGGCACCCCCGCAGATCCCGTACGGCTCGTACACGACGTCACCTACCGCGAACTGAACGGTGCGTGCGCGGCGTTGTACCGCGCTGTCGCCGTGTGGCCCTGGCCGGCCATCACCGTCAGGGCCGCGGCACACGCCGCCGATGTCAGCGAGGACGTGGCCCGAGGACTTCTGGAGCAGCTGGCCGACGTCCACCTGCTGGAAGAAGTGGGGGAGGAGCGCTACCGGTTCCACGATCTGGTACGTGCGCACGCCCACGAGCTCGCTGTCGCCGAGGACGGGCACGGGCACATGGCGGCTGTCGTCCGCCGCGTGGCCGTCGGATATCTGCGCTTCGCGGCGGGCGCCGACTTCCGGGTCATCCCCTCGCGCTGGCGGCTGGGGCCCGCCTACATCGGGCTCACCCTGCCGGAGAACCGTGACCCCCTGGACGGCAGGCGCGCGCTGGAAGACCTGCGCCATGAGCGCGAGAACCTCGCGGCGGCTGTCCGGGCGGCCGAGCGCTATGGCTTCGACGACCTCGTATGGCAGCTCTGCGAGGCGATGTGGGGCCTGCACCTGCGGCTCGGCTTTCACGAGCAGTGGGTCGACACACATCTACGGGGCGTCGAGGCGGCGCGGCGACGGGCCGCCGAATTCGGCGACGCCCGTGCTGTGGGACGCATGCTGGTCCAGCTGCCTTCGCCTATATGGGGCTCGGGCGAGCACGCGACGCGCAGGAGGCTCTCCGGGCAGCGGCCGACGCGGACGAGGCTCTGGGGCACCACCGGGGGCAGGCGACTGCCGTCGAGGCTCTGGGGCTGCTCCGCCTGAAGCAATGGAAGTACCCGGAGGCACAGCGGTGCTTCGAGGAGGCCCAGCAAATCCTGAGCCGTATCCGGCAGGGTGCTGACGGGTGGCCGGACCTACCGCGCGCCCTGGCCCTTCTGGCACATCACATCGGCCGCGCGCAGGGCAGTCAGCAGCGCTTCGCCGACGCCGCCGGCCACCTCAACCAAGCACTCGCGCAGTTCCGCGCCCTGCCCGGCGGCGACCGCTACAACGAGGGCCGTGTGTACATGAGCCTGGGCGAGACGCACCTGGACGCGGGGGACGCCGCCCTCGCCCGTGTCTGTCTGGACAAGGCCATGGCCGCCATGGCCACCGAGGGTGCCGAGCTTCAGCTTGCCGACGCCGCGGAACTGAGGGCGCGGTGCAACAGGCTCTCGGACCGCCCGGCCGAGGAGTCGGATGACCTCCGCACCGCCGCCGTCCTCTACGAGAAGGGCGGGGACCAGGTGGCCCTCGCCCGGGTGCGTGCGCGGCTTGCCGAGATGGGGCCGGCCGAGTTGGGGGAGTGAGCAGCCGGCCGCGGCTGCCCTGCCCTACTCCCGCGGCGGGCCGATGTACTCCACGGTGACGCGGTGCGCCGTGGCGCCCGTCCATACGGTGATCTCGGGGCCCGCCTCCAGCAGGGACTTCCCGCTGCCGGTCCAGGCGTACAGCGCGGAGGCGTACACGGCGGGGTCGCAGAGGTCCGGCCTTCCGTCCGGGCCGGCAACCGCGGTCAGCCGTACGAGGTCGCCCTCTCGGGTGCGTACGACGCAGCGGTCCGGCCCGTCGATATAGGCGGTCAGACCGCAGTACGGATACTGGGCGAGCGCTTCCGACGTCCAGGCACCGGGCGGGCCGATCCGGGGGTCGTCCTCGTCCGCGCGCCGTACGACGACGTCCGCGATACGCAGCCGGCCGGCCTCCCGCGCCTCCTCGTCGACCGCCGTGTGGGCGGCAGCGGCGTACTCGTACTCGTCCTCGCCTCCCGCTGTCTGCTCGGTCTCGAAGTCGGCCTGGGCGCGACGGACCACTACGACCTCCGGCGGATCGGCGCTGACCACGCGGGTCAGCACGCGGATCGGCACAGTGCGCCGGGCCGGCTCGTAGGGCGGCAGGGCCAGCGGGGCGAGGAGCGCCGGCCGGCCGTCGGGTTCGGCGATGCCTATGAGGCCGTAGAAGAGGCGGCGCAAGAGCGTGGCCGACTCGCCGGGTGACGAACTTGTCTGTTCCGCCAGACCCGCGTACCGGCCGTGCTCATGGGCGGCCATCGCCTGGTCGACCTGCGCCCGCAGGCTGCCACGGCGGAGCAGCTTGGGGGCCGTCCGGCCGAGGGCCGCGACCGGAGAGAGCGGATCGAGGGCTTCCGCGGGGAACGCCCCGAGCAGGACGGGGACGCCGATGGACGCCGCGTAGTAGGTGACGCTGCTGTGGTCTCCCAGCACGCAGTCGGCCGCGATGAGCGCCTGCCGCCAGCCTTCGAGCGGAGGAACGAGGCTGAGGCCGGCGCGCTGGGCGCTGTCCAGCCACGCCCGGACCTGTCCGGGGCCGTGGCCGTGCCAGATGTTCGGGTGCAGCACGGCCACGGTCCGGTACTCGTCGGCGGGCAGTTCGGTGGCCAGGCGCGGCAGCAGCCAGGGCAGCAGATCGCCCCGGCCCGCGCCCGCTTCCGTCTCCCCGTTGTCGTCGCCGAAGAGCGAGCGCGGTGACCAGGTCGAACTGACCACGATCAGCCGCTGACCCGGCCCGACGCCCAGGGCGCGGCGGAAGCGGTCGCGCTGGGGGAGGGCGGCGAGGATGCGGTCGTAGCAGGGGTCTCCCGCCAGGACGGCGGTGGGCGCCGCCTCGGGGCAGGACGAGGTCAGCCTCTGAAGTTGTTCGGGGTGGGACAGGACTGTGTCCGCGGCGAGTGGGCGCCCGTCCTGGAGGAGCCACTCCGGCGACATACCGAAGACCGGCCGTCCGGTGTCCGGTGTCCGGTGTCCGGTGTGGCCAGCCTCTTATTGTACCCAACCCCATGCGAGAGGATGGCCAACGGGCCCTGAACCAACCCCAGTTCGCCTCCGTAGCTCGCCGAAACCGCCAGGTCGAACGTCGTGTCCTTGGCCTGTTCCCAGGGCAGTACCGGCAGTCCCGCCTGCGCCAGCAGTTCGGGTACCCCCGCCAGAAAGGGGGACGATCCTGTGCACGTGGCGAACAGCTGCACGCGAAGGTCACTGTGGAACAGCGGGAGTACATCCAGCAGGCGAGTCGCGGACGTCACGTTGTGGACGATGAACAGGACACGGCGGCAGCCCGCGCGGGTGACCCACCGCTCCGCGTCCCCGCCCACCGGAACTCGCAACCGTGCCGCCATGCTCGTCACGCTCGCCTGTCCCCTTGCCTCGGGTCGAGATTCGCCGCCACTGAACCCCGGGATGGGGAGCGTCTGTCCGCTCCGGGCACTCTAGGCCGCGCAGTTGCCGATGGTGGCCGGTTCCGTTGCGTACTGGGATCGGCCCTTCACCTTCCGTACACCCAACCCCACCAGGAATGTCCGATTCCGTGAGCACTCTGCTCCTGTGAAACGCATCGTGGGAATCGTCCTGGCGGTGCTGCTGATCGGCGGAGTGGCAGTAGCCGTCATCGCAGGCCGCGAGAACCAGGACACGAGCACGGCAACGAAGACCGTGCGTGGAGTGATCGGATCGGAGAAGGCCGAGTTCTTCGCCGATCCGGAAGTGGTGAAGGCCCTCGCTGACCAGGGCTTCATCGTGAAGACGGAGACGTCCGGCTCCTGGGCCATGAATGAACTGCCCCTCAAGGACAAGGACTTCGCCTTCCCGTCCGCCAAGGCCCCCGCCGACGAACTGCGGCGGAAGTCGAAGATCCAGGGCGGGCCGATCCGCCCCTTCTACTCGCCGCTCGTCGTCGTCGCGCACAGTCCCGCGGCGAAGGTGCTGGCGGACAACGGGCTCGCCACCCTGACCGGCAAGTCGACCGGGACGCTGCGCATGCGTCCGTATCTCGACGCCGCGAAGGCCGACCGGACCTGGCAGCAGCTCAAGGGGGCCACCCGCCACGCCGAGCTGACCGGGACCGTGTTCATCACCAGCACCGATCCTGTCGCCTCCAACTCGGGCGCCCTGTATCTGGCCGCGGCGTCGTACGTCGCGGACGGCGGCAAGGTCGCCGCCGACGACGCTGCCCTCGGCCGTACCGCCCCGCTGCTGAAGAAGCTGATCAGCGTCCAGGGCGCGCAGCAGACCAGCAGCGACGCACCGTTCCGGGACTTCATCAGCGGCGTCGGCAATCCGCTGGTCCTGGTGTACGAGTCCCAGGTGGCATCTCTGCTGATGCGGAAGCAGGAGGTGGGCGACCTCGTCGTCCTCTACCCGGACACCACGGTCTCCAGCGACCACACGCTCGTACCGCTGTCGGAGAACGGCCGCGCACTCGGCGAACTGCTCGGCTCCGACAAGCGGTTGCGGGAGCTGGCCGTGCGCCACGGCTTCAGGCCGCAGGGTGCCGCGGCCGAGTTCACCGCCGCGACCGCGGGCCACACGGCCTATCTCAATCAGACGTTGACCGGTGTCCATCAGGCGCCCGTGCCGACCGCCGAGGTCCTGCGTGCGATGGCCCAACGGACCCGGTCCTAGGGGGATATGAATGACCGAGCAGAACGAAGCCCTGATCCTCACACCGCCGGAGCCCGTCGCTCCCGTCCGCACCGAGCAGGCAGCCGGCCTGGTGCCGCTGGACGACTCCGTACGTACGGAGATGACCCGCCGCGCCACCGACTATGTCGCGTCACTGGCCGGACTCGACGCCCGCTCGCCCGAGTTCACCACCCGCATCGGCGAGATCGCGGCGCTGGGCTCGGGCGAGATCCGCAGCGCCGCCCAGCAGTCCAACCGGATGCTGGACCGCACCGTACGTTCCCTCTCCGTCGCCGGGGAGGACGCCCAGTCCCGGGTCGGCTCCTCGCTTGTCGAACTCCGGCGCACGGTCGAGGACCTGGACCCGCGCGACACTCCCGGCAGGGGCGCGCGCCGGCTGCTGTCGAAGCTGCCCGGCGGCAACAAGTTCCGTGACCATGTCGCGAAGTACGCCTCCTCGCAGGCCACTCTCAACAAGGTCGTGGGCTCGCTCCGCGGCGGCCAGGACGAACTGCGCCGGGACAACGCCGCGCTCCACACCGAGCGCGCCCGCCTGTGGGAGACGATGGGCAAACTCCAGGAGTACACGGTCCTGACCTCGGCGCTGGACGTGGCCATCGAGGAACGCGTCACCTCCGTCGAAGCGACGGACCCCACGCAGGCGGACGCACTGCGCGCGGATGTGCTCTTCCCGGTCCGGCAGAAGCATCAGGACCTGCTCACTCAGCTCGCGGTCTGCGCGCAGGGCTATCTGGCCATGGACGTCGTACGCCGCAACAACGAGGAGCTCATCAAGGGCGTCGACCGCGCGGCGACGACCACGGTCGCGGCGCTGCGCATCGCCGTGATGCTGGCGTCGGCGCTGGAGAACCAGCGCAAGGTGACCCAGCAGGTGGACGCCCTGCGCTCGACGACGGAGGACCTGATCCGCGGCAATGCGGAGATGCTCGCCTCCCAGAGCGGCGAGATCCAGCGCATCGCGGCGGATCCGGCGGTGGGGGCGGAGACGCTGCGCACGGCGTTCCAGCAGATCTATCAGACGCTGGACGCGATCGACACGTACAAGGCCCGGGCGACGGAGTCGATGGCGGCGACGGTGGAGTCCCTTACGGGCGAACTCCAGGCGGCCAGTGCGTACATCGACCGTACGCGGTCCACGAGCGCGCTCGACGGGGGTCCCGCATGAGACGCCCCGCGATACGCCCGCACCTGCTTCCGGTGCTTGTGCTCGTGCTCTTCGCTCTCGTGAGCGGCTGCAGCGGCAGCGGCAGCAGCAGCAGCGACGACCCCGCGCCCACCGCCAAGGGGAACAGCACCACCATCCGGGTGCTCGCGTCCAGTGAGCTCAGCGACATGGCACCCGTCCTCGACGCCGCCCGCGAAGCCACCGGCGTCACCGTGAAGGCGACCTGGAGCGGAACGCTCGACGCCGTCGAGCAGGTCGTGTCCGGGAAGGCCGACGGGGTGTACGACGCCGTGTGGCTGTCGTCCAACGACTATCTGCGGCTGCGTCCCGGCATCGGCGGGAAGATCAGTTCCGAGACGCCGGTCATGACCTCGCCCGTCGCCCTCGGGGTGCGGAACGAGGCCGTCAAGCGGCTCGGCTGGCAGCCCGCCCGGGTCACCTGGACGCAGGTCCACCGAGCCGTGGCCGACGGGAAGCTGACCTACGGGATGACCGACCCCGTACGCTCCAACTCCGGCTTCTCCGCGCTGATCTCGGTCGCCTCCGGGCTCTCCGGCGCCCAGTCCGCGCTCACCGACGCGGATGTCCGGCGCGCCACGCCCAGGCTCAAGGAGTTCTTCGCCGGACAGCAGCTCACCTCCGGCTCCTCCGGATGGCTGGCCGCCGCGTACGAGCGGCGCGGCACCGTCGACGCGCTCGTCAACTACGAGTCGGTACTGCTGTCCATGAAGGGGCTCACCGTCATCCGGCCCAGCGACGGCGTCGTGACGGCGGACTACCCCTTCACTCTCCTCACGTCCGCTCCCCAGAAAGCCCGTGAGGCGGGCCGCGCCCTGACCGAGTATCTGCGCAGCCCCGAAGCGCAGCGGGCGATCACCGAGAAGACGCTGCGGCGGCCCGTTGTCGCCGGCGTGCGGCCCGCCGCCGCGCTGGACGCCGCGCCGCGGCGCGAGCTGCCCTTCCCCGGTACGCGATCCGTCGCCGACGGGCTTCTCGACGCGTACGAGAACAAGTTGCGCCGCCCCTCCCGCACGGTCTACGTGCTCGATACCTCGGGCTCGATGAAGGGCGACCGGCTCACGCGTCTCAAGGCCGCGTTCACCGAGCTGACCGAGGAGTTCCGGGACCGCGAGGAGGTGACGCTCATGCCGTTCGGCTCGACCGTCAAACAGGTCCGTACGCATACGGTCGACCCGGCGAGCCCCACCACCGCCCTGGCCGCGATCCGTGCCGACGCCGGCGCGCTGACCGCCGACGGCGGGACGGCGATCTACAGCAGCCTGGAGGAGGCGTACAAGCGGCTGGGCGCCGCGGACTCCTCCGAGACCTTCACCTCTGTCGTGCTGATGACGGACGGCGCGAACACCGAGGGCATTTCGTCCCGGGCCTTCGAGGCTTTCTACCGGAGGCTGCCCGCCGAGCGCCGGCACACCCCCGTGTTCCCCATTCTCTTCGGCGACTCCGACCGTACGGAGCTGTCGGACATCGCCGCCCTCACCGGCGGCCGGCTCTTCGACGCGACGAAGGGCTCGCTGGACGGCGCCTTCGAGGAGATCCGTGGATACCAATAAGCCTGCTAAGCCTGCCCAGGGACTCCTCCGGTATCTGGAGTCCCGGAAGAACCTCGCCGGGTGTGCGCTGGGGCTCGTCGGGCTGGCCCTGACCTTCGCCGGGCTCGCGGGCGCGTACTGGCCGTTCGTGATCGCGGGACTGTACGGCGCCGGGGCGCTGATCGCCCCGCCCGAGCGCCCGGCGGCACCCGGCTTCGCCGACGCGGTCGCTCAGCTGGATCAGCTGCGCGACGACTTCGCCACCCTCCACGGCTATCTGGGCGAGGTCGATCTGCCACCCGCGGCGGCCGGCAAACTCACCGAGCTCAACGGCCTCATCGCCGTGCTGCTGGAGCCCGGCTGGGTCACCGACGCGCTCGCCGTGGACCCGGAGGCAGTGCACTCGCTGTCCCGGGCGATCCGCCAGGACATCCCCGAGTCGGTGGACACCTACAACCGCACCCGCTGGTGGACCCGGCTCAACCCGGGCACCGAGTCGCCCGAACGCCATCTGGAGCGACAGCTCGGGCTGCTCTTCGACGAGGCGGACGCCATCGCCACCGCCCTGCGTGAGGTGGAGTCCCGTCGTCAGCAGACTCACACCCGCTATCTGGAGGACCGTAACGGCGCCCCATAGAAGACCCCCCGGCAAAGGGCGCGGGGCGCCGAAGACTTCCGGCACCCCGCGCCCGCTTTCCGCACCGCTTTCCGCACCGCCTGGTGTGCGTCCTGCTGTGCGTTCTACTGTGCGTCCACCACCGTGCCGGTGAGCACCGGGCCCTCCACGGACCCGTCCTCTCCGTCGTAGACGCGCGTCTGGAGCCGCAGCAGTTCCTCCGGCTCGCCGATCCCGTCCGCGAGGGTGGGGACCGTGATCTCGCTGCTCAGCTGCCCCGCGGGTACATCGGCGTACAAGAAGAGTCCTTCCACCTCGGACAACGCTCGCGCCGGGTCCGGAGACTCCTCCTCCCGGGAGTGCTCCGCGAACCAGACCGGGTCGACATCCTTGCTGGACAGCTCGACGCCGTCGCTCACCGGCAGGACATTCACATCGATCCACATATCGGCGTCGGCGACCGCCGACATCGTCAGCCGCCAGGTCAGAGTGCCCCCTTCGGTGACCCGGTCCGCGACCGGCTTCACGCTGATCGTGGGCATCGGGTCGTCGTCCTCCACGGTCAGGCCGCCCCGGTGGGAGCCGACCACCGCGTTCCGGACCGCCTTCACGAACACGGTGTGGCTTGTGCCGCGACCGAAGCGGGTGTTGCCGTGGACATCGACCGGTACGTCGACGGTCTGGCTGCCCGGCCGCACCGTCACCAGCCGGGACGTGGACTCGTCCGTGGCCGGATCGGTCACGAACAGCCGGACCTGGCCGCTGCCCTGCCCCGAGACCCGTACCGGCACGGAAAAGGTCCGCACTCCGGAATCGCCTTCATCGACCGTCAGCCGGCCGATGTCGACGCGAGGCTGCTGGGTCGGCCGCACGGCGGGCGTGCCGGGGCGCCAGCCCCAGGCGTCCACCAGCCAGGCCTGACCGGACCCGCTGCGGGGCGTCAGCTCCAGGCTCTTCAACCGCCTCAGGTCCAGACCGGCCCGGGCCGCGGCCGTCAGCGGTACGCGTACCTCCCGCGCCCAGTACGAGGCTGTCCGCTCGCTTCCCGGCAGCCCGTCGACACGGACCCGGCCGAGGGTCGCCCGCCGGCCGGTGGCGTCGGCGACGGAGACGTCCATCGAGGTGCCGGTGGTGTTCGGCGGGACGATGACCCGAAGGGTCAGCGCCTGGGCGCCGGCGAGGGAGACCGGCCGCACGGGACTCATCCGCACCACGGAGCCGGGTGCCGACCAGCGCAACGCCACCGCGTGGCGGCCCGGTTCCGGCGACGTCTCCCACTCTGCGAAGTGCGGCGAGGCCCCGGGCTCCTCCGGGTTGAGGCAGGCGGTGGCCGGGTCGGCATCCACCTGCGCGCACAGCCGGCCGCCGTTCACCGCGACCGACGCGTCCGGCAGGAACGAGCCGGTCCGGTTGGCGCCGACGGCGTGCGTGAGTACGCGAGCGGGGCCCGCCGACTTCGCCCGTACGCTCGAGCCGTCCAGGAGCGGACGTACCCGGTCGTCACCCGCGACGAACAACCTGGCCGCGGCGGCGATGTACGTGGAGCCGACGGCCTGTTGCCGCGTGGCGGTCAGCCGGGTCGCCGTGCCCACCGAGCACACCGGGTCCGGTTGTTCTTCGTCCTCATAGAAGTCGTCGTTGGCCGGCGCCTCGGCCTGCCCCGGCGTCCACTCGCTGTTGAAGAAGTTGTGGTTGGCGCCCGTCACATAGACCGCGCTGTGCAGGGCGGCACCACGGCTGACACCGCGCGTGCCGTCCACGTAGATCTCACCCTGCAGATCCGAGACGTCGCCGTCGCAGCCGGGCAGGATCGTCACGGACGGCACCTCGGGCGCCGGATTCTGCCCGAAGATGGTGGGGCCGATGAGGACGGTGCCGCGGATCTTCCAGCGCACCGGGCCCCGGTAACCGTCCTGGTCGGCGGGCGGCTTGGAGAGGCTGTCCATCGCGGCCCGGTTCACGCCCTCCCCGCCCCGTGAATGGCCGACCAGCAGCACCCGGGACAAGTCGGCGGGCGGTGCCGCCCGTACGCTCGCGGGTGCCGTGGCGCGGTCGGCACCCGCCCAGGCCGCCCAGCGGGCGAGGTGCAGCCGTACCAGGGACGAGCGGGCCTGCGCCCCGCCGTCGTCGGCCAAGTAGTCCTGCCCGTTGATGCCGTTGGCGGAGATGGACACCGTGACGTACCCCTGGGACGCCAGGACCTTCTGGGCACTCAGGTAGCCGCGGTGGCTCGGTATCGGCTGCTCGCCGGCCGGGCATGGCCACTCGCCCGAAATCTCGCCCTCGGGGGTGAAGCAGGTGGAATGGCGGCCGTGCAGGAGCAACGCCAGCGGGCGGCGGCCCGGGGCACCGGCCGGCGCCACCACCTCCGCGCGCATCTCCACGGGAGCGGGGAAGCCGGGCAGCTGTACCGACTTGAGCGTGTACTCGCCGGTGACCGTCCGGTACGGGCCCGGGACACCGGGGTCGACGGGGTTGGCCGGCAGTGGGAGACCCGGCAGCTTCGCCACGGGTGGTACGGAGCGTCGGCCCCGGGCGCCTGCCTCGGCGCCCGCCTTGGCGCCCGCTTTGGCACCGGCTTCGTCGAGGCGGCGCCCACCGGCGCGTACCTGCAACTCCGTCACCGGTCCCAGCTGTACGCCGGCGAGGCTGAGGCTGAACGCACGGCGGTCCTTCGCGGCCACGGGCGTGCCGAGGAGCCGTTCTCCGGCGTAGAACTCGACCTGGGCGTCGCCCATGGGCACCGGCTTGGCCGAGTGCCAGGTCAGCTGCTGACCGGAGTCGCCGCCTGTGAACTGCCAACCCTCCGGGAGTTCGCCGTCCGGGCTGGTCCGTGGCGCGGACGGCAGGGGAGCGGCCGACTGATGAGCACTCGCCGGCCCTGGCGAGGCCACGGCCATGGTGAGTAACGCCGTAGCGGCGACCAATATGCTCCGGGCCCCAATCAATGTGCTCCTCCTGGTGGTTGGCACTCCTGCCGAGGCGTCCGGGATTTTTCGGGCGCCTCTTCTACCACACGAGGATGTGAATCAAGACCAAAGGGTTGCTTGGCGTTACTGCCCGGGCGTCCGGTCGGCTCTCACCTGAGTGACTTCGCTGCCGGGACCGACCTCAGCAGGTGACCGTCCACCAGCACCGTCAGGCAGCCGCATGGTGACGTGCAGTATTCGACCAGGCCCTCCGTCGTACGGTGCTGGGATTCCAGCGTCCAGGTGAAGTCGCCCGGCCGTCCGCAGATCGGGCACTGGTCCTCGCCCCGGGGCTCCGGGGCGTGCGAGGGCTCGGGAGCGTGGTCGTCGGCGTCGCGCGGGTCCCGTGAGGCGCCGATGGACCACGCCGTCGCCCCGACCACCAGCGCGAGCGCCAGCACCTGCCGTGAGGTGAGGTGTTCGTCGAGGAACAGAGCACCCACCGCCGCGCCCACCGCCGGGCTCAGCGAGAGCAGGATCCCGAAAGTGCGGACGCTCACGCGGCGGAGGACCGTCATGTCCAGGGCGTACGGGATGAGGGAGGACAGCACCGCCACCAGCAGGCCCACGCCGAGCAGACCCGGGTGCGCGGCCAGCTCGGGGGCTCCGGACAGAACCGCCACCGGGGTCAGCGCGCACGCGCCCACCGCCAGCGCCAGCGTGAGGCCGCTCGCGTCCGGGAACCGCCGGCCCACGCGGCGGCTGAGCACGACGTAGGCGGCGCGGCAGAGCGCCGCCGAGGCGGCGAGCAGCAGGCCCGCCGCAGGGAGACCGCCGTCCGGGGTCGCCAGCAGTAGGACGCCGAGCAGTGCCAGCAGCCCCGCGGCCAGGTCCCTCGTGCGGCGGGACAGGGCGATCGCGAGCGTCAGCGGGCCCAGCAGTTCCACCGTCGATGCGATGCCGATCGGCAGATACCTGATGGCCTGGAAGTACGCGACGTTCATGGCCGCGAGGACCAGGCCGAGCGCGATCACGGCCCGCCACTGGCGCCCGTCGAGCCGCCGGGGGCTGGGACGGACGATCGCCCACATGATCAGGGCGGAGAACAGCAGTCGCATACCCGCCAGCGCGGTGGGTCCGACCTGTGGATATACGCCCTTGGCCACCGCGGATCCGAGGTGCAGGCTGCAGATCTGCGCCAGCACCAGAGCCAGCGGAAGCAAGCTCGCGTGACGATGCCTGGACATCCTGGACATGGCGTGCGGCTCCCTCTTGGACGCCCTCTTGGACCCCTTTGGGCGCCCTTTTGGACTCCCTCTTCGGTCGGGATCACCACCATGCTGTAATTGCTTTATGCAGTTCAACCATTACGGGGGTGAGGCGGCCCGCCTTGCCGCCACTCTCGCCAACAGCCGTTCCCCGTGGACGCCGGAGGAGCTGGAGCGCATCCTCGGCGCTCATGGATCGAGCGGGCGCGTCCTCTCCCCGGCGCAGACGCGCGAGGTCTGGGAGTGGAGCCGGCGGCTCGGTGTCTGCTTCGGGGAGCAGCCCGTCGACCGGCGCTGTGCGGAGATCAACGCCCTGCTGGTGGAATCCGCCAGCCGTCCGCACATTTCGCTGCACGACGGGACGCCCCATCTGCACTACAGCTCCGACGGCGCCGACCCCGCCGCGCACATCAAGGCCCTCACCGCCGCAGGGCTGTCCTACGTTGTGTGCTTCGCGGCCCCGGGGCGGCTAGGCAGGTGTGCACGCGAGACCTGTGACCTGGTCTTCGTCGACACCTCACGCAACGGCCGGCGTACCTACTGCTCCCTCAGGTGCGCCAACAACGACGCCGTACAGCGGCACCGCGGGAAAAAGGGCTGAAACGTCTTATCGGCCGCCTCACTGACCAGAGACGCTGCAACTCCGAAAGCTTGCTCGAAATCTCGCTGGTGTCCATCCCCTCGGCCCCCAGGCGGAGCACACCGATCTCACGCACGGACCTGGCCGGTGGCGGCCCCGCCGCCGAGCCGTAAAGCGTTCTGACAAGGCATCAGCCTGGCCGGCCGTGCCTCAGCCAAGGGGGAACTTGGCCCAGATGGTCTTGCCTGTGTACGTCTGGCGGGTGCCCCAGTCCTGAGTGAGCTGCGCGACCAGCAGCAGGCCACGGCCCCCTTCGTCGAAGATCCGGGCCCGGCGCAGATGCGGGGCGGTGCTGCTGGCGTCGGAGACCTCGCAGATGAGAGCGGAGTCATGGATCAGCCGTAGCTGGATGGGCGGCGCGGCGTGCCGGATGGCGTTGGTGACCAGCTCGCTGACCACCAGCTCCGCGACGAACCCCGCCGCCTCCAGATGCCAGGCGGCCAGCTGCCTGCGGACGCCTCTACGGGTCTCGGCGACCGCGGCGGGGTCGGGCCGTATGTCCCAGGTGGCGACATGGGCCGCGTCCAGGGCACGCGTACGGGCCAGCAGCAACGCCACATCGTCGGTGGGGCGGTCGGGCAGCAGCGACTTGAGCACGGTGTCGCAGGTGGCTTCCAGCGACGGGGCCGGCTGGGCCAGCACTTCGCGCAGCGCGCCGAGGCCTACGTCGATGTCGCGGTCACGGGCCTCGATGAGACCGTCCGTGTACAGGGCGAGGATGCTCCCTTCGGGCAGCTCCAGCTCCGTGGCTTCGAAGGGCAGGCCGCCCAGCCCCAGGGGCGGGCCCGCGTGGAGGTCGAGCAGCTCGACGGTGCCGCCCGGGGTCACCAGCGCGGGCGAGGGGTGGCCCGCGCGGGCCAGGGTGCAGCGGCGGGAGACCGGGTCGTACACGGCGTACAGGCAGGTGGCGCCGATATCGCCGAAGTCGCGGAAACCGGCCGCGATGGCGGATTCGCTGTCGGCGGTCTCGGCGGCCTCGGAGGCCAGCCGGTTCACGACATCGTCCAGGTGCGTGAGCAGTTCGTCGGGCGGCAGGTCGACATCGGCGAGCGTGCGTACGGCGGTGCGGAGCAGTCCCATGGTGGCCGAGGCCTGGATGCCGTGGCCGACGACATCGCCGACGACGAGGGCGACCCGGGCGCCCGACAGCGGGATCACATCGAACCAGTCGCCGCCGATGCCCTCCTGTGTGCTGGCGGGCAGATAGCGGGAGGCGAACTCGACGGCGGCCTGCCGGGGCAGTCGTTGCGGCAGCAGACTGCTCTGGAGGGTGAGAGAGGTTGCGCGCTCGCGGGCGTAGCGGCGGGCGTTGTCGATGCATATGGCCGCCCTGGCGGTGATCTCCGCGCCCAGCAGTAGATCGTCCTGCTCGAAGGGGACCGGGTGCCGGTGCCGGGAGAAGGTCGCCACGCCGAGGGTGATGCCGCGGGCGCGTATCGGTACCGCCATCACCGAGTGGAAGCCGTACTGCAGCACCCGTTCGGCCCGGTCCGGGGCCTGGGCCGCCCACTCGACCACCGTGGCGGGGCCGGTCCTGCGGATCAGCGGGCGACCGGCGGCCAGGCACTCGGCCACGGGCGTCCCGTCCGGGTACGCGGTCATCTTTCCGCGCTCGACCACGGCCTCGGGGCAGCCGTCGAGGACCGACTGGTGCGCGACCCGGCGCAGCATCACGGGGCTGGGCGGTGTGCCCGCGCGCGGTTCGTCGCCGCCCTCGATGGAGGGGAGCAGATCGACGGTGGCGAAGTCCGCGAGCTGCGGAATGGCCACGTCCACGAGTTCCTGGGCGGTGCGGGAGAGGTCCAGGGTGGAGCCGATGCGGATGCTGGCGTCGTTGAGCAGGGCGAGCCGCCGCTGGGCCAGGTGCTGCTCGGTCACGTCGTGCGCGGCGAGGATCACCCCCCGCGTCTTTCCCTCGGCGTTCCGCACCGGAGCGAGGGACGTCAACCAGACGCTCTCGCCCCGGTGGCCCGGCAGGTTCATGGTGGTGTCCACCTGCTGTCGCTCGCCGGTCTCCAGCGCCTGCCGTATGTGCTGCTCGATCCATTGGATCTGTGGGTGGATCACGATCTCCGACAGGCGCAGCCCGCGCATCGCGTCCTCGGGCAGGCCCATCGTGCGCTCCATGTCCGCGTTCACCCGCAGCAGCCGCAGGTTCGTGTCGTAGAGCGCCATCTTGCACGGGGACTCGGTGAACGCGGGCATCATCAGCGGCTCGTCCTCGGGAGGCGGCGACGGGCCTCCCAGCGGCGAGACCAGCAGCCATTCGACGGCGGCGGCGTTGCCGTCGCCGTCGCTGTCCGGCTCCAGGTGGTGGGCCAGCAGGCTCACCGCGACCCGGTGCCCGTCCCGGTGCAGCAGCGTCAGCGTGCCGTCCCACCTCGGCAGCGTCTCCAGGGCCCGCAAGGTCTCGGCGGGCGGCTCCTCGGCGAGCAGCCTGGCCGCGGCCCGGCCCACGACCTCCGCGGGCCGGTAGCCGAGCAGCCGCTGGGCTCCCTCGCTCCAGCCGGTCACGAGGCCACGCGCGTTCACGGTGGCTCTGGCCGTGTCCGCCTGGCCGGCGGGAGCCTTTGACCGCGCCGCCCCATTGCCCCTGACGGTTTCAGATCTCCTCATGCCGCTCATCTCGCCCTTGCGTCATTGCTTCCACCATGGGCCGCAGCTCGCTCAGGGGCAACCGATGGCCGGACGGACAAGGTCCGACGATCGACGGCGTACGTCAGGGTTCACGTGGGGGTCCAGGTCACTTCGCGTCGGCGTAGCACTCCACCACCGCCGTCGTGAACGGAAACCGCACCGGCGTATCCCCGAAGGCGATCCGCCCGGCCAGCTCCCCGGCCGCGCGGATCGCAGCCGCCACCCCCTCCGCCTCCTCCGCCGGACAGTGCACGATCACCTCGTCGTGCTGGAAGAACACCAGCTCCGCGCGCATCGGAGCAATAGCCTGCCGCAGTGCCGCCAGCATCAGCAGCGCCCAGTCGGCCGCGCTGCCCTGCACCACGAAGTTGCGGGTGAACCGGCCACGCGCCCGGGCGTTCGACGAGGCGTAGCCCGGCGTGAACTCCGTGTTCCCGGAGGGGAGCTCTGTGCTCTCCTGCGGGATGCCCGCCTCCTCGTCGTCGCCCGCCCCGGCCGCGCGCGGGCTGGTCCGGCCCAGCCAGGTCCGTACGAGACGGCCTTCCTCGCCGTCCCGCGCCGCGTCGTCCACGTACCCCACGGCCTTCGGGAATCTGCGTCTGAGCATGGCCAGGTTCTTCAGCCCGTCGCCCGAGGTCTGGCCGTAGATCGCGCCCAGCAGCGCCAGCTTGGCGTCGTCGCGGTCGCCGGAGAACGCCCGGTCGGAGAGCGCCTTGTACAGGTCGCCGTCGTGTCCCGCGACCTCCATCAGGCCGCGGTCACGGGAGATCGCGGCCAGCACCCGGGGCTCCATCTGGTCGGCGTCCGCGACCACCAGTCGCCAGCCCTCGTCCGCGACCACCGCCCGCCGGATCACCTTCGGGATCTGCAGCGCCCCGCCCCCATTGGTCGTCCAGCGGCCGGAGACCGTACCGCCGGGCAGATACTCGGGCCGGAACCGGCCGTCCCGTACCCAGTCCTGGAGCCAGCTCCAGCCGTGCGCCACCCAGATCCGGTACAGCTTCTTGTACTCGATCAGCGGCTTCACGGCCGGATGGTCGAGCTCCGCCAGCTCCCAGCGGCGCGTCGACTTCACCCTGATGCCCGCCTGCGCGAACGCCTTCACCACATCCGCGGGCAGATCCGGCCGCACCCGCCGCCCGAACGCCGCCGACACCTCGTCCGCCAGCTCCGCCAGCCTGCGCGGCTCGCCCCCGCCCGCGTACCGCTCGCCGAGCAGCTCATGCAGCAGATCCCGGTGCACATCGGCCCGCCACGGCAGCCCCGCGACGTTCATCTCGGCGGCCACGAGCATCGCGGCCGACTCGGCGGCGGTGAGCAGCCGCAGCCGCCCCGGGTGCTCGGCGGCGGCGTGTCTTCGCTGCTGCTCGGCGTAGACCTCAAGGAGCGCTTCGAGCGGTACGGAGGCGGGCTGCGGCTCGAAGAGGGAGGACTGCGAGCCGGGCACGGCCGCGCGCGGCGGCGGATCGGGCGGTACGGGCCCGCGGTGCAGCCGCGCCCAGGCCGCCGCGGCAGACCGGGGCTCCCCGAGCCGCCCCTCGTGGCCGAGCACCAGCAGCTCGGCGGCCTCGATGTCGTAACACCGCTCGACGCGGACCCCGGCCGCCAGCAGCCGCGGACAGATCTCGGCGGTGGAGCGCCACACCCACCGCCCGACCTCGGGCAGCCGGGACCGGACGGCCTCGACCAGATCGGGTTCTTCCAGGACGGGTCCGGCGGGCAGGGAGTCGGGGCCGAGGGGGACGAGCCGTGCCCCGTCTCCCTCGGTAGTCGCCAGAGCCCATCGTTCGCTCATGGGTGCGAGTGTGGCAGCAGCCACTGACAACGCCCGTGACCTGGGACGACCCGCCCTAGGGCGACACGCCCTAGGGCGACACGCCCTACGCCGCCGCGTGGAAGAGCGCCGACGCCTCGCCCCGCGAGGCGACCCCCAGCTTGGTCAGGATGTTCGCCACATGGAACTTCACCGTCGACTCGCTGATGTGCAACTGCTCCGCGATCACCCGGTTGCGGTGCCCGCGGGCCAGATACGTCAGCACCTCCAGCTCCCGTGCCCCCAGTGAGCCGAGAGGAGCGGCGGGCGCGGTCTCCGGCGCCCCCAGCGGGATCGTCGCCGTGACCGTCGTACCCCAGCCCGGCACCGCGTCCACGTCCAGCCGCCCGCCCAGCGCGGCGAGCCGCTCGCCCACCCGGTGCGGGGTGAACGTGCAGGCAGAGAGGGAGCCGGGCCCGTCGTCCCGTACCGTCGCCCGCAGTTCGCTCTCGGTGAGGTGCCAGCCGACGTGGACCCGGCCCACCTCCACCTGCTCCAGCGCGGTCATCAGCACCACCCGCACGACTGCCCGCGCCGCGTGCGCCACATCGGAGGCCAGCGGGCGGCTGGAGTCGGGCGCGCCCAGCTCCAGACGGACCGGGCTGTGGCGCACCAAGGGCCGGAGCGAGTCCGCGAGCCGGGCGAAGGCCGCCCCGGCGGGCTCCTCGGCGACCGCCCGGTCCCGTTCCGTCTCGGCGCGCAGTTCGAGCAGCGCGCTCACCGCCAGCTCGACGGCGGTGGCGCGGGCCCCGGCATCGTCCAGATTCCGGCTGCGGAGCACACCGAGCAGCCCGGACAGCGCGGTCGCATGCGCCTCGCTCAGCTCGGCGATCACCCTGGCCCGCTCCCCGGCGGAGGCCCGCGACTGGGCGAGGGTGGTCGGCACCGCCTCGGTGGCGAGCCGGTCGCGGTGGCTGGTCACCAGGGACCACATGGCCTGTACGACGGCGGTGTCCGATGCGGCGAGCGCGCTGCCCTCGCTCCGTACGAGCACGAGCAGCGCCCCTCGCGGCGTCGCGTCGCTCGCCACCGCGAGCACCGGGTGCTCGGCCCCGCCGATCCTGGCGGTGCCCTGCCAGGGCTGCCCGTCGGCCACCGAGGCGACCAGCCGATGCAGGTCGGCGGCGGTGATCCGGTGGAGGAGGGAGCTGTCGCCGTGCGTCTTGCCGTACGCCTTGCTGTACGCCTTGAACGGGGAGTGCGCGCACTGCGGCGACAGTTCCGCCGCGGCCACATGCGGCACGAGCCTCTCCAGCGTGGCGGACAGCCGCGGCAGGATCTCGCCCATCGGCTGCCGGAGTACGTCGGAGGCGGCGGCCAGGGCGGACGCGGCGGACACGGATCCGGTGAGTTCCATGACGGCCAGCGTACGGCCGGGCCGGGCGCGGGCCCCTGTTCCTTCGGCCAGGTCGAACTGTCCGAAAGACGGGCCGGGCCTGGCCCGCGCGACACCGAGAGTTGATCACGGCGGAAGGAGCCACCATGGAAGCGATCGTCTTCGAAGAGTTCGGCGGATCCGAGGTACTGCGTCTCACGCAGGTCGAAGAGGTGCACGCAGGCCCCGGCCAGGTGCGGGTCAAGGTCAAGGCGGCCGGGGTGAACCCGGTCGACTACAAGATCCGTAACGGCTGGATGGACCAGCTCTTCCCGACCACGTTCCCCGCGGTCCCCGGCCTGGAGTTCGCCGGCATCGTGGACGAGGTCGGCGAGGGAGTGACGGGTACCGCGGTCGGTGACGAGGTCGTGGGGTGGAGCGTCACCGGCGCGTATGCCACCTACGCCCTGGCCGAGTCCTTCACCCGCAAGCCCGCCGGACTCGACTGGGCTCAGGCCGCGGCCCTGCCGATCGCGGTCGAGACCGCCCAGCGGGTGCTCGACCTGCTCGGTGTCCGGAGCGGCGAGACGCTGCTGCTGCACGGGGCCGCGGGCGCGGTCGGCGCGGCCGCCGTCCAGCTGGCGGTGGCGGCCGGTGCGACGGTGATCGGCACCGCCTCCCCGGCCAACCACGGCTACCTGCGGGAGCTGGGCGCGATCCCGGTGGCGTACGGCGACGGGCTGGTCGAGCGCGTTCGCGCGGTCGCTCCCCAGGGCGTGGCCGCCGTTTTCGACGCGGCCGGCAAGGGCGCGCTCCCGGCCTCGGTCGAGCTGCGAGGCGGCACGACCGACCGGATCGTCACCATCGCGGACCCGGACGCGGCGGCGCACGGGGTGACGTTCTCCGCGAAGACCATGGAGCGTCCGGAGATCGCCCTGGCGGAACATGTCCGGTCGGCGGCGCGGGGCGGGCTCAGGATTCCGGTGGTGGAGAGCTTCCCGCTGGAGGCGGCGGCCAAGGCCCAGGCGCTGAGCGAGGCCGGTCATGTGAGGGGGAAACTGCTGATCGTTCCGACGGGGGCGTAAGAGGTACGGATGACTTCCCCCGCTGGTCGGCTCTCTAGGATCCATCGTGTTTGCCGAACTGAGCCAGGAACCAGGGTGGGGATTCGTAGTGAGAAGTCTGGTGCCAGCAGTGCTGGTGATGGGGATGGTACTGACCGGCTGTTCGACGGAGCCGGAGACGGAGACGGAGCCGGAGCCGGAGAGACCCGCGGCGGCCACGAAGGCCGCCGCGGAGAAGACGGGGGAGAAGGCGGGGGAGAAGGCGGGGGAGAAGACAGCGGAGCCGCCGAAGCCGGCCGCCGAGAAGGGCGGCACGGTCGGTGCTGCGGGGTCGGCGTGCGTCCTGCCGGTCTCGTTCGACCTCGCGGCCGACTGGAAGCCGGAGGCAGTCAAGGCGGACACCGGAGGGGAGTTCGGGGGGCTGTTCACCCAGGGCACGGTCACACTCGCCTGCGAGATCGATGCGAAGCCGGCCGGGAACATCGGCTACATCCGCGTGTGGACCGGAGGCAAGAGCGGCGAGGACGTACGCAAGGCGCTCGAAGCGTTCGTCGCGGATGAGGCGAAGAGCCGGAAGCAGGAGGTCTACAAGGAGATCAAGGCGGGCGACCTCGCCGTCACCGAGGTCACCTACCTCAACACCGGCGAGCTCCTGGACGCGCCGAAGAACGAGCGGGCGTTCGCCGTCACGACCGGGCGCGGCGTGGTCGTCGTGCACCTGGGCGGACTCGACTCCGAGGAGCACAAGCAGATGCTCCCCGCCTACGAACTGGCGAAGAAGAGCGTGCGCACCACCTGAAGCTCCCCGGGGTCGTAGCCCCCGCTCCGCCGCGCGGCGGAGCGGGACACTCCCGTACGTAGGGCGAGCTCGTCCCGGGGCTGCTGGGCGCGGGACTGGGCGACGGATTCGACGGCAGCCCGTTCCAGAACGCGCTGCTGATCATCTGATACGACCCGCTGCTGGCGGCGGTGGCGATCGCGTACGACCGCCGCAGGCGCGCGGAGCGTACCCGCGGAGCGTACGCGCGGGGTCGATCACGCGCCGATCAAGCCCGCGTAGCCCGCCACGCCGACGGCAGCGCGCCCACCACCGCGACCAGCGCGCAGACCCCCGCCGCCGCACCGGCCGTCCCCCACGGAACCGCCACCGTCACCGGCGCGGACACCGAGGCGAGCGCGGCCCCCACCCCCGCCAGGTTGACGGCTGTCACCGCCGCGCCGAGCACCGTGCCGATCACCACCGCGAGCAGCGTCTCGCCCGTGACGACCCGCAGGATCTGTGCCCGGGTCGCGCCCGACAGCCGCAGCGAAGCGAGTTCGCCGGTCCGTGCCGAAGTGGCCATCAGCAGGGTGCCCGCGAGCGCGATCGCCGTATAGAGGAGGGCGATGCCGAGGACGACGAGCATCCCGAGGCGGGTATGCGCGCTGGTACGGGGATGGGTGGCGGCGGCCCACGCGTCGAGGGTCCGCACCGTCCCGCCGCTGCGCTCGCGAAGCTCGCGCCGAAGAGACTCCGCTTCGGCGCGCCCCAAACCCACACCCACCCGTACATCCATGCGGTCGATCTTCGCCGAGGGCGCGTTGGCGGCGGTGACGTACGGTCCGTTGCTGCCGGTCCCGACGGCCAGTACGGCGACGATCCGCAGCGAGACCGGGCGGCCGTCGCCGAGCCAGACGTCCACCGTGTCGCCCACCGTATGGCTGCGCCACTCCTCGTTGACGACGATCGAACGGTCGTCGAGGTCGCCCAGCTCACCCGCGACGACCGGCAGCCGCGCCAGCTCCGCGAAGGCGGCCGGGTCGGCGACCGCGCGGGCCTCCGACCGTACGAGGGCGGTGTCGTCCTCCCGTACGAAAACGGCCGTGGCCGCGGAGGCGGAGACAGTGGCCCCCGCCAGCTCGACGGGCCGCAGATCCTCGCCGGTCACGACCAGCTGCGCGGCGGTCTGCTCGCGCGCCTCGGCCGCCTTCGCCTCCGTCACCGACGCCGCGCTGCCGAGCAGCGAACCGGCCAGCGCTACGGTGACCAGCACGGGCGCGGCCACCGCTGCCGTACGGCGCACAGCCGCCGCGGTGTTCTCCCGTACGAGCATCCCGATGGCCCCGGGCAGCGGCAGCAGCCGGGCCGTACGGCGTACGAGCAGCGGCGCGAGCAGCGCGACGGCGGTGATCAGAACCATGGGCTGGGTGGTGTACGACTTGCGCTTGAGCAGGCCGGACGGGTCGGTCGCCAGTGTCCAGACCAGCAGCCCCACGCCGCCCAGCAGCAGCGCGGCACCCGCCAGCCGCCGCCCCGGCGGCATCGCGTCGGTGTCCACATCCGCCTCGCGCAGCGCCTCGACAGGCCCGATCCGCCCGGCCCGGCGCGAAGCGGCCCACACCCCGGCGAGCGCCACCAGCAGCCCCGTCCAGAACGCGACATGGAACGGCCAGGCGGCCTCGCGGATCGTGAACCACCCCGGGGCCACATCCCCGTCGACCAGCAGCCGGGCGAGCCGCGGCGCACCCCACGCGCCGAGCACACACCCGGTCGCCGAGGCGAGCGTGCCGACGACGAGGGCTTCGGTCAGCAGCAGCCGACGCAGCTGACCCGGCGTCGCGCCCGCCGTGCGCAGCAGCCCGAACTCCCTTCTGCGCAGCGCCACCGCGAAGGCGAACGTCGACGCGACGACGAAGACGGAGACGAAGGCGGACACGCCACCGGCGGTGCCGAGGAGGGAGTTGACTGCGACGAGGGCCTCGGCGTCGCGCTCGGGCTCGGGGTCGGCGCGCCGGCGGTCGTCGCCGGTGAGGACGTGGCCACGGTCGCCCACAACCTCACGTACGGCGGCGACCCGAGCATCCACACCGACGGCATCCAACCCCCCTCGCCGCACCACGGGCCCGAGGGAGGCCAGCTCCCGCACCAGCCCGGCGTCCAGACGATGCGGATGGGCGAGCTTCTTCGAGATCTGCCGGGTCGAAGGACCGCGCCGCACCTCGACGGTGAGGGTGTCCTTGCCCATCACGACGACCGGCGATGACGCGAACCGCTGCGGCGCACGTTCGGGGGCGTCGAAGGTCGAGCCGATGCCGAGCCCCATGGCGGCCAGCAGCCCGACGCCGAGCGCCAGGGCGACGAAGCTCGCGAGGAAGGTGGCCCAGCGGGCGCGCAGCGCGGTGAGTGCGACGGTCAGCACGCCACAACCTCCAGCCCCGCGAGCTCGGCCGCGACCCGCCCGGCGGTCGGCGCGACCAGCTCCCCGCCGACCCGCCCGTCGACGAGGAAGACGACCCGGTCCGCGTACGACGCCGCCACCGGATCATGGGTGACCATCACGATCGTCTGCGCTTCGCGGTCCACCAGCTCCCGCAGCATGACCAGCACGTCTCGGCTGGTCCGGGTGTCCAGCGCCCCGGTCGGCTCGTCACCGAAGAGCACGGCGGGCCGCGTGATCAGCGCCCGCGCGATCGCCACGCGCTGCTGCTGCCCGCCGGACAACTCCCCGGGCCGGTGTCTCGTCCGCCCTTCGAGCCCCACCCGGGCCAGCGCCTCCCGTATCTCCGCACGCACGGGCCGACGGCCCGCCAGCCGCAACGGCAGGGCGACATTCTGCGCGGCGGTCAGCGACGGAATGAGGTTGAACGCCTGGAACACAAACCCGACCCGCTCCCGCCGCAGCAGCGTCAGCCGCCGCTCACTCAGCCCGCCCAGCGCGATCCCGTCGATCTCGACGGCCCCGGACGTCGGCCGGTCGAGTCCGGCGGCGCACTGGAGCAGCGTCGACTTCCCGGACCCGGAGGGCCCCATGACGGCGGTGAAGGACCCGCTGCGGAAGTCGAGATCTACGCCGTCGAGGGCGACGACTTCGCGATGCAGGCGGCGGAGGGCGGTGAGCCGTACGGTGGTGGTGTTCATGCCTCCACGCTCCCGTTTCCCGGAGCGGAGATCACGACCACTGGGGGGCATGTGGGGGGTAGGGCCTGCCATACCCCCCGCCTGGGATCATTGGTACGAACACGCCCAGGAGGAGGAGCCCCGTGAGCACGGTCGAGAAAGCCCTGTCCGCAGCGTTGTACGCGGACGGGCACGAGGGCATCGACACGGGCGCGTCCCTGCTGGCCGCCGACCCGTCCGCCGACGCCGAACTGCGACGGCGCGGCGAGGAGTTCGTACGCCGTGCCTGGGAGCGCGGCTGGCAGCCCGCGGATGTCGTACGGCTTGTCCGCCGCGACCTCGGCGAGGCGCACGAGCGGCTGCTTGCGGAACTGATCGAGAGCGAGAGCGCCCGGTACGCGCACCTCGCCCCGCGCTGGCAGGCTCAACTCACGGAGCTGAAGCCCTCGGCCCCTTACCGAGCCGACCGCTTCTCGTACGCCACGACAGTGCTGGAGCTGTACGGGCTACTCGCCCGCCTTCCCGCGATCGAGCCGGTCGCCCCGCCCCCCGGCGCCCCCTTCACCGCGCCGCCCTCCCCGCACGAGCCGCGCATGCTCACCCGCATCCGCGCCCTGCTCGCCAAGGCGGAGGGCACGGACTACCCGCAGGAGGCGGAGGCGCTCACCGCGAAGGCGCAGGAACTGATGGCCCGTTACAGCATCGACGAAGCCCTGCTCGCGGCCCAGACCCACCGCCCGGACACGCCCGCGGCCTGCCGCATCGGCGTGGACACCCCGTACGAAACGGCGAAGGCGATCCTGCTCGACGCGGTCGCCTCCGCGAACCGCTGCCGCGCGGTCTGGAACAGCGCCTTCGGCTTCTCGACGGTCGTCGGCTTTGCGGGCGACCTGGACGCGGTGGAGCTGCTCTACACGTCACTCCTGGTCCAGGGCACCACGGCGATGACCCGCGCGGAGGCGACACAGCGCGCGGGCGGCCGAAAGCGTACAAAGGCCTTCCGCCAGTCGTTCCTGATGGCGTACGCCAGCCGCCTCGGCGAACGCCTGGCGGCGGCGACGGAGAGCGTGACGGCGGCGGAGGACCTGCTGCCGGTACTGGCATCGAGGGACGTGGCGGTCACGGACCGTACGGAGCGGATGTTCCCGGAGACGACGAGCACGAGGGTGCGCGGGGCGACGGACCTGGCGGGCTGGGAACACGGCACGACGGCGGCGGACGGCGCGCAGATGCCGAGGGCGTACCCGCGGATTACTTGAGGGCGGAGATGAAGGGGGCCCAGGAGTGGGCGGGGATGAGCAGGACGGGGCCGTGGGGGCGTTTGGAGTCGCGGACGGGGACGATGCCGGGGATGTTGGCGACCCCAAGGCGTTCTCCGCTGGTGGCATCGCTGTGGTTGCTCTTACGCCAGCGGGCCGCACCGGGGAAATCCTGGGCGACCTCGACACAGAGCCCGCCCTCGCCGTTGGTGTAACTGTTCTTGCGGCAGGTGACGGAGCTCAAATCAACGTGAGTGCTTGCCGTTTCGATAGTCCTCAGCCGCTGCCTCGATCATCTTTAGGGACGCCTCCGGCGGCAGCGCGGCGGCCCGGAGCCGGTTATAGGCGTTCATGTACTGCCTCACGAGTCCTGGATCGTCGATGATCTGGCCGCTGTACATGCCCTCGGTGTACATGAGCGGTGGGGCATCGTTAAAGGTCAAGAACCTTGTCGTGCCCATCACGAAGGGGTGCGCCCCGGCGTTCCACGGAAGGATCACAAGACGACGGGCCGCGAACCGCCAAGGTCCGCGGCCCGCTCCACCGCGCCCCATGGATGCAGGAAAGGATGAATTCAGGTTTTCGTGTACTGTCGGCGATGTGCTGACTCTCGCTCCCGACATCGAGGTGCTGGCGCGGTTCGGCCGCGCCCTCGCCGACCCGATCCGCTGCCGTATCCTCCTCGCCCTGCGCGAGGCACCGGCCCATCCCGCCGACCTCGCCGACGCCATGGAGATCTCCCGGACCCGGCTGTCGAACCACCTGGCGTGCCTGCGCGACTGCGGCCTGGTCGTCGCCGTGCCCGTCGGCCGCCGCACCCGCTACGAGCTCGCCGACGAACGCCTCGGGCACGCGCTGGACGATCTGCGCACCGCCGTGGTGGCTGTCGAGGCCGACAAGACCTGCCTGGACGCGGATGAGAAGGGCTGCTGCTGAGATGACCGCCGGGATACCCATCGGCATAGGCTCGGCCCCGGCCCGCCGGGACGTCCTGACTCGCCGGATACGGCTGCTGGTCGCGGCGACGATCACCTACAACGTCATCGAGGCGGTCGTCGCGATCACTGCCGGGACGATCGCCTCCTCCACCGCGCTGATCGGCTTCGGCCTGGACTCGGTCATCGAGGTCTCCTCGGCCGCGGCGGTCGCCTGGCAGTTCTCCGCCCGTGAGCAAGCTGTGCGCGAAGTGCGGGAGAAGACCACCCTGCGGATCATCGCGGTGTCGTTCTTCGTGCTCGCCGCGTACGTCACCTTCGACGCCGCCCGCGCGCTGGCCGGCACCGGCGAGGCCGAACGCTCCATCCCCGGCATCGTCATCGCCGCGTTGTCCCTGGCCGTGATGCCGTTCCTGTCGGCCGCCCAGCGCAAGGCGGGCCGCGAACTCGGCTCCGCCTCGGCGGTCGCCGACTCCAAGCAAACCCTGCTGTGCACCTATCTCTCCGCCGTGCTCCTCGTCGGACTCGTACTGAACGCCACCCTCGGCTGGTCCTGGGCCGACCCGATCGCCGCCCTCGTCATCGCCGTCATCGCTGTCAAGGAAGGCCGCGACGCCTGGCAGGGCAAAGGCTGCTGCGCGGCCCCCGCCGCCACAGCGGGCTGCCGCGCCGGTTGCGACTGCTGCGGCTGAACCCGACGCCCTCAAAACCCGCGCCCGCGCCACACGGCAACGGGCCGCGAACCCGTCAAGGTCCGCGGCCCGCAATCGACGCAAGTCGGCCAGGCGTCAGGGAGTAGGCAGCCCCGACGGGAGGCCCGGCGGAAGCGCGCCCGCCGCGGACTTCGAGAGCGTGTCCTTCGCGCCGGCGTCCCAGGAGATGACCAGGCTCTTGTCAGTGCTGGACTCGATCGTGCCCATCGTGCGGTCCGTGTTCCCGTCCGCGCACTTCAGCGACAGCATCAGCTTGCCGTGGTCCGCCACCTCGCCCGTGCACGCGTGCCCGTCGGCGAGCAGCACCACCTTCGTGCCCGTGACGGCGAGGTCGATCGACTTGCCGTCGCTCGTCTTGCCGGACCACGCGCCCTCGATGCTCGCGGAGCCCGTTTCCGCTCCCGAGCCCGCCGGTGTGGCCGAGGCCTTGTCCGAGGCCGAGTCGTCGCCGTCACTGCCGCAGCCCGTCAGCGCGAGTGCGGCGACAAGACCCGCCGCGGCCACTGACATACGTACGCGCTTGTGCACTGATCTGTCCCCCATGTCGCGGTTGCAAGACCGCGCCAAGTTACCAGGAGGACTTGCGCACCCCCGGCAGGAATCCGGCGTGGGCCTGCTCACGCAGCCGCACCCTGGACAGGCCGAATTTCCGCAGGTGGCCGCGCGGACGGCCGTCCACGCTGTCCCGGTTCCGTACCCTCGTCGCGCTCGCGTCGCGCGGCTGACGTCGCAACTCGCGCTGCGCCGCGAACCGTTCGTCCTCGCTTGTGCCCGGCCTGCGGATGATCTCCTTCAGCTCCGCCCGCCGCGCCGCGTACCGCTCGACCACGACCTTGCGCCGCTCATTGCGAGCGATCTTGCTCTGCTTCGCCATCAGACTTTCACCCCGCGGGCACGGATCCGGGCCACGGCCGCCTCGATCCCGATCGTGTCGATGGCCTTGATCGCGCGGGCGCTCAGCGTGAGCCGGACATGGCGGCCCTCGCTCGGCAGCCAGTAGCGCTTGCGCTGGATGTTGGGGTTGAACCGGCGGGACGTACGCCGGTGCGAGTGGGAGATGTTGTTGCCGAAGCCCGGCTGGGCGCCGGTCAGCTGGCAGTGCGCGGACACGAGTGATGCACCTCTCATTGGCGGTCTCGATCGGCCCATTTGGTAATGGAAACCATTTCCATATACTAGCCCCATGGCTCGCAACGAACTCCGCCCGATCGTCAAACTCCGCTCCACCGCGGGCACCGGCTTCACCTACGTGACCCGCAAGAACCGCCGTAACGACCCCGACCGCATGACGCTGCGCAGGTACGACCCCGTGATCCGCAAGCACGTCGACTTCCGAGAGGAGCGCTGAGCCGCTCTATGAAGCCCGGCATTCACCCTTCGTACGGCCCCGTCGTCTTCCGCGACAAGGCGGCCGACTTCGCCTTCCTCACCCGCTCGACCGCCACCAGCGAGAAGACGGTCGAGTGGGAGGACGGCAACACCTACCCGGTCGTCGATGTCGAGATCTCCTCGGCGAGTCACCCCTTCTATACGGGGACGGCGCGCGTGCTCGACACGGCAGGACGCGTGGAACGCTTCGAGCGGCGTTACGGAGGCCGGGGATGACGCAGCCCCATGAGCAGGCCCATGAGCGGCCGCATGAACTGGCGGTCGTCATCGTCGGCGGACTGCACTCCGACGCCCGCAGGGCCACCGTCGAGCGGCTGCTCGCCACCGTGCCCGGCAGCGTCGCGCTCCACCACGACCTCTCGACCGCCGTACAGGGCACGGTCGTACGCACCGTCCGCGACGCCCTCGGCGTCCGTGACACCGGTGAGACGCCGCTGGTCAACGACTGCGCCTGCTGCGCGCTCCGCGAGGACCTGGTACCGGAGCTGACGCGCCTCGCGGCCGGCGGCTCCGCGCGCCTCGCGGTCGTAGAACTGTGGGACTCCGTCGAGCCCAAGGTGATGGCCGAGGTCATCGAGGCCCACGGCGGCGACGGCCTCACCGTGACCGCGGTGATGACCGCCGTCGACCCGGCCCTGCTACTGCCGTACCTCGGCAACGGCGACGACCTGATCGACGCCGGGCTCGCTGCCGCCGCCTCCGACCAGCGCACGGTCGCCGACACCTGGGCCCGCCAGCTGGAGTACGCGCCTGTGCTCGCCGTGGTCGACAGCGAAGAGGCCGACGACGAGGACCGCGCGCTGCTGGCCCAGCTCCATCCGACCGCACGGCAGGTCGCCGTCTCTGGGCCCGGACTGGCCGTCGCCGCGCTGGCGGGGTTCGACGTCAGGGCGGCAGCCGCCGCGCAGCACCCGGCGTGCGCGCTGCTGCCGCAGGACGCGGACGACCGCGGGGTGGCTACGTACGTCTGGCGCCGCCTGCGCCCCTTCCACCCGGAGCGGCTCTACGCGGCGCTGGAGGACCTGACCTGCGCGGCGGCCCGCAGCCGGGGCAGGTTCTGGCTCGCCGACCGGCCCGACACACTGCTGGCCTGGGACGCGGCGGGCGGGGCGCTCTGCGTCGAGAGCGCGGGGCCGTGGCTCGCCTCGCTGCCGGACGCCGCCTGGGAGCTGGTCGAGCCGGTACGCCGGGCAGCTGCCGCACTGGACTGGCATCCCGAGCACGGGGACCGCTGCCAGCACCTGGTCTTCATTTCGCCCGGTCTGGACCGCGACGGGATCGAGCAGCTCCTCGACTCCTGCCTGCTGACGGATGCCGAGTACGCCGCCGGGCGCGACGCCTGGAAGCTGCTGCCGCCCGCCTTTGATTCCCTCCTGGAGGTCTGACATGCCCCGCCGCCCCGATCCGCGCAGCAAGCCCGTCAAGTCCCGGCCCAACCCGCTGGACCAGGCGAAGATCACGTACATCGACTACAAGGACACCGATCTGCTGCGGAGGTTCATCTCGGACCGAGGCAAGATCCGCAGCCGCCGGGTGACGCGGGTGAGCGCCCAGCAGCAGCGGAAACTGGCGCGGGCGATCAAGAACGCTCGCGAAATGGCCCTGCTGCCGTACTCATCGATCGGCCGCTGAACCGTAACCGGTCGTAAGCGGACCGGAATCAGTCCGAACAAGGGAGCCAAACGGGCCCGGGGCACGTCTTCTAGGGGAGTGCTGGAGAAGCTGTTGCCGTCGTGGTGACCGGAGTTGTAACCAAGGGACCACTGCGCGTGCACGTGCATTTGCTCATGCAGTGGCACGTGAAACACAGCTATGATCCGGGACAGTTGACCCATGCATCTTGTCTCCCGGGAGCTACTCGTGCACCACGCGTACAACGGCATGGCGGCCACGGAGCTTCATGGGGTCGTCTGGCAGAAGAGCAGGCACAGCAACTCGCAGGGTTCCTGCGTGGAGTTCGCCAAGCTGCCCGATGGGGATGTGGCGATGCGCAACTCACGGCACCCCGACGGACCCGCCCTGGTCTACACGCCCGCGGAGATCGAGGCGCTGCTTCTGGGCGTCAAGGACGGGGAGTTCGACCATCTGATCTGAGGTGGCCCGGGCGCGGGCCGATTCCCCGGCCGGTCCGGTGGACCGGCCGGGGAATCGGCCGTCGGTCTCTGGCTCAGGTCTGGCCCAGGCGGAACAGCGCCCAGACGACCTTGCCCTGCAACGCCCCCGCCAGCGGGTGCCAGCCCCAGCTGTCGCTGAAGGAATCCACCAGGAACAGTCCCCGGCCCGACTCGGCCGCGCCACAGGGGTCGGGAAACTCAATGTCGTCGCCGTCGCCGTCGCCGGGGCTCTCCTGGCTGGGGTCGCGCACCGCGCACACCAGCCGGCTCGTCCAGTGCATCAAGTGCAGCCGTACGGGCGGCTGGTGGGTCTCCCGCTGACCCTCGGCGGGCACCGCGTGCCGTAGCGCGTTGGTGACGAGTTCGGAGACGACCAGCGCGACATCGTCGAAGCGATCGGTCAGTTCCCACTGGCCCAGCGTCGACTTGGTGAACTGCCGTGCCCCGCGCACCGCTTCGTAGTGTGCGGGCAGCGCGCACGAGGCAGAGCTCGAAGCCGCGGCGGGATCTATAGGAGGAAGCCCTTGCCTTAACGGCTCAAGCATGGTCGATCCATTCATCCCCATGCGAGGCACTCCCGGAAATCGCGGCTGTGACGCTGGAACACGAACGAGCACGCAGGTGCGCGAGGACCATGGTTCCCAATGCGTAGAGCAGATGCAAGGGCAGATGCACGTGCAGGCGCCGGACCTGTCCGATCACATACCGGTTCTTTACCTTTTCTTCCATCAAACTCTTTCGCCCCGCCCGGCGAGCCTTCTCATCTCCGTAACCGAACGAGTACGCGCTGAAAGCGTTTTGATGGCAGAATCCGGCCCTTGAGGGTCGGGGGCAACCCAAACCATCAAGTAGTGATGTAGCAGCGACGAGGAGGGTTGGGGTCGTGACCGCAGGCGAGTCGAGCGGGTCAGTAGTGCGGCGCATCCTTTTGGGTTCCCAGCTGAGGCGGCTGCGAGAATCGCGTGGCATCACCCGCGAAGCCGCCGGGTACTCGATCCGCGCATCAGAATCCAAGATCAGCCGCATGGAGTTGGGACGGGTGAGCTTCAAGGCGCGGGACGTCGAGGATCTGCTGACGCTCTACGGGGTCGCTGACGAAGCGGAACGCGGATCGCTGCTGGGGCTCGCCAAGGAGGCCAATGTGGCCGGATGGTGGCACAGCTACGGCGACGTACTTCCTGGCTGGTTCCAGACGTACGTGGGCCTGGAGGGCGCCGCATCACTCATCCGTATTTATGAAGTGCAGTTCGTGCACGGCCTGTTGCAGACCGAGTCGTACGCACACGCCGTCGTCACACGCGGCATGCCCGGCGCTTCGCGGGCCGAGATCGACCGGCGCGTCGCGCTCCGGCTGGAGCGCCAGAAGGCGCTGGTCTCCGAGCGGGCGCCGCGCTTCCACGCCGTACTGGACGAGGCGGCGCTGCGCCGCCCGTACGGTGACAGGGCCGTGATGCAGGGCCAGTTGAGGCACCTCATCGAGGTGTCCGAGCAGCCGAACATCACGCTTCAGATCATGCCGTTCACCTTCGGCGGGCACGCGGGCGAGAGCGGCGCGTTCACGATGCTGCGCTTCCCGGAGTCGGATCTGTCCGACGTCGTATACCTGGAGCAGCTCACCAGCGCCCTGTACCTCGACAAGCGCGAAGAGGTCGCCATGTACGAGCGGGTGATGGAGCGGCTCCACCAGGACAGTCCAGATCCGGCCGAGAGCCGGGATCTTCTCCGGGGGCTGCTCCAACTGATGTGAAACATCAGTACGATGACGGGAAACCGGACATCCGTTTGGAGGCTGTCTCCAGTCGTCCTCTGCTCACCTCTGCGGTAAGGAATCGGATCAATGTCGTCCCTCTTCACCGAGCTGGCCCACCAGTACATCGACGGCGAGTGGAAGCCCGGCGACGGCTCATGGGACATCATCGATTTCAATCCGTACGACGGGGAGAAGCTCGCGTCGATCACGATCGCCACGGCCGACCAGGTCGACCAGGCCTACCGCGCCGCCGAACGCGCGCAGGTCGGCTGGGCCGCGACCGATCCGAACTCCCGCCGGCTGGTCTTCGAGCGCGCGCTGCGCGTCATAGACGACCGTGAGCAGGAGATCGCCGAGGCGATCATCGCCGAGCTCGGCGGCACCCACCTGAAGGCGGCCTTCGAGCTGCGCCTCGTCAAGGAATTCCTGTGCGAGGCGATGCAGCTGGCGCTGCGGCCCGAGAGCCGGATTCTGCCCTCGCCGGTCGAAGGCAAGGAGAACCGTATCTACCGTCTCCCGGTCGGCGTCGTGGGTGTCATCAGTCCGTTCAACTTCCCCTTCCTGCTGGCGATCAAGTCCGTCGCGCCCGCGCTGGCGCTCGGCAACGGTGTGGTGCTCAAGCCGCACCAGAACAGCCCGATCTGCGGCGGGTCGCTGGTGGCCAAGGTGTTCGAGGAGGCGGGCCTGCCCGCGGGCCTGCTGAATGTCCTGATCACGGACACAGCCGAGATCGGCGACGCGCTGCTGGTGCACCCGGTGCCCAAGGTGATCTCCTTCACCGGCTCGGACAAGGTGGGCCAGCACGTCGCCACCGTCTGCGCGCAGCAGTTCAAGCGCATCATCCTCGAACTGGGCGGCAACAGCGCGCTGATCGTGCTGGAGGACGCCGACCTCGACTACGCCGTGGATGCCGCCGTCTTCAGCCGGTACGTGCACCAGGGCCAGGTCTGCATGGCGGCCAACCGCGTTCTGGTGGACCGGCGGGTGGAGAAGGAGTTCACCGAGAAGTTCGTCGCCAAGGTCAAGACGCTGAAGGTCGGCGACCCGGCGGACCCGCAGACCCACATCGGCCCGCTCATCAACTCCAAGCAGGTGGAGGCGGTGACCACGCTGGTCGACCAGGCGGTCGGGGCCGGGGCCACCGCGCTGCTGCACGGCACGGCCGTCGGTAATCTGGTGAGCCCGTCGGTGCTGACGGACCTCGCGGCCGATTCGCCGTTGCTGTCGCAGGAGATATTCGGGCCGGTGGCGCTGCTGGTGCCGTTCGACGGGGAGGACGAGGCGGTCAGGATCGCCAACGACACTCCGTACGGCCTGAGCGGCGCCGTGCACACCGGCGACATCGAGCGCGGTGTGCGGATCGCCCAGCGGATCGAGAGCGGCATGATCCACATCAATGACGGTACGGTCCACGACGAGCCCACCGTGCCTTTCGGCGGCGAGAAGCACTCCGGCAGCGGGCGGCTGAACGGCGAGTCGATGATCGAGGCGTTCACCACCCAGAAGTGGATCTCGATCCAGTACGGCCGCTCGCGGTTCCCCTTCTGATCTCGTCTCGTCCTTCCTTGCGGACAGAAGCTGACCGCAAGGGTCCGTAGCTTGGTTGTTGTCGGAGCAGGACGGCAACGGCAATGGCGACCCAGCCAAGCTCGGAAGGCGGACACCATCATGGTCACTCACGTTCCCGCAGAGGCTCACGGCGACGAGCGCGGCGCGCTGCTCGCCTTTGTCGAGGCACAGCGCGGTGCGCTCCGCCGCTCGGTGCTCGGACTGGCGGAGGAACAGGCGGCGAGCCGCCCGAGCGCGAGCGAGCTCTCGCTCTCCGGCCTGCTCAAGCATGTCGCCGAGACGGAGCTGAACTGGCTGCGGATGGCCCAGCAGCGGCCGAACGAGAAGGCGCGCACCCAGGAGACCTGGAGCGACAGCTTCCGCCTCGTCGAGGGCGAGACAATCCCGGAGATGCTGGCCTTCTGGGAGTCGGTGGCCAAGGAGACGGAGGAGTTCATCGCCTCGGTGCCCAGCCTGAACGACACCTTCCCGCTGCCGCCCGCGCCCTGGTTCCCCAAGGACGGCGCGGTGTCGATGCGCTGGCTGCTGGTGCATCTGGTCGAGGAGATCGGCCGGCACGCGGGCCACGCGGACATCATCCGCGAGTCGCTGGACGGCAAGGGCGCGTTCGACCTGGTGGCTGAGGAGCAGGGCGGCGGCAGCTGGGGCTAGGGCGTGTTTGAGAAGTCCCTCCCCCTGGACTTCGTCCGGTGGGGGGCCCCTGGGGGCACCTCCCGTGCGAAGCCACGGGGGAGAAGCCAGGGGAGGACCCCCAGCCCCGCGACGCCTGGCACGCGCACTCGCGGTGTTGCACGCGCACTCGCGGTGTTGTCGGAGTCGCCCAATTACTCCCCCAGAGCTTCGCCTGGGGGTGCCCCCACCGCCTTGCGATTGCACGCACCAGACGCCGCAGGGCCCGCCCTTCGGGCGGACGGCGCTACTTCAAAACACGCCCTAGCGGCAGCTGGGATCAGTCGGCGAGCGTGACCGCCGCGGCCCGCTCGCGCAGACGAGCCGCGGCCTCGTCGTCGTAGAGCCGGTGGGCGATCTCCGCGCGCAGCTCCAGCAGCTGTACGAGCTGCGCCGGGGTGGGCCGCTCGTCCTCCAGCGCCAGCACCCGGTCCAGGATCTTCGCGGCGCCCGCCGGATCCTCCTTGGAGTCGGCGAAGAGCGTCGCCTGGTGCAGGGCGCGCGCGAAGGTCTCCTTGGGCGCGGGCCGGTGGTGCAGGTCCTCGCTGATCTGCTGGCCCACGCGGATGCAGTTGCCGCCCGGGTCGCTCAGCAGGAACTGCCGCACCCCGTAGCTCGTGTCCTTGAGCTGCCCGATCCTCGGCAGACCGCGGGTCGGGATCTTTCCGTACGCTGCCTTCAGGCCCGTCCGGAACGACTCGTACAGGCCGTCGACGTCGTCCGTGAGGACGTAGCAGGTGGAGAGCGAGGCGGCGGGGTCGTGCTTCTTCATCCCGAAGAACTGCAACTGGATACCGCCGCGCTCGACCACGCCGTACGGATTGGGGCTTTTCTGGTGGAAAGTTACCTCGAAGCCGAGTGCGGTGTAGAAGTCGAGTACGGGCTGAAGGGTCTGGCAGGGCAGGATCGGAACTGTCTTCTCGGTCATGACGACTAATCTAGTCAAACTTGAATAGAAGCAGTGGCAATGCAGTGACAACGCAGTGGCAATCAGGAGAACTGAGGTAAGCGGATGTCTGCGATCCGGCTGCTGGTCCTGGGGGCCGTACGCCAGCACGGGCGGGCGCACGGCTACCAGGTCCGCAACGATCTGGAGTACTGGGGCGCGCATGAGTGGTCCAACGCCAAGCCCGGCTCGATCTATCACGCGCTGAAGCAGATGGCGAAGCAGGGCCTGCTGCACGCGCATGAGATCGCGCCGTCGACGGCCGGTGGGCCGCCGCGTATTGAGTACGAGCTCACCGAAAGTGGCGCCGAGGAGTACTTCGGCCTGCTCCGCACGTCGCTGACCAGCTACGACCAGAAGATGGACTAC
The DNA here is from genome assembly GCF_044548015.1 of Streptomyces sp. NPDC052236. Classification (NCBI taxonomy): domain Bacteria; kingdom Bacillati; phylum Actinomycetota; class Actinomycetes; order Kitasatosporales; family Streptomycetaceae; genus Streptomyces; species Streptomyces sp. NPDC052236. The sequence goes on along the minus strand of NZ_JBIUBL010000025.1, from coordinate 71,241 downwards.
CTCTCGGCGGGGCTCGGCTGCATTGTCGACCTGGGCCGGGAGGAGGCTGTGGCGCTGTTGAAGGAGCGGGTGCGCGGCCTGGAGGCGTGGCGTTCCGCGGTCACGGAGTACTACACGCCGGAGGAGGGGCCCGAGTCGCTCGGGCACATCGGCGAGATCATGAACCTGTGGGTGTCCTCCTCGGACTTCGGGGCGGAGTGGACGCGGGGCCTGATCCGGCGGATCGAGGGCGGGGCGTACACCTTCGCGGGGGAGGGTGAGCCCTTTGTCGGCGTGCTCGCGGAGGGCGAGAAGAACCCGTACGCGGCGGGCAGGCCGCGTGAGGAAGATCAGACCTAATCAAGTTTGACTAATCGCGCTCACTGGTCTACTTTGGCGACCTAGTCAAATTTGACTACCTGTTTTTGGGGGAGTGTATGCCGGACGCGATCGTCGTAACGGGCGCGCATAAGCGGTACGGGGAGAAGAGCGCCCTGGCCGGGCTGGACCTGGTGGTGGAGCAGGGCACGGTGCATGGAGTTCTCGGGCCCAACGGTGCGGGCAAGACCACCGCCGTACGCGTCATGGCGACGCTGCTGAACCACGACGAGGGCGTGGTGCGGGTCGCGGGCCACGACGTACGGACCGAGGCGGCCGAAGTACGGCGGCGGATCGGGCTGCTCGGCCAGCACGCGGCGTTGGACGAGAAACTCAGCGGCCGGCAGAACCTGGAGATGTTCGGGCGGCTGTACCACCTGGGGGCGCGGCGGGCCGGCGTACGGGCGGACGAGCTGCTCGAACGGTTCGGGCTCGCGGACACCGGGCGCAAGGCGGTGCTGCAGTACAGCGGCGGGATGCGCAGGCGGCTCGATCTGGCGGCCTCGCTGATCACCGAGCCGGACGTGCTGTTCCTGGACGAGCCGACGACCGGTCTTGACCCGCGCGGGCGGGCCGAGGTGTGGGGCGCGGTGCGCTCACTGGTCGGCGGCGGCACGACCGTACTGCTGACCACGCAGTATCTGGAGGAGGCCGATCAGCTGGCCGACCGGATCTCGGTGATCGACTCCGGGCGGGTCGTCGCGGACGGCACGGCCGACGAGCTGAAGGCGAAGGTCGGCGGCGACCGGATCACTGTCGTCCTGCATGACGCGGCCGAACTGGCGGCCGGCGCGGCGGCGTTGGCGCGCGCGGTGGGAGTTGGTGGCGCGGGCGCGGGCGCGGGCACGGCCGCGGGCACGGTCGACATGGACGAGGACAGGCGGTTGATCAGCGCGCCGGTGGCGGACCGGATGGCGGCGCTGATCGCGACCGTACGGGAGTTTGAGGCGGTCGGAATCAAGGCGGAGGACATCGCGCTGCGCCGTCCCACGCTGGACGAGGTCTTCCTGCATCTGACGAAGGAGGTCGCGGCATGAGTACGAACCTGAGCGTGCGTACGAATATGGGCGTGCGGACCGGTACGAGTCTGGGCTGGGCGCTGGCCGACTCCTGGACCATGACCCGGCGCGAACTCGCCCACTGGGCGCGACAGCCGGTGGCGGTCGTCGTCGGTCTGGTCTTCCCGGTGATGCTGCTGCTGATGTTCGGCTATCTGATCGGCGGCGGGCGGGGCGTCGAGGGGGCGTACGTCGGCTATCTGGTGCCCGGCATGCTCGCGCTGACCATGGCCTTCGGCCTGGAGTCCACGATGCTGGCGGTCACCCAGGACCTGGGCAAGGGAGTCATCGACCGGTTCCGCTCCATGCCGATGGAGTCCTCGGCGGTGCTGGTCGGGCGAAGCGCGGCGGACATGCTTCAGTCGGCGCTGGGCCTGGCCGTGATGATCGGGGTCGGCTACGCGATCGGGTGGCGCTGGGACGGCTCGTTCGGCGGCTTCCTGGGAGCCGTGGGGGTGCTGCTTCTGCTGCGGTTCGCGATGCTGTGGATGGGGATCTACCTGGCGATGGTGGCGGGCAAGCCGGAGATGCTGCAGGCGGTGCAGATCCTGGTCTGGCCGATCGGCTTTCTCTCCAACGCCTTCGCGTCGCCGGAGTCGATGCCGGGCTGGCTGGGCGCGGCGGTCGAGTGGAACCCGATGTCGGCGACGGCCACGGCGGTACGGGACCTGTCGGGCATCCCGGTGGGCGACTCGTGGGCGGCGGAGCATGCCGGGCTGATGGCGGTGGCGTGGCCGGTGGCGCTGGTGGCGGTGTTCTTCCCGCTGGCCGTGCGGCGGTTCAGGCGGCTCAGCAACTAACTCGTTTGGAATTACCTCCGCATGGAGCGGAACCCGAAGCCGGTGGGCGGTGTATCAGAGGCAGCACGGTCTTCCGTGCGGGTCGTCTGAAGGCAGGGGGAAGCTTCATGCGCGGGTGTGCGGGGACGGGCGCGGGGATGCCCGGGTTTCTGGCGGCGGCGCTTGCGGCGCTGCTCGCGGTGTTGCTGGCGGGCTGTTCGGCGGACGGGCCGTCACCTCCGCCGGGCGGGGGCGCTGTCCGGGGCGCGGACAAGGGTCAGGAGCCTGTCGGGACCGGGACCCGGGACGGGAACGGGGACGGGGACGGGGACGTGGACAGGAAGGGGAACCGGGACAGGGACGGGGACAGGGACGGGAAGGGGGACGGGAAGCGGGAGCGGGGGCGGGCGGTTCCGCTGCCCCGCATACCGTCCTCGCCGGGGCTGCCCGGCTGGGCCCACGAGGTGCGGTTCGCCGCCGACGGCAGCGGTTTCGCGCTGCTCGCTCAATGTGTGCCGGAGGACCCGGCAAAGTCGGTGAAGGCCTTCTGCAAGCAGTACGTCGCGGTGCTCGACCGGGGCGCCGCCTCCTGGGTCCTGCGCCGCTCGCCGCTGCCCGACGTGCACGGTGACTCGGGCATCAGCGCGGAACTGCAGGTCCTGGGCCCGGCCCGCGCCTGGATCAGGGAGCACGGCGAGACGCAGCGCCGCCGTACCTGGTTCACGGCGGACGGCGGCCGGTCCTGGCGGGCCGGCGACTGGAAGGCGCACGGCACGGTGACGGCGATACCGAAGGGCGCGGTGCTGTCCACCGAGTGCGTGTCATCGGCCGACCCCGAGGAGCAGGAGTGCACCCGGCACCGGATGGCGGTGCTCTCGCCCAAGGACGGGCGGCGCTGGTTCCTCGCGCAGGGCCCGCCGCTGGACATGGCGCCGGTCTACGCGAGTGCGGCAGAGCCGGACGGCTCCTGGTGGGTGTCGGGCAGAGACCCGGCCTCCGGCGCGGTGGCGGTCGCGGTCTCGCGTGACTCGGGCCGGCACTGGGCGGTCAGCCCGTTGCCGAGTCCGACAAAGAAGCCCGCCCGCGAAGTGGTGGTCTCGGTCGGCCAGGACGCGGTCTACGCGGCGGAAACCGGGAGTCTTGATCCCGACGACGTGAAGAACGGGCTGCGGGCCCTCCACCGCTCGCTCGACAGAGGCCGCACCTGGGAGCGGATGTGGACGACGGGTCCCGAGCGGGAGCCCCGGACGCTGCTCGGCCACGTGGTGCCCGGGCGCGGCGGCGACCTTGTGCTGTACGGGGAGCAGGACGTCTACACCAGCAAGGACGGCGGGCGCACCTTCGAGCAGACGGACTTCCGTTCGGGGTACGTCATGCGGACCCCGCTGGGCTTCATGGCGGTCGACAGCCGCTGCGAGTACCGGATATCCCCGGACGGCGTGCGGTGGACGGTGTTCCGGCTGGCCTGCCAGAACCAGCCCTGAAACGACAATGCGAAGGACAACGTGGGCTTGCACCTCACGTGGCGTGAGGACCCAGGCTGAGGCGCGTACCGAGAAAACGAAGGAGCGGACGGCGATGAGCTACTCCGTGGGACAGGTCGCCGGGTTCGCCGGAGTGACAGTGCGCACCCTGCACCACTACGACGAGATCGGACTGCTCTGCCCGAGCGGGCGCAGCCACGCGGGCCACCGGCGTTACGAGGACGCCGACCTGGACCGGTTGCAGCAGGTCCTCTTCTACCGGGAGCTCGGCTTCCCGCTCGACGAGGTGGCGACGCTGCTGGACGACCCGGACGTGGACCCGCAGGAGCACCTGCGCCGACAGCACGAGTTGCTCTCTGGCCGGATCGCCAAACTACGGCAGATGGCCGCCGCCGTCGAACAAGCCATGGAGGCGAAGAAGATGGGCATCAACCTCACGCCCGAGGAGAGGTTCGAGGTCTTCGGGGCCAAGGACCCCGAGCAGTACGCAGAGGAGGCCGAGCGCCGCTGGGGCCACACCGCCGCCTACGCCGAGTCGCAGCGGCGGGCCGCCGGCTACACCAAGGACGACTGGAAGCGCATGCAGGAGGAGGTCTCTGACTGGGGGACACGCTACGAGGCGCTGATGGCGGCCGGTGAGGCGCCGGCAGGCCGGGGGGCCATGGATATGGCCGAGGAGCACCGGCTCCACATCACCAAGTGGTTCTACGAGTGCACCTATGAGATCCACACCTGCCTTGGCGAGATGTATGTGTCCGACGAGCGCTTCAAGGAGTTCTACGACTCCATGAGGGCGGGTCTGGCCGAGCATCTGCGGGACGCGATCCTGGCGAACGCGCAGCGCCACAGCGGCTGAGTACGCCTCCGTTCCGGCGCGCGTCTCAGCCCTGATCGCTCAGCCCTGATCTCTCAGGCATGCGCTCAGACGCGGGTCAGGACCACCGCCGTGCCGTACGCGCAGACCTCCGTGCCCACATCCGCCGCGTCCGTCACATCGAAACGGAACATCAGCACCGCGTTCGCCCCGCGCGAGCGCGCTTGCTCGATGAGCCGCTCCATCGCCTGGTTGCGCGTCTCGACCAGGGTCTTGGTCAGCCCTTTCAGCTCGCCGCCGATCATCGACTTGAGGCCCGCGCCGATCTGGCTGCCCAGGTGGCGTGAGCGCACGGTCAGCCCGAACACCTCACCGATCACCTGCTGCACCTGAAATCCGGGTACGTCGTTCGTAGTGACGACCAACACGTCGGCACCGACAGCCTGTCCGCCGCCGTAGTCCTCGATGCTCATCCGCGCCCGCCTTTCCTCGGTCTTTCCTCGGCTCTTCCCCGACGCACAGCTTTGTCCCAGTCCCAGCACAGTGCATCCCCAGTGGGCCGGTGGAACGTGGGGTACGGCCAATCCGTTGATAACTTGGCGGGTAGCTTGGAGCGGCGGCCTACCACGCCGATCGACGAGCGACCGACTATCGACTCAGGAGCCCGGACTTCGTGACTACCCTTGCGCTCGGACCGAGCTGGCTGGACCCGGACTATCTGATCGGGACCTTCGGCCTGATCGGCGTCCTGGTCATCGTCTTCGCCGAGTCCGGCCTGCTCATCGGCTTCTTCCTGCCGGGCGACTCGCTGCTGTTCACCACCGGCCTGCTGGTGACCACCGGGAAGCTGGACGACCTGCCGCTGTGGGCGGTGTGCACCCTGGTCGTGCTCGCCGCGATCGCCGGTGACCAGGTCGGCTATCTCTTCGGGCGCAAGGTGGGCCCCGCCCTCTTCACCCGCCCCGACTCCAGACTCTTCAAGCAGGAGAACGTCGAGAAGGCGCACGAATTCTTCGAGAAGTACGGCCCGAAGTCGCTGGTCCTGGCCCGGTTCGTGCCCATCGTCCGTACGTTCACGCCGATCATCGCCGGTGTGAGCCGGATGAACTACCGCTCGTTCATCACGTACAACGTCATCGGCGGCGTGCTCTGGGGAGCGGGCGTGACGCTGCTCGGCGCCGCACTCGGCAATGTCGAGTTCGTTCACGCGCACATCGAATCGATCCTGCTCCTGATCGTGCTGATCTCGGTCCTGCCGATCGCGATCGAGTTCCTGCGGGCCCGCTCCAAGGGCAAGAAGGCAGCTGCCGCCGCCGGACCGGTCGCGGATCTGCCTCCGGGCCCGGATCTGCCTCCGGGCCAGCGTGGTGGCCGCCACGCCAAGCGCTGACCGAACGGGATCGCCCTAGAAGCCGCGCGTCCGCTTGGCCGCGCGGCGCTCGGTCGGCGCCGGCGCCTCGGTGCCCGGCACCCGCAGGAACAGCCGGGAGATCTCCCCGCCCAGGTTCACCCCGATCGCGATGGCCAGCGCCAGGGCCGCCGCCTTGGACAGTGAGGCGAGGCCCGCGTTCAGGTTGTTGCGGGCGATCTCCAGCAGCCCGAAGTACGTCGCGCTGCCGGGCAGCAGCGGCCCGATCGCGGCCGTGACGTACGGCAGGGCGGACGCGAACCGGTAGCGCGAGAGCACGTGCCCGAACAGGCCCACCAGACCGGCCGCCGCGGCCGTCGCCGCTACCGGCGAGGCGTTCGCGGTGTCGGCGAGCGCCCCGTACACCACCCAGGCCACTCCGCCGTTCAGCGTCACCAGCAGCACGGTGTTACGTTCCTGCTGAAGCAGTACGGCGAAGCACAGCGACAACCCCATAGCCGCCAGGGTCTGGATCACCGGCCGTTCCACGCTGTGGATGGCGGTCTCCGGATTGAGACCCGCGTCCAGCGCGACCCCGAGATACAGCACCATCAGCACCCCGAAGACGATGCCGACGACGAGATAGCCGACTTCGAGGAGCCGGGCGGCGGCGGTGATGTAGAAGCCGGTGAGCCCGTCCTGCACACCGGCGACCAGCGCCCGCCCCGGGATCAGCGCGAACAGCCCACCGGTGATCACCGCGGAGGCGCGCAGGTCCCACGGTGTCAGCGTCAGCGCCACACCCATCGCGGCCGACGGCATGGCCGCCGCCACGAACTGGTAGAACTCCGGCAGCCCGCGCCCCGCGCACAGCCACGCCAGCCGGTCGCCGAGCATCGCGCTGACCGCCGCCGCTAGGAACACCAGCAGATCACCGCCCACCAGCACGGACGCCGATCCGGCCAGCAGACCGCCGGCCGAGGTGAGCGCCCAGCCGGGGTACGGGTGCCGGTTGCGCCGGATCTCCGCGAGGCGGCGGTAGGCCTCCTCCAGGGAGACGTCGGCCTCCTCCGAACTGATGTCGTGGACCAGGCGGTAGACCGCCGCCAGCCGGGTGTAGTCGGTGCCCCGCCGTCGTACCGTCCGGTTCGCGGTCACCGGGTCGTCGACGAGCGAGGGCTGGTAGGTGATCGACAGCAGGGTGAAGGTGACGGTCGGCTCGCAGCGGTCCAGGCCGTACGACCGGGAGATGGCGAACATCGCCGCCTCGACGTCCTCCGCGCCCTCGCCGCCCGCGAGCAGCAGCTCGCCGATACGCAGTGTCAGGTCCAGCACGCGGGGTACGGCAGGGCCACCGTCCTCCTGCCGCTGCACCACCTCCAGGACCGGCCGCTCGCTGACCGGAATGCGCAGTATCTCCCGCATCCGGTGCTGCCAGGGCGTGTCCTTGGTGAGCCGGACGAGCGGGACGCCCTGCCCGGGCGTGAAGGCGGGTGGCGAGTGCTTGGCGCTGTAGGTACGGGGCGGGGCGAACGCGGAACCCTCCGGCTCGGCCGGCGTCTCGGTGCCGATTCCCTGCGGAACGGAGAACTCCGAGGTCGGCTGATCCTCCTCGGGGGCCTCCGGCTGACCCACCCCGACCGGTGGGGAGAAGGCACTGTGCGCCTCGTCGGACTGAGGCTTCCGGTCGTCCGGACCCTCCCGCTCCGCCACCACTTCGCTGTCCTCGCTCCTTCTGGCCTCTGGGCTCTGGGCTCCCTCTGGGCCGCTCGCATGTTCCCGGGTCACCCAGTATGTGCATGGACGCGCGGACACACGCGAGCGGGCGGCACACCCCGGAGGGTGGGCCGCCCGCACACGAGCAACTCAGCGGCGCGTCAGTGCCCCGTCAGTACCGCGCCAAAATCGCGCCAAAATCGCGCCAGAACCGCGTCAGTGCGCGCCGCCCTGGGCCTCAAGGCGCTTGTAAGACGCCTCGATCTCCGCCTCGGCCTCCGTGCGGCCCACCCAGTCGGCGCCCTCGACGGACTTGCCGGGCTCCAGGTCCTTGTAGACCTCGAAGAAGTGCTGGATCTCCAGGCGGTCGAACTCCGACACGTGGTGAATGTCGCGCAGGTGCTCCACTCGGGGATCGGAGGCCGGCACGCACAGCAGCTTGTCGTCGCCGCCTGCCTCGTCCGTCATCCGGAACATGCCGATGGCGCGGCACTTGATGAGGCAGCCGGGGAAGGTCGGCTCGTCGAGGATGACCAGCGCGTCCAGCGGGTCGCCGTCCTCGCCGAGGGTGTTCTCGACAAAACCGTAGTCGGCCGGGTAACTGGTCGAGGTGAAGAGGCGACGGTCCAGGCGGATCCGACCCGTCTCGTGGTCCACCTCGTACTTGTTCCGCGACCCCTTCGGGATCTCGATGGTGACGTCGAACTCCACGGGTGGCTCCTCCATGATCAACACATACGTCTGGTGATTAAGTGTCCCTCACGCAGGTGTCTGATCGCGAAAGGGGGCTGGTGCGAGGTGCCGGAGGTCAGGTCGTGGCACACATGGCGGTCGTGGCGGACATGGCGCGCCTGGCTGACGCGGCAGCTGTCGCAGGCGTGGCAGACCTGGCGAACACGGCCGGGGCAGCCGTCGCGGGCGTGGCAGCTCCCCGCGGGCGCCGCCGTGGCCGGCCTCGCCCTCGCCGCCGGGGCGGTGGCCGCGGCCGGCCCGTGGGACTCCGGCCAGCGTAAGGCCGAGAGGGAGTGGGCAGCGGCCCGTGGCGTCGCGGGTGGCGCACATCACCGCGCGCCCGCGCCCACGCGCCCGGGGCCCGTTGCCGCGCCCGCGCCTGTGCCCGCGCCCAGCGCGCCCTCCGTGCTCGCCGCCTGGGACGCGGCGGGGACCGCCAAGGCCACGGCCCCGGCGACCGCCCCCGGCCACCTGGCCAAGCAACTCGCCACGAAACTCGCCCCGCTCCTCGCCGATCCGGCCCTCGGCGGATCTCCCGCGGCATCGGTCGTCGACGTCGCGACCGGCACGCAGCTGTACGGGATGAGGACCGGGGCACCCATGACCCCGGCCTCCACCACCAAGATCGCCACGGCGGTCGCGGCCCTGTCGGCGCTCGGCCCCGACCACCGCGTACCGACCACTGTCGTCTCGTCCAAGGACGGCAAGGGGCTCACGCTGGTCGGCGGCGGCGACGCCACCCTCGACATGGCCGCCCTGGGCACACTCGCCGACCGTACGGCGCGCGCCCTGCGCGACCTCGGGGTGACCACGGTGCGCCTGACGTACGACGCTTCGCTCTACAAGGGCCCGGCGCTGCACCCCATCGGCCCCAACCCGAACCTCGCCCCGGTCAGCGCGCTGATGGTGGGCGAGGGCCGCCTCGACCCCAAGTCCACCGGGGCGGCGGACCGCAGCGGCGACCCGGCGGGCGACGCGGCCCGCGCCTTCGACCGGCTGCTCGGCGAGCGAGGAATCGATTCCCCCGGCGCGCCCGTTGCCGGTCGGCCCGCCGCCGGGGCCACGCCCGTCGCCAAGGTCCTCTCCGCCCCGCTTCCGGCGCTGGTCGAGCGCGCGCTGACCAGCAGCGACAACGACATCGCCGAAGCCCTCGCCCGGCAGACCGCGCTGGCGAGCGGCGAGGAGGCGAGTTTCGCGGGCGCCGAGCGGGCCATCGCCCGGCAACTGACCGGCCTGAAGCTCCCGTTGCCCCAAGCCAAAGCCAAAGCCGGTACTGGTACTGGTACCGGCATTGGCCCCTTTGCCCCGACCGGTCCCCTCAGCGGCGCCCGCTTCGCCGACGGCAGCGGCCTGAACCGTACGGACAGGCTCTCCGCGGGCCTGCTGACCGCTTTGCTGGCCCGCGCCGCCGACCCGGCCCACCCCGAACTGCGCCCGGTCCTGACCGGCCTGCCCGTCGCGGGGTTCAGCGGGACCCTCTCGACCCGGTACGGCGCCACCTCGCCCGCCACCGGCCTGGTCCGCGCCAAGACCGGCACGCTCAGCGGCGTCAACACCCTGGCCGGCACGGTCGTGACCCCGGACGGGCGCCTTCTGGCCTTCGCGTTCCTGGCCGGAAACACCACGTCCCGGGACGGAGCGCAGTCCGCCCTCGACAGGCTGGCCGCCGCCCTGGCGTCCTGACCCGGCTGGGCGCGCCCCGGCGAAAACCGGCGCTCTGCGCCCAACGGGCCGCCGCCCACACCTCACCGCCGCCGGAGCCGACAACGTACGGTTGACGCATGACGAGCATCAGTGGTGCCGAGATGGTCGACTGGAACCTCGCTGTGGCGACCGCGACCCGCTTTGTGCGGCCGGGCCCCGAGGTGAGCAAGGAAGAGGCGCGTGCCGTCGTCGCCGAGCTCCGCAGGCATGCCAAGGCCTCCGAGGAGCACGTGCGGGGATTCACCCGGATGATCCCGGAAGGGTCCGAACCACAGGACACCCCTGTCCTCGTGGTGGACCGGGCGGGCTGGATCAGAGCGAACGTCGCGGGCTTCCGCGAGCTGCTCAAGCCGCTGCTGGACAAGATGCGCGAGCGCCGCCCCGGTGGCCCCGGCGGCGCGGTGCTCGGCGCGGTCGGCGGCAAGGTGACCGGCGTCGAGCTGGGCATGCTGCTGTCGTTCCTGTCGTCGCGGGTCCTCGGACAGTACGAGACGTTCGCCCCCGCCACCCGCGAGCTGCCCGCAGGGAGCAACGGCGGCGGACGGCTGCTTCTGGTCGCCCCCAACATCGTCCACGTCGAGCGGGAACTGGAAGTGGACCCGCACGACTTCAGGCTCTGGGTCTGTCTCCACGAGGAGACCCACCGCACCCAGTTCACCGGCGTGCCGTGGCTGCGCGACCACCTCGAAGGCGAGATCCAGTCCTTCCTGGGCGAGACGGACGTCGATCCCATGACCGTTCTCGAGCGGTTCCGGGAGGTTGCCCAGTCGCTGGCCGGCGCCCGTCCCGAGGGCGAGGAGGACGAGGGCGGACGCTCCATCGTCGAGCTTGTGCAGACCCCCGCCCAGCGCGAGATCCTCGGCCGCCTGACGGCAGTGATGTCCTTGCTGGAGGGCCATGCCGACTTTGTGATGGACGGCGTAGGACCCGAGGTCGTGCCGTCCGTCGCCGAGATCCGGGAGAAGTTCCAGCAGCGCAGAGCGCGTGGCGCGAGCCGCCTCGACCAGGCGCTGCGCAAGCTCCTGGGACTCGACGCGAAGCTGCGCCAGTACCGCGAGGGCGAGCGTTTTGTGCGTTCCGTGGTCGATGAGGTCGGGATGGACGGTTTCAACCGGGTCTGGACCTCCCCGAACACCCTCCCGACCAAGGGAGAGATCGCCAAACCAGCGGACTGGGTCGCGCGGGTGCACCGTAAATCCGAGTCGTGAACGAGTGACAGCCGACGGCAGAAGGACGCCCCCCTAATCACCCATCCGAGGGACCCTGGGCAATGGGTAGGCGTGCAATGCTCGGGTAACGGCTCGGTTCTGTCACCATCAATGCACTCTGAGTGATTGGACCTCTCGCCCGCACTCCGACGAGGCACCCCCAACTTTCACGAAGGGCACCGGACATGGGTCCCCATCCTGCGGTCGCGGCGATACGCCTGGCGGTTCGCCGCGTACTCCACGACGTACTCACCGAATACCCCCCATACCCCCAGCACTCCGCGCGAAAGACCGAACGCGCCGAACTCTCCGTCGGCACGGCCGGCTCCTCATCCTCCATCGCGTCCGCCGCGATGCCCGCCTCCGCGGGCGAGCCGCCGCTGGTCCTCGTGGCGTGCTCCGGCGGCGCGGACTCCATGGCCCTCGCCTCCGCCCTCGCCTTCGAGGCCCGCAAGCTGTCCGTCCGCGCCGGCGGCATCACCGTCGACCACGGCCTTCAGGACGGCTCCGACCTCCGCGCCACCGAAGTCGCCGCCCGCCTCGCCGCGCTGGGGCTCGACCCTGTCGAGACCGTCACCGTGCGCGTCGGCCGCGCGGGCGGCCCCGAGGCAGCGGCCCGCGATGCCCGCTACGCCGCCCTGGACGCGGCCGCCGAGCGCCACGGCGCCGTGGCCGTTCTGCTCGGCCACACGCGCGACGACCAAGCGGAAACCGTTTTGCTGGGGCTCGCCCGCGGCTCCGGCATCCGTTCGCTCTCCGGAATGGCCGCCGTCTCCGGGGCGGCCGGCCGTTACCGCCGCCCCTTCCTCCACCTCGACCGGCAGACCGCCCGTAAGGCATGCATGGTCCAGTCGCTGCCCGTCTGGGACGACCCGCACAACACCGACCCGGCCTACACCCGCTCACGGCTGCGCCACGAGGGCCTGCCCGCCCTGGAGAAGGCGCTCGGCAAAGGAGTCGTCGAGGCCCTGGCCCGTACCGCGCGGCTGTCCCGCGACGACGCCGACGCCCTGGACATCTGGGCCGCCGAGGTCGACGCCTCCGTACGGGACGAGGCCGGGCAGCTCGAATGCGCCAAGCTCTACGCCCTGCCGCCCGCCGTCCGCCGCAGAGTGCTGCGCCGGGCCGTCATCGAGGGCGGCGCACCCGCCGGTTCGCTCTCCGCCCGCCACATCGAGGAAGTCGACCGGCTGATCACCGGCTGGCGCGGCCAGGGGGCCATCAATCTGCCCGGCCGCGTCGAGGCACGGCGGCAGGGTGGCAGACTGGTCGTTCGGCAAGGCTGACGCAGCGCTCAGCGACGCAGGCGCAAAGAAAGTGACCCGGGTGAACGAGAAGGACATGGGCGCCGACCTACAGTCGGTGCTCATCACCAAGGAAGAGATCGACGCGAAGCTGGTCGAACTGGCCGCGAAGATCGACGCAGAGTACGCGGGCAGGGACCTGCTCATCGTCGGTGTCCTCAAGGGTGCCGTGATGGTCATGGCGGACCTGGCGCGTGCCCTGGCCACCCCCGTCACGATGGACTGGATGGCGGTGTCGTCCTACGGCGCGGGCACCCAGTCCTCGGGAGTGGTCCGGATCCTCAAGGACCTGGACACCGACATCAAGGGCAAGCACGTCCTGATCGTCGAGGACATCATCGACTCCGGCCTCACGCTCTCGTGGCTGCTGTCGAACCTCGGCTCACGCGAACCGGCCTCCCTTGAGGTCTGCACCCTGCTTCGCAAGCCGGATGCGGCGAAGGTTGCGATCGATGTGAAATGGATCGGTTTCGACATTCCCAATGAGTTCGTCATCGGGTATGGCCTGGATTACGCCGAGAAGTACCGGAATCTGCCGTTCGTCGGCACCCTCGCACCACATGTGTACGGCGGCTGACCCCGCCCACAGCCCCCTTGGGGACACGGGAACCCTGGCCTCCTCCCCGCCGTTGGAGCAAAGGAAGACGGCCGCGGGTGACAATGCTGGGGTACCGTCCGAAGAACAGTCTTTTCTCACAGCAGCATTTACCTACGGGCAGGAGGGACGGAGCGTTTTCGCTCCGTATGGATGGACGTGAAGCGATACTTCCGTGGGCCGGTCATGTGGATCGTGCTGGCCGTCCTCGCCGTGGTCGTGTTGATGCAGGTCGTCGGCTCGTCCGGCGGCTACAAGACGGTGGACACCGGCGAGGTCGTCCAGGCGATCGACAAGAACCAGGTCGACCAGGTCAAGCTGACCACTGGCGACGAGCACATCATCAAGGTCGACCTCAAGGACGGCCAGAAGGTCAAGGGCAGCGACAAGATCCAGGCCAGCTACATCGGCACCCAAGGTGCTGATCTCGCTGTGCGGCTGCAGACCAAGTACGAGGCCGGCGACATCGAGAAGGGTTACACCGTCTCGCCGTCGAAGCAGAGCCCGTTTGTCTCGGTGCTGCTCTCGCTGCTGCCCTTCGTCTTGATCGTCGTGGTCTTCCTGTTCCTGATGAATCAGATGCAGGGCGGCGGCTCCCGAGTCATGAACTTCGGGAAGTCCAAGGCCAAGCTGATCACCAAGGACACTCCGAAGACGACCTTCGCCGATGTGGCGGGGGCCGACGAGGCCGTCGAGGAACTTTACGAGATCAAGGAGTTCCTCCAGGAGCCGGCCAAGTTCCAGGCGGTCGGCGCCAAGATCCCGAAGGGTGTGCTGCTGTACGGCCCGCCCGGTACGGGCAAGACGCTGCTCGCTCGCGCTGTCGCGGGCGAGGCGGGCGTCCCGTTCTACTCGATCTCGGGCTCCGACTTCGTCGAGATGTTCGTCGGCGTCGGCGCCTCCCGAGTGCGTGACCTCTTCGAACAGGCCAAGGCGAACGCCCCGGCGATCGTCTTCGTCGACGAGATCGACGCCGTCGGCCGGCACCGCGGCGCGGGTCTCGGCGGTGGCCACGACGAGCGCGAGCAGACGCTGAACCAGCTGCTTGTCGAGATGGACGGCTTCGACGTGAAGGGCGGCGTCATCCTGATCGCCGCCACCAACCGGCCGGACATCCTCGACCCGGCGCTGCTGCGCCCGGGCCGTTTCGACCGGCAGATCGCGGTCGACCGTCCGGACATGCAGGGCCGTCTGGCGATCCTCAAGGTCCACCAGAAGGGCAAGCCGGTCGCCCCGGACGTCGACCTGGGCGCTGTCGCCCGTCGTACGCCCGGTTTCACCGGCGCGGACCTGTCGAACGTGCTGAACGAGGCCGCGCTGCTCACCGCGCGCAACAACGGGAAGCTCGTCGACAACCACGCCCTGGACGAGGCGATCGACCGCGTCGTGGCGGGCCCGCAGAAGCGGACCCGGATCATGTCGGAGAAGGAAAAGAAGATCACCGCGTACCACGAGGGCGGTCACGCCCTGGTCGCGGCGGCTTCACCGAACTCCGACCCGGTCCACAAGATCACGATCCTGTCCCGTGGCCGGGCGCTCGGTTACACCATGGTCCTGCCGGACGAGGACAGGTACTCCACCACGCGCAACGAAATGCTCGACCAGCTCGCCTACATGATGGGCGGGCGCGCGGCGGAGGAGCTCGTCTTCCACGACCCGACCACCGGTGCTGCCAACGACATCGAGAAGGCCACTGCCACGGCCCGTGCGATGGTCACGCAGTACGGCATGACCGAGCGGCTGGGCGCGATCAAGTTCGGTGGCGACAACTCCGAGCCGTTCGTCGGCCGTGAGATGGGTCACCAGCGCGACTACTCGGAAGAGGTCGCGGCGCTGGTTGACGAAGAGGTCAAGAAGCTCATCGAGACCGCGCACAACGAGGCCTGGGAGATCCTGGTCGAGAACCGCGACGTTCTCGACGCCCTGGTCCTCGAGCTGCTGGAGAAGGAGACCCTCAGCAAGGAGCAGATCGCTGAGATCTTCGCTCCTCTCGTGCGGCGCCCGGCCCGTCCCGCGTGGACCGGCTCCTCGCGGCGTACGCCTTCGACGAGGCCTCCGGTGCTCTCGCCGAAGGAGCTGGCGCTCACCAACGGCGCGGTCAGCGGCAATGGCGGGGTGCCCGCGACGCCGGACACCACGCCGAAGCAGGGCATCGAGATCGCTCCGGAGGACAGAACCGAGAGCTGACACGCCGTGCTCTGGTCACACAGGGCCCGGAATGGATGCCGCGCCCCCCAGGTTTAGCCTGGGGGGCGCGGCATTCTCGTATGCAGGTGTGCACGCAGCTGAGAACAAAAAGGAACGAGGCACAGATGACCGACCCCGTAACGCTGGACGGCGAGGGCACGATCGGCGTGTTCGACGAGAAGCGCGCCGAGAACGCCGTGCGCGAGCTGCTCATCGCAGTCGGGGAGGACCCGGACCGCGAGGGCCTGCGGGAGACCCCGGCGCGGGTGGCGCGCGCGTACCGCGAGATATTCGGTGGTCTGTGGCAGAAGCCGGAGGAGGTGCTCACCACGACGTTCGACCTCGGCCACGACGAGATGGTCCTGGTCAAGGACATCGAGGTGATGAGCTCCTGCGAACACCATCTTGTGCCCTTCCACGGCGTCGCGCACGTCGGCTACATCCCGTCGGCGGACGGCAAGATCACCGGCCTGTCGAAGCTGGCCAGGCTGGTCGACGTGTTCGCCCGCAGGCCACAGGTGCAGGAGCGGCTGACCACGCAGATCGCCGAATCGCTGATGGAGATCCTGGAGCCGCGCGGAGTGATCGTGGTCGTGGAGTGCGAGCACATGTGCATGACGATGCGCGGGGTGCGGAAGCCGGGCGCGAAGACGATAACGTCGGCGGTGCGGGGTCAGCTGCGGCACCCGGCGACGCGCAACGAGGCGATGAGCCTGATCATGGCGCGATAGCGGTACGGCGCGTACGGGGCGCTGCGCGGGCCCTTGTCGGGGGCGGAGCCCCCAGTTACGCCCGGGCCGCGCCCTGGCCCCCCTGGCCCTCGTCCTCCGGGAGCTTGCAGACTCGCTCCAGGAAGAACGCCGCCGCGATCACCGCGATGCCCGCCGCCACCGAGAACGCCGCGTAGATCGCCTGGTCCCGGCGCGCCGGGACGTCGAGGGAGCCGAGCAGGAAGACTCCCGTACCGCCGTACATCCCGGAGACCAGCGCCGCGACCAGCGCGCTCGCCTGGCCGAAGACCACCGCCCGCGCCGCCATCAGCGGCTCGACGCCCTTCGCGCCCGGACGCCGCTCGCGCTGGGCCCGCAGCCGCGCGCGGAGCGAGATCGCCGTCGCGGTCAGTACGGCGGCGATCGCCGCCAGCACGATGGGCGCGGCCAGCGGCACGCTCGGCAATGTGCCGAACGCCTCCCAGAGCCGGGCGCCGCCCCAGCTCAGCACTCCGGCCACGATGAACAGACCGGCCAGTACCCCGAGCCGAAGTTGCTTCACCCAGCGCCCCTCACATCATGTGCCGTACGGATCCGACAGCCTAACGACTAGTCCGGCAGGCGGAGTTCCAGGTCGGCGCGGTGAAGTACCTGCTGCGGGCTGACATCGGCCAGCAGCTGTCCGACCGGGCCGCGACCCGGCAGCTGGGCCTCCGGGTCCACGTCGTACCACGGGGCGAGCACGAAGGCGCGCTGGTGGGCGCGGGGATGCGGAAGGGTGAGCTCAGGATCGTCGGAGACCACATCGGCGTACGTCACGATGTCCACGTCGATCGTGCGCGGGCCCCAGCGCTCCGCCCGGACCCGGTCGAAGGCCTCCTCGATGGCCTGTCCCCGCTCCAGCAGGGAGGAGGGCGGCAGCGTGGTCTTGATCACGACCACCGCGTTCAGGTACGAGGGCTGGCTGCCGGGGTCGACGCCCCACGGCTCCGTCTCGTACACCGGGGAGACGGCTTTGACCCGCAGGCCCGGCGTGTCCTCCAGCGCGTCGATGGCCCCCTGGAGCGTCTCCAGGCGGTTGCCCAGGTTGGAACCGAGGGAGATCACGGCCTGCTTCGGATTGGAGAGCGTGACGTCCGCCGCGTCGACCTGCTCCACCACGGACGCGGGCACGGGCTGCACGGTCGGATCGCTCTGCGTCCCCCAGGACAGCAAGGGGGGCGAGGAGAAGGAAGAGGAAGAGAAGGGCGAGGGGGACGACGACGTCATACTCGGCTCCGGGTGATCGTGACGGTCACGTCGTCGAAAGGCACCGTGATGGGCGCATCCGGCTTGTGGACGACCACCTCGACCTCCTCCACGCGGTCATGCTTCAGGCATTGCTGAGCGATCCGCTCTGCCAGCGTCTCGATCAGGGCGACAGGTTCCCCCTCGACCACCGCGACGGTCTCCTCCGCGACCACGCCGTAGTGCACGGTCTTCGACAGGTCGTCACCGACCGCCGCGGGGCGGGTGTCCAGGCTCAATACAAGATCCACGATGAAGGTCTGGCCCTCCTCGCGCTCCTTGGGGAAGACACCATGGTGCCCGCGGGCCCTGAGGCCGCGCAGCGCGACACGATCCACGCGAATCACTCCGTCTTCGTAGTCCTTGCGGGCTTTGCGGGTAAGCGGGCAACGCCCGGAGCGCGTGCCCGCCATCGAATCTACCTGCGAGCACCGACAATGCTCTCCCGTAAGAGACCCGGCCGGAAGCTCGGGGCCGAGTAGCCGCCCCTACCCGGAGCCCGAACTTTCAATCCCTCTTCGATCTCCCGTTCGCCCCAAAGACTCGCCTGCCCACCTACGGTGGGGTTTCATCGTTGTCTTCGTCCTCGGTTTCGGCCAGCACGGGTGATCCGTGGTGTGACCAGAGTTTCCAGCCTTCGGATGTGCGGCGAAACACATTGGTGGCCACGACGAGCTGCCCGACGAGAGGGCCGAGCTCGCCGCTCTCCTCGGCCGGGCCGCCGCTGAGGATGTTCTCCGTGCATGTCACCAGCGCGGTGTCCGAGGCGAGGCTCACCTTCACATCGGTGAGGAAGAACTGGATGTACTCGGTGTTCGCCATGATCAGGGCGTACGAGCGGAGCACCTCGCCACGGCCGGAGAGCACCGGCCAGCCGGGGTGGATGCACGAGATGTCCTCGTCGTCGCACCAGAGGCCGGAGAGCTCTTCGAAGTCACCGCGCTCCATCGCCTCGTAGAACCTGGTGTTGGCCTCTTCGACCAGTTCTACGTCGGTACGGCTCACCGGGCCGCCTCTACGGCCCGCGCGACCCGGACGGCGTCGGCGCTCGCCCGCACCTCGTGCACGCGTACGGCCCACGCGCCCTCGTGCGCCGCGATGGCGGAGACGGCGGTGGTCGCGTGGTCCAGCTCGCGGGCGGGCGGGATCGCGCCACCCTTCGCCAGTACGCGGCCGAGGAACCGTTTGCGCGATGCGGCGATCAGCACGGGGTGGCCCAGTGCACGCAATTCGCGCAGATGGGCGAGGAGAGTGAGGGTGTGTTCGGCCTGTTTGGCGAAGCCGAGACCGGGGTCGACGACGAGGAGTTCGGGCGGGATGCCGCCCGCGACCACGGCGTCCATACGCGCGCGCAACTCGGCGACGACTTCGGCGACCACATCGTCGTAGACCGCGCGGCTGTACATGTTCTCGCTGAAGCCACGCCAGTGCATGACGACGAAGGGGACACGGGCGGCGGCGACCACCGGGATCATGCGGGGGTCGGCGAGGCCGCCGCTGACGTCGTTGACGAGCACCGCGCCCGCCGCGACGGCCTGCTCGGCGACGGCGGCACGCATGGTGTCGACGGAGACTGTGACGCCTTCGGCCGTGAGGCCGCGTACGACAGGAACAACCCGCCGCAGCTCCTCCTCCTCGTCGATCCGGCCGGCACCCGGCCTGGTGGACTCGCCGCCGACGTCGACCAGGTCGGCGCCTTCCACGACGAGGTCGAGGCCGCGTTTGACGGCGGCCGTGGTGTCGAACCAGCGGCCGCCGTCCGAGAAGGAGTCGGGTGTCACATTGACGACACCCATGACCGCACAGCGATCCCACTCAGGCAGGCCGCCGACCGTGCCGCGTCCGCGCAACGTACTCATACGCCCAGCCTAGGCCCGTGGGCCGGGCAAGAAGTCACACCGGCCCGCCGTGGCGGGTCTGCCCCCTCATCCGTGGCAGCTACGCGGTGCGGACTTCCGGTTCCTTCGCCTGGACGCTCATGTGCGGGCACGGACGGCTCTGGCGGGGCGGGCGGCCGCGGAGAAAGAGGCGGGGGAGCGCCACATTGACGAAGCCCTCCGCCTGCATCGCGGCGAAGCCGATCCGTGGCAGATCGCGCGTGGAGCGGAAGACCACGAAGCGCGGCTCCCAGCGCGGCTGGAACTTCGCGTTGAACTTGTACAGCGACTCGATCTGGAACCACCGGGACAGGAAGACCAGCAGGCCACGCCACAACCGCAGCACCGGGCCCGCGCCGATCTTCTCGCCGCGGGCCAGTGCCGAGCGGAACATCGCGAAGTTCAGGGAGACCCGCTCGATCTTCAGGCCGGGGCAGGCCTGGAGCGCGGCGACGATCAGCAGTTCGTTCATGCCGGGGTCGGCGGAGCGGTCGCGGCGCATCAGGTCCAGCGACATGCCGTCCGTACCCCACGGGACGAAGTGGATGATCGCCTTCAGGTCTCCGTAGGGCGAGCCGTCCGACGTGCCGTCGGTCGTACCGTCCGCGGAGTCGTCGGCCTTGTGGGCCGTGGCGATCACCGCGTCGCCGTCCGCCGGGTCACCGATCCGGCCGAGCGCCATGGAGAAACCGCGCTCGGTGTCCGTGCCGCGCCAGTCCGCCGCTGCCCGGCGCAGCTGCGCCAGCTCCACGTCGGAGAGGTCACGGGCGCGCCGTACCTTGGTCTCGTAGCCGTTGCGTTCGATGCGCTTCACCATCTGGCGTACGTTGCGCATCGCGCGCCCGGTGAGGGAGAAATCCGCGACGTCGACCACCGCCTCGTCGCCCAGTTCCAGCGCGTCCAGACCTGTCTCCCGCGTCCAGACCTCGCCACCGGTCTCGGAGCAGCCCATCACCGCCGGGGTCCAGGAGTGCGCCTTGGCCTCGTCCATGAACCGCTCGATCGCGCCCGGCCACGCCTCGACGTCGCCGATCGGGTCGCCGCTGGCGAGCATCACGCTGGAGACCACGCGGTAGCAGACGGCCGCCTTGCCGCTGGGCGAGAAGACGACGCCCTTGTCGCGGCGGAGCGCGAAGTGGCCCAGCGAGTCCCGGCCGCCGTGTCTGGCCAGCAGGGCGCGCAGGCGCAGCTCGTCCTCCTCGGTGAGGCGCGCGGCCGGGTGCTCGGGGCGGAAGGCGAAGTAGATGGTGGTGACGGCGGTCAGCAGGCCGAGCGACCCGAGGGAGTAGGCGACGGTCCAGGACACCTGGCCGTGGTAGTCGACGGGGCCCTCGAAGCCGAACAGCCCGTACAGGACGTGTTCGAGGCGGTCGGTGATGCCGGGGTCGCCGACGATCCTGCGGGGATGCGCGCTGACGATGACAAGGCCCAGGCCCAGCGACCCCGCGCCCATGAGGATGAAGTTGGCGAGCGCCTTCCACCGGCTGCGTGGATCGGGCAGCGCGACGAATTCACTCCGGTGGCGCAGCAGCAGCGCGAGCAGGATCAGCGACAGCAGTGCGCCGATGACCGAGTTCCGGTAGACGAACTGCCCGACGGCCCCGGCCGGCAGCAGCACCACCGCGGCCCGCCAGGCGCGGCGCTTGTGCCGCTTGAGCCCGTGGGCGAGGAGCAGCAGCAGTACGCCCGCGCTCAGCGAGAGCGCCGCGGCGAAGGGACCGGTGGATCCCGGCAGCACTTCGGCGAGCGCGTGCATCCTGCTGTGCCGGAACCGGGGGAACACCCCGGCGGCAATGTCGATCAGGCCGACGAGCATGCAGGCCGTACCGACCAGCGTAGGGACCGACTCCGGACGAGGGCCGCGCAGAAGGCGGCGTACTCCGTCCGGAACCAACCCTGATGTGTCCCCATCTACCGTTGCAGACATCGCTTCCCGTGGTTCCGCGAGAGATCCTGTGTCCGTTCTCCGGACGATTTGCGTCCTCTAGGACGGTGCTTGCGGGGGGCGGGTTCACTCATTCACAGGAAATTCTCAAGAAAGAAAGCTCACGCGACTCATGGGTCTGACCAGCAACAAAGTTCTGGCCGTGGCGATCATCGTCGCCGTGCTGCTGTTCGCGGCCACCATCTGGCTCTGGCCGAGGCTCGCCGGCCGCGGCTGGCGGGCGGTGACCGGCAGGATCGGCCTGATGCTGGCGACCCAGCTCGCACTGTTCGCCGCGATCGGCTTCGCCGCCAACAACTCCTTTCTCTTCTACGGCTCCTGGGCCGACCTTTTCGGGCGGCAGCAGGACCTCGGCGTGGTCGTGGACCACTCGGCGGGCGGAAAGCGCGTCAAGGTCGTGGAGACGCAGGCGACGGATGTGCCGGGCGGCACGCGGCCCGCGCTGGGGGGCCAGATCCAGAAGGTCGTCATCGCGGGCGAGAAGTCGAAGATCGACAGCCCCGCGTATGTCTATCTGCCGCCGGAGTACTTCCAGGCGGAATACGCGAAGAGCACTTTTCCGGCCTCGCTGGTGCTGACCGGATACCCGGGCACCGCGGAGGCCCTGATCAAGGGGCTGAAGTACCCGAGGACGGCGTACCAGCAGGTCAAGGCCGGCAAGATGCAGCCGATGATCCTGGTGATGCTGCGGCCGACCGTCGCGCCGCCGCGGGACACCGAGTGCGTGGACATACCCGGCGGACCGCAGACCGAGACCTTCTTCGCCGAGGATCTGCCGCGGGCGATCTCGCAGAGCTACCGGGTCGGGACCAAGCCGCGGAACTGGGGGTTCATGGGGAATTCCACCGGCGGTTACTGCGCCCTGAAGATCGCGCTGCACCACCCCGAGCGGTTCGCGGCGAGCGCCGGCCTCTCCCCGTACTACAAGGCGGCCGAGGACCCGACGACCGGTGATCTCTTCCACGGAAACAAGGGGGAGAAGAAGCGGGCGAATCTGCTGTGGAGCCTGGACCATCTGCCGCAGGGCAAATCGTCTTTCCTGGTCACCAGTTCGCGGGAGGGCGAGGGAAACCTCAAGTCCACGCTGCAGTTCATCGACAAGGTGAAGCCGCCCGCGCGAGTCTCGTCCATCATGCTCGACAGCGGCGGGCACAACTTCAACACCTGGCGGCGCGAGGTCCCGCCCGCCCTCGCCTGGCTCAGCGGCCGGCTCAGCGCTTCCTGACCGGCGCTTCGTCATCAGCGCTTCGTAAGCGGCGTTTCGCTCAGCTCTTCGTCAGCGTCTCGATGGTCTCCAGCGCGACTTCCGTACGGGGGATGTCCTGAGCGTCGGCGTCGATGGAGCGCCGCAGCGCCTCATGCAGCCGGGCGGGCGTGAGGACGCCGAGGAACCGCCCGGTCTCCTCCTTGTCGATGACCGCGATCCAGCCCGCGTCGTGCTGGAGCATTGTGGCGAAGGCCTGCTTGAGGGAGCCGCCCACGGGCAGCCACGCCTCCATCCGGCGGGCGTGTTCGCGTACGGAGCCGGGGAGCCGGGCGTGCTCGGCGGAGATCCAGCCGTGCAGATTGTCCTCGCTGTCCAGGACGACGGCCCAGCGCGAGCCCAGTTCGCGGGGCAGCGGATCGTCCAGGTGGACGACGGGCGGCTGCTCCAGATCGCCTTCCTCGACGGGGGTGACGGAAAGCCGCTTGAGGCCGCGGTCCGCGCCGACGAAGTCCGCGACATACGGGGTGGCGGGGGCGCCGAGCACGGCGGCGGGCGCGTCGAACTGCTCGATGCGCCCCTGCCCGTAGACGGCGATACGGTCGCCGAGCCGGACGGCCTCCTCGATGTCGTGGGTGACGAAGAGCACGGTCTTGCGGACCTGGGACTGGAGCTTCAGGAACTCGTTCTGCAAATGCTCGCGCACCACCGGGTCGACCGCTCCGAACGGCTCGTCCATCAGCAGTACGGGCGGGTCGGCGGCCAGCGCCCGCGCCACGCCGACGCGCTGGCGCTGACCGCCGGAGAGCTGCTCGGGGTAGCGGTCGCCGTACGTCCCGGGGTCCAGGCCGACCAGATCGAGGAGCTCGGCGGCGCGTTCACGGCCCTTGGCGCGCTTCCAGCCGAGGAGGTGGGGGACGGTCGCGGTGTTCTCCAGGACCGTCTTGTGCGGGAAGAGACCGACCTGCTGGATCACATAGCCGATACGGCGGCGCAGCTGGACCGGGTCGATGGCGGAGATGTCGTCCCCGTCCAGGAGGATCCGGCCGCTGCTCGGCTCGATGAGGCGGTTGACCATCTTCATGGTGGTGGTCTTGCCGCAGCCGGACGGTCCGACGAGCGTGACCAGTTCGCCCTCGGCGACCTCGAACGACAGGTCGTCCACGGCCGTGGTGCCGTCCGGGTACCGCTTGGTGACGTGCTCGAAACGGATCATGGTTCCCCATTGTGACGGGTGCGGTGTGAAGGCCATGTTGCTGCACTGTGGCGGTCCCCGGCGATTGTCAGTGGTCGGGGATATGGTCATCAATGATGAACGGGGAGGTGGGAATGGATGAGTACGCAGGCTGCCGCGCAGGCCGCGAAGAGCTGTCTGGCGGCCAATGACTGGATCTGCGGGGAGTACCTCCGCACCCGCAGCCAGGAATTGACCGACGCGACCGTCCAGCATGTGTGGATCACGGTGGCCTCGGTGCTGATCGGCCTGGCCGTGGCCTTTCCGCTGGCGCTGCTCGCCCGCGCCAAGCCCCGCTTCGCCGGTCCTGTGCTCGGGCTGACGACCCTGCTCTACACCATTCCGTCGCTGGCGATGTTCTCGCTGCTGCTGCCGTTCTTCGGCCTGTCGGCGGGGCTGGTGGTGACCGGTCTGGTGCTCTATTCGCTCACCATCCTCGTACGGAACATCATGGCCGGCCTCGACGCGGTGCCCGCCGAGGCGCGGGAGGCCGCGCTCGGGATGGGGTACGGACCGGGCCGATTGCTCTGGGAGGTCGAACTGCCCCTCGCGCTGCCCGCGCTGATGGCGGGCCTGCGCATCGCCACGGTGTCGACGATCGCGCTGACGACGGTCGGCGCGCTGGTCGGCAAGGGTGGTCTGGGCAATCTCATCGACGACGGCGTGCAGACCACCTTCAAGGCGCAGGTGCTGACCGCGTCCGTGCTCTGTGTGCTGCTGGCGGCGGTCGCCGACCTGCTGCTGCTCGGCGCGCAGCGGCTGCTGACCCCCTGGACCCGCATACGCACGGCGAAGGCCGTGGCGTGATGGGCCTGATGGGTGCGACGGGGCTGACGGGCGCGACCGGTGTAATGGATGTGACGGGCTGATGGACGTAGTGGCCGACGCGTGGACCTGGCTCACCACCGGAGCCAACTGGTCGGGGGAGAGCGGCGCCTGGCACCGGCTGGGCGAGCATGTGTACGTCAGCGGGGTGGCCCTCCTGCTGGCCTGCGCGATCGCCCTGCCGATCGCTCTCTGGCTGGGGCACCTGGGCAGGGGCGGCGCCCTCGCGATCAATATCTCCAACGCCGGGCGGGCCATCCCGGTCTTCGCGGTGCTCGCGCTCTTCATGCTTACGCCGCTGCGCAGCGCGGGCTATCTGCCGACGATCATCGCCCTGGTGCTGTTCGCGGTGCCGCCGCTGCTGACCAACGCCTATGTCGGGATGCGGGAAGTGGACCGGGCGGTGGTGGAGGCGGCGCGCGGGATGGGGATGTCGGGCGGTCAGCTCTTTCTGCGGGTCGAGCTGCCCCTCGCCTACCCGCTGCTGATGACCGGGCTGAGGTCCGCCGCCGTACAGGTGGTGGCGACGGCGACCATTGCGTCGATGGTGGGCCAGGGCGGTCTGGGCCGGATCATCACCGCGGGCTTCAACACGTACAACACCCCGCAGGTCGTGGCGGGGGCGCTCCTCGCGGCGGTGCTCGCGCTGCTGGTGGAAGGGGTGCTGGTGGTGGCCGACCGGCTGCTGAACCCCCTGCGCAAGCCCGCGGCGTCAGCGTCCGCGTCCGCGCCGGTGCCGGCGCCGACGTCATCCGTAAAGCCCCTGTGAAAAGCCCCTGTGACGACACATTTAGCTTCCACCAACCCATTGCTGTGGACGGAGAACCTCATGAGCAAGAACTCGCGCATCGCGGGCGCGGTACTCGGCCTGGTCGCCCTGACGGGTTCTCTCGCCGCGTGCGGCGGCGACAGCCTGGAGAACGAGGAGGGCGGTGCGGCGTCGGGCGGCGCCTCGGGCAAGAAGGGCACGCTCGTCATCGGCGCCGCGTCCTTCTCGGAGTCCAAGGTGCTCGCCGAGCTCTATGCGCAGCTGCTGAACGACGCCGGTTACAAAACGTCCATCACCACCGTGAAGAACCGTGAGCTGTACGAACCCTCCCTGGAGAAGGGCGAGATCGACATCGTGCCGGAATACGCCGCGACGCTCGCCGAATTCCTCAACGCCAAGGTGAACGGGGTGAAGGCGCCCGACGAGAAGCCGGTGGCATCCAGCGATGTCACCGCCACCGTAGAGGCGCTCACCAAGCTCGCCGAGCCGCGCGGACTGAAGGTGCTTCCCGCGGGTACGGCCGTCGACCAGAACGCCTTCGCGGTGAGCAAGGAATTCGCCGAGGAGCACAACCTCAAGACGCTTTCCGATCTCGGCAAGTCGAAGCTGAAGGTGAAGATCGCGGCGGGCGACGAGTGCGAGGTGCGGCCGTTCTGCGCGCCGGGTCTGAAGACGACGTACGGCATCGACGTGGCGGGCATCGACCCCAAGGGCGTCGGCACCCCGCAGTCCAAGCAGGCGGTCAAGGACGGTGACGACCAGCTTCTGCTGACCACCACCACGGACGCGGTGATGGACGGCCTGGTCTTCCTGGAGGACGACAAGAAGCTCCAGAACGCCGACAACGTCCTGCCGGTGCTCAATGCCAAGGACGCGGGGGCGAAAGAGATCGGTGACGCGCTCGACAAGCTCACCAAGGTCCTGACGACCGAAGACCTCGCCGAGTTGAACCGCAAGGTGGATGCGGAGCGCGCCAAGCCGCAGGACGCGGCGAAGGCATATCTGGAGTCCAAGGGCCTGCTCAAGAAGTAGTGATCGGTCGGCCCGGCGCTCTTTCACCGAGCTTCTTCAAGCTTCGTCGAGAGATTTGCCGGGCTGACACCCCATTCGGCGACCGCGCACGGTAAATTTCGGGCCATGCCACGTGGACGCCACCGCCATTCCCCGCCCCTGCACAGGCTGCTGCCGCCTTCCGCGGTAGCCGGAGCGTCGGTTCTGTGTGCCGCCGGCGCGTGGTTCATGGCGGAGCCGGTCATGCTCCGGTCCCTGGTCGCGGTCACCGCGGCCGCGGCGGTCACCGGCGCGGTCCTCATGCGCAACTGGGACCGGAGCGCGGGCCACAGGGTCGCGGAGCTCATGCGCGCCCGCGTGAGCGACGAGTGGAAGAACGAAGAGCGCGTGGCCGAGCTGGAGACGGACGTCGAGGAATCGCGCGAGCTGCGCCTCAAGCTCGACACGAAACTGCGCGTCAAGCGGGTCGAGCTCGCCGCGCTGCGCACCGAACACGCGGCGCTGCTGCGTCGGTACGCGACCGCCGAGACCGAGCGGGCGGGCGCGCTGGAAGGCCGCAGGCAGCTCGTGCTCGGAGCGGGCTCGCAGGCCAGGGCGTTGCCCCCGGCCGGGTCCACGCCCACCCCCTCCACCTACCTGCGCGCCGCCAAGGCGCTGGAGAACCTGTCGCGCAACGCCGCCGCGCAGAAGGCGAAACGTACCGTCGAGGAGGTCCGCCGCCGCGATCAGGCCGAGCAGTCGGCCCGGGAAGAGGACGAGCCGCAGGGCAAGCAGGCGGCAGCCGGCGGGAGTGAGCAGCACAACCGGCCACCGGCCGCCGTCCTTCCCGTCCGGCGCACTGCCCCCGGAGCGGCGGCGATCGTTCCGTACGGACCGTTGCGCCGCACCGGCCAGCAGCACGAGAGCGGTTTCGACTTCTTCGGCACGGCCACGGGCTCGGGTGTGGGCGCGGGCGTGCAGAAGGCGATCGAGGCGGCGCAGCACGAGGACCTCGCGGATGTGGTGGGCGAGGAGGCCCTGGCGGCGCAGCGCGCGAAGGATTCCCGTAGTACTGGTATGGATGCCGGTACCGACGCGGGTACGGATGCCGGTACCGACACCGAGGCCGACTCCGGTACGGACTCCCGTCCGCGCGCCGAGTCGCGTGCGGTCGGCAAGGTGATCGATCTGACCGCGCACGACGAGACGGAGCATGTGGACGTCGTGGAGCTGCGCAGCGCGATCTCTTGATCACGGAGGTGCGGGCGGCGGAGGTTCCCGCGCTGCGCGAGGAGCTGATCGCGCTCTGCGCGCAGGCGTTCGGCCGCCCGCCGTGGCACGACCCGCCGTCCCGGTCGATCCGGCAGGTCGACCGTATGCTGATCGCCGCCGCCGAGGCGCAGGGCTTCTGCTGCGTGACCGCCACCGACGAGGCGGGGGCGCTGGCGGGCTTCGCCTGCGGCTGGACCGACAGCTTCTGCGCCCGGCTCTCCAGCGCGGCGGACGACATCGAGACCGCCTTCGAACTGGCCGAGCTCGCCGTCGCCCCCGCCCACCAGGGCAGGGGCCTGGGCCACGCCCTGCACGACGCGCTGCTCGCGGACGCGCCGACGCCCCGGCTGCTGCTGACGCTGCCCGTGCCCGAACTGCGTGACCGGTACGAGCGGTGGGGCTGGCGGGTGCTGGACGAGATCGTGATGAAGGAGGGCGAGACGCCCTACGCCCTGATGCGGCAGGGCTGACCGCCCCGGTACACCGTTACTTGTCGATGTCGCCGACGACGAAGAACAGCGAGCCCAGGATCGCCACCATGTCCGCGACCAGTGTCCCCGGCAGCAGCTCCGTCAGCGCCTGGATGTTGTTGAACGACGCCGAGCGCAGCTTCAGCCGGTACGGGGTCTTCTCGCCCTTGGAGACCAGGTAGTACCCGTTGATGCCGAGAGGGTTCTCGGTCCAGGCGTACGTATGACCCTCGGGCGCCTTCAGCACCTTCGGCAGCCGCTGGTTGATCGGCCCCGGCGGCAGCTCCGCGATCCGGTCCAGGCACGCGTCCGCCAGCTCCAGCGCGTTGTGGGTCTGGTCGAGCAGAACCTCGAAGCGGGCCAGGCAGTCGCCCTCGGTCCGGGTGACGACCTTGAGCGTGTCCTGAAGATCGGCGTAGGCGAGATACGGCTCGTCGCGGCGCAGATCGAAGTCCACGCCGGAGGCGCGGGCGATGGGCCCGCTCACCCCGTACGCGTGCACCGCGTCCGCCGACAGGACGCCCACGCCGCGCGTACGGCCGCGGAAGATCTCGTTGCCGACGACGAGGCGGTCGTACACGTCCATCCGGGAGCGGAGCTCGGCCACCGAGTGCCGCGCCCGGCCGAGCCAGCCCGCGGGAAGGTCCTCCTTGAGGCCGCCGACGCGGTTGAACATGTAGTGCATCCGGCCGCCGGAGACCTCCTCCATGACGTGCTGGAGGTCCTCGCGCTCACGGAACGCGTAGAAGATCGGGGTGATCCCGCCGAGTTCGAGGGGATACGACCCGAGGAACATCAGGTGGTTGAGCACCCGGTTGAGCTCGGCGAGGAGCGTACGGGTCCAGACCGCGCGCTCCGGGACCTCCATGCCGAGCATCCGCTCGACCGCCATGACGACGCCGAGCTCGTTGGAGAAGGCGGAGAGCCAGTCGTGGCGGTTGGCCAGCACCACGATCTGGCGGTAGTCGCGCGCCTCGAAGAGCTTCTCGGCGCCGCGGTGCATATAGCCGATGACCGGTTCGGCGTGCTGGATCCGCTCTCCGTCGAGTACGAGACGCAGGCGGAGCACGCCGTGGGTGGAGGGGTGCTGCGGGCCGATGTTGAGCACCATGTCGGTGCTCTCCGCCGCGCCGCCGATGCCGACCGTCGTCTCCGTCATGCGGGCCAGTATCCCTCCATCGGGGCACCGACAGGCTGCAGCAGCCAGCCGAAGTCGCCGAGACCGCCGCGGGCCGTCAGCTCCGCCGCCTCGCCGGCGGCGGAGAGCCCACGGACGTACGCCGCCGGGTCGGACGCCGCCAGCGAGAGCGGGGGGCGCCGGCCGGAGACCCCCAGGCGGGCGAGGGCCTCCCGCTGGGTCAGCAGCTCCGCGCCCGGCAGCGCGCACGCGTCCAGCGCCACATGCGCGGTGAGGTCGCAGCTGCCGTCCGGGACCGGACGTACTTCCCGGCCCTCGCGAAAGCCCGTCAGCGTGCCGAACGGCGGCCTCTTCCCGGGGTGGTGGGCATAGTCGACGGCGACGGCGAGACCGCGGTCCAGGGTGGACACCGCCCGCGCCCACGCCTCGTCCCGCGGGCGGCCGATCTCCGCCCGCGTCCCCGGCTCCGTCAGCGGCCACCGGCGCGCCAGCCAGTCGGCGTCCGCGCCGGACACCGGGGGGCCGAGGCGTTCGGCGCCGTCGCGGCGTACGAGGACGTACCGCGCGACCCCGTCCGGGTCGGCTTCGGCGACATCCACCGGGATGTTGTCCAGCCACTCGTTGGCGAAGAGCAGTCCGCTCACGCCGGCGGGCGGCTCGGCGGACCAGACGATGCGCGGGTCCAGGCCCGCCGGGCGCGCCGCCCGCTCGACGGCGTACGCCCGTACCGGGAAACCGGGCGGCAGCGCCGCCAGCACGCCGGTGAGCAGTTCGCCGCGCCCCGCGCCGATATCGACGACATCCACGGCATCCGCGGCATCCACGACATTCACGACCGAGGGCGGCACCGCCGGCCTCTGCCCCAGAGCGACCAGCAGGCGGGCGATCGCCGAGGCGAACAGCGGCGACGCGTGCACCGACGTACGGAAGTGTCCGGCGGGCCCCTCGGGCCGCAGATAGAAGCCGCCCGGCCCGTACAGCGCGGCTTCCGCGGCATCCCGCCAGCGCTGCCAGCCCCGCCGGCCCTGCCACCGGCATGTTTCGTCGGTCACGTCCTGCGTCACGTCATCCGTCACGCGCCCCAGTCTCCACCTTGGGGAGTACGCTTCCGCCGACCGGATCGCTCCTCCGGTTGACCCTTGGACCTTTCTGTCTTCCCTACGCTGGGTTACGTGCAGCGCTTCTACGAGTTCATCCGCAGACACCCGACGGGCGTCGACAGCTTCTGGGCTGTGGTCCTGTTCGGGTTCTCAATGCTGGCGATGATCGGTGTCCCGGTCGGGATCAACGACAGCCTCACCATGGCTCTGATCGTTCTTCTCCTGAGCCTGACGGTCGCGCTGCGCCGCCGTATGCCGGAGAAGATGCTCGGCCTCGCCGTCGCCCTGGGCGTCGCCCAGCTGGCCCTGGACGTCGAGGTCAACCCCGCCGACTTCGCGTTGCTGGTGACCATCTACACCGTCGCCGCGCACGACGGCCCACGGCTGATTTCCCGGCTGGCGCTCGCGGCCGGGCTGGCCGCGGCGCCGCTCGCGGCGATCCGCTGGCCCGTGCCGGAGAGCAACAGCGCCGCGGGCCATGTCTTCTTCGCGATCATCATGACGGTGCCCTTCGTCCTCGCCTGGGTGCTCGGCGATTCGATACGTACCCGGCGGGCGTACTTCGCGCAGCTTGAGGAACGTGCCACCCGGCTGGAGAGGGAGCGCGAGGCCCAGGCGAAGGTCGCGGTCGCGGCCGAGCGCGCCCGGATCGCCCGCGAGCTGCACGATGTCGTCGCGCACAACGTCTCGGTGATGGTGGTGCAGGCCGACGGCGCCGCGTATGTCCTCGACGCCGCTCCCGACCAGGCCAAGCAGGCGCTGGAGACCATCTCGACCACCGGCCGCCAGGCGCTCGCGGAGATGCGCAGGCTGCTCGGCGTACTGCGCACCGGCGATGCCCGCGAGAGCGGGGAGTACGTTCCGCAGCCGGATGTGCAGCAGATCGAGGATCTGGTGGAGCAGGTGCGCAGCGCGGGCCTGACCGTGGACTTCAAGATCGAGGGAACGCCGCGACCGCTGCCGAGCGGCGTCGAGCTCACCGCGTACCGCATCGTCCAGGAGGCGCTGACCAACGCGCGCAAGCACGGCGGCCCGGAGGTCGGGGCCAGCGTGCGGCTGGTCTACTTCGACGACGGGCTGGGGCTGCTGGTGGAGGACGACGGCCGCGGCGCGGCGCACGAGCTGTACGAGGACGGCGGCGCGGACGGCCAGGGCCACGGGATGATCGGCATGCGCGAGCGCGTCGGTATGGTCGGCGGCACGCTGGACGCGGGGCCGCGGCCCGGCGGCGGCTTCCGGATCAGCGCGCTGCTCCCACTCAAGCCCGCCCACTAGCCACAGACCAGGCCCCCAGAAAGAAATCGAGGCCCCATGTCCATCCGCGTGATGCTCGTCGACGACCAGGTGCTGCTGCGCACCGGCTTCCGGATGGTGCTCGCCGCCCAGCCCGACATGGAGATCGTCGCGGAGGCGGGTGACGGCGCCGAGGCGATAGAGAACCTCCGCTCCACCGCCGTGGACGTCGTGCTGATGGACGTACGTATGCCGAGGCTGGACGGCGTCGAGGCGACACGGCGCATCTGCGCCGAGCCGGACGCCCCCAAGGTGCTGATCCTGACGACCTTCGACCTGGACGAGTACGCGTTCTCCGGGTTGAAGGCGGGCGCCAGCGGCTTCATGCTCAAGGACGTGCCGCCCGCCGAACTGCTGAGCGCGATCCGCTCGGTGCACAGCGGCGACGCGGTTGTCGCGCCGTCCACGACGCGCAGGCTGCTCGACCGCTTCTCGCCGATGCTGCCGAGCAGCGGCAAGCAGCCGGGCCACAAGGCGGTCGAGAGGCTCACCGGGCGCGAGCGCGAGGTGATGCTGCTGGTCGCGCAGGGCATGTCGAACGGCGAGATCGCGGCGCGGCTCGTGCTCTCCGAGGCCACGGTCAAGACTCACGTGGGCCGCATCCTCACCAAGCTGGGGCTGCGGGACCGGGTGCAGGTGGTGGTGCTGGCGTACGAGACGGGGCTGGTGCGGGCGGGCGGCGGCGGGACCGGCTGAACCGGCTGAGAACCGGCTGAGGGGGTGCCTCCTGTGCTGCTGTGGATCAACGGCCCCTTCGGGGGCGGCAAGACCCAGACCGCGTACGAGCTGCTGCGGCGGCTGCCGGGGAGTGTCGTCTGCGATCCGGAGCATGTCGGCTTCGGGCTGCGGCGGATGCTGCCGCCCGGACTGCGGGCCGATTTCCAGGACATTCCGGCCTGGCGGCAGGGCGTGTACGAGGTGCTCGATCTGACCTTGCGTACGTACGAGGGCGTGGTGATCGCCCCCATGACGCTGGTCGAACCGGCGTACTTCGAGGAGACGGTGGGGCGGCTGCGCGAAGCCGGGCACGAGGTGCGCCACTTCGCGCTGCTCGCGGAGCGCGAGACGGTACTGCGGCGGCTGAAGGAGCGGGGTCTCGGCGGCGGGCTGAAGCGGGAGAGCTTCGCCGTGCGGCGGCTGGACGACTGCCTGGAGCGGCTGAGCGGGTCGCAGTTCGCCGAGCACATCCATACGGACCGGGTGAGCGTGGTGGGGGTGGCGGACCGGATCGCGGCGTCGGCGGGGCTGACACTGGAGCCGAACAGGGACGGGCCGCTGAGGCACCGGCTGCGGCGGGTGCGGATCAGCCTCAGGCACATCCGCTTCGACTGACGGCTCTTCTTCAGCGCAGGACAGTTTCAGCGCAGGACGGTCTCCAGGAAATCGCTGCCGATCCGGGCGACGGCGGTGACGTCCAGCTGGTGCAGTACGTACCGGCCGCGCCGCCGGGTGGAGAGCAGCCCGGCCTTCTTCAGCACAGCGAGGTGGCGGGAGACCTCGGGCGCGGTGATCCCGTACGCGTCGGCCAGTTCGCTCGTCGTGTACGTGGTACGGGCGAGACTGCGGCACAGGAGCATCCGCATGGGGTGGGCCAGGGCGTCCATCCGCAGCTTGAGGAGTGCCAGGGAGGCGGGGCCCGGCAGTTCGGGCGAGCCGACCGGGTAGTGGATCACCGGCCGCCAGCCCGGCGCATGGAGCACCATCAGATGCGGCCAGCCGAAGCTGGACGGGACGAACGAGATCCCGGCGCCGACGGCGGGATCGACGGCGGTCGTACGCCCGTCCACGATCTTGTCGGCGCTGATACGGGTACGGTCCTCGTCCACCGCCAGCGCGGGGGAGACGGCGTGCAGCGCCTCGGCGAGGCCCTTGCGGCGCAGCAGGTCGGTCTTGTGCCGGGCGTCGGCGGCGAGCTGGGGGGAGACGCGTCGCCAGGTGTCGGCGAAGAAGGCCTGGTCGCAGTCCTCGAACAGACGCCGTACCCAGGCGCGTACGGAGGCGGGGTCGTCCAGCAGCCGCCGGGTGAAGTCGAGCGGCTTGGGGCCGCGGTTGGCGGCGAGTTCGAGGGCGCGCTCGCGGCGGGAGGGGTCGGCGAGCGGGGAGGGGCCGTCGATCCCGTACGTACTGACGCACGTGAACTCCAGGGCCGCCGAGACGAACCGGTCGTCGTCGAGCCGGTCGAGCAGATCCAGCTCATCGGCGAGGGTCGCCCCAGCACCTGGCGCCCCGTTGAGGGCGGTGGACAGGCCGGCGAACGGCATGAAGACGTCCGAGAAGGTGGACCGCCACAGGAAGTCGGCCTCGTGCAGCCGGTCGGCGAGATCGGGCTTGAGCCCGGCGGCGGTGGCGGTGGCCCAGCCGTGCAGCCCTGGATGATGCGCGGGCTCGTGCAGCGCGTGCAGTGCCACGCCGAGCTCGGCGAGGGGAGAAATCTCGAAGACGACACGCTCGGGCGGCAGGCCCGCGATCTCGATGGTCACACTCACGCCTCTATGGTGCGGGTCGGCGGGGTGGGGGCGGTGCCAGTTGACGGGCCCGGTCAATCGGCGCGACGGGGGATGGGGGGGCGGGCGCAGCGTGACGGCATGAACGCCATGCATCAGTACCTGCTCGACAGCTACCGGGCGTCGCAACGGGGCGACCGCCGTCCACCGCAGCCGGGCCGCCACGACTGGCAGGTGGTGCGGGAACTCGGCGACTACGCGCACTTCCGCGGGCGCGCCGGCTCCAGGGGCCGCACGGGGGCCGCGGTGGCGCGACTGGCGCGTCTGCTGCGCCTGCTGGGCCGCGGCTGAGGCTTTCCGCGGGCGGCGGCGCGGGCGGGCCTGTGGGGTTTCCATGGGGTGCCCCCCGGGAGCGCGAAGCTGCGCCCGCGCGGCGGGGGTTCCGGCCGCGAGCTCGCGGCTGAGGCTTTCCGCGGGCGGCGGCGCGGGCGGGCACCCGTGCGCCCGCCTTTTTTCCGGGGCCTGGGGCACCGCGACGCCGCCGGGGCGGCTGTCGTTTCGCCGACGGGTGCTTGCCCAGCGCCGCGACGCCGGCGCTCCGCGGCCCGCGGGCGTCAGCCCACGTCCTCCTCGCCCCGGGGGCCTGGGGGCATCCCCCAGTTTCGGGAAGAGGGCGGGCCTGGGGAAACCACCCCGCCGTCACCCCAATCGCCTCGCCCACAGCCTGTGGACAACTGGAAGGCACCGGGAAACGCTGGCGTAGCATGACCAGAAATCGTCCGGTACCCCCCGCGGACTGGAACGGAAGGCCCCACCGCGTGAACCCCACAGCATCACAGGAACCTCTCGACCCGCGGGACCGGCCCGCTCGCCTCGCCGTCGGCGTTGTCGGCGCGGGGCGTGTCGGCCCCGCCCTCGCCGCCGCGCTGCAGCTCGCCGGGCACCGCCCCGTCGCCGTCTCCGGCGTCTCCGACGCGTCCGTACGGCGGGCTGCCGCGCTGCTCCCCGGCGTGCCCCTGGTGACCCCCGCCGAGGTCTTCGCCCGCGCAGAGCTCGTGCTGCTGACCGTCCCCGACGACGCGCTGCCCGCGTTGGTCGAGGGGCTCGTAGAGACCGGAGCCGTACGCCCCGGGCAGCTGCTTGTGCACACGTCCGGGCGGTACGGCACGAACGTCCTCGCCCCCGCCACGCGCTCCGGCGCGCTGCCGCTCGCGCTGCATCCCGCGATGACCTTCACCGGGACCAGCGTCGACGTGCAGCGGCTCGCCGGGTGCTCCTTCGGGGTCACCGCCCCCGAGGAGCTGCGGCTGGCCGCCGAGGCGCTGGTCATCGAGATGGGCGGCGAGCCCGAGTGGATCGCGGAGGAGGCCCGTCCGCTCTATCACGCGGCCCTCGCCCTCGGTGCGAACCACCTCGTCACGCTCGTCGCCCAGTCGATGGAGCTGCTCCGTACGGCCGGTGTCGACGCCCCGCACCGCATGCTCGGCCCGCTGCTCGGCGCCGCCCTCGACAACGCCCTGAGGTCCGGCGACGCCGCGCTCACCGGACCCGTGGCCCGCGGCGACGCGGGCACCGTCGCGGTGCACATCGCCGAGTTGCGCAAGCACGCCCCCGGCACCGTCGCCGGGTATCTCGCGATGGCCCGCACCACCGCCGACCGGGCGCTCGCGAACGGCATGCTCAAGCCCGAGCTGGCCGAGGACCTGCTCGGCGTCCTCGCCGAGGGGGACACCCCATGAGCCCCACCGTCCGCACCGTAGAACTGGTCCCGACGCGCGAGGCCCTCGAACAGACGCTGACGGCGTCACAGGCCCGGTTCACCGCTGTCGTCATGACCATGGGCGCCCTCCACGCCGGGCACGCCACCCTCATCCGCTCCGCTCGCGAACACGTCGGCCCCGACGGCTTCGTCACCGTCACCGTCTTCGTCAACCCCCTCCAGTTCGGCGCGGGCGAAGACCTCGACCGGTACCCCCGTACCCTCGACGCCGACCTCAGGACCGCCGGACAGGCAGGCGCCGACGTGGTCTTCGCCCCCTCCGTCGACGAGGTCTACCCCGGCGGCGAACCGCAGGTCCGCATCTCCGCGGGCCCCATGGGCGAGCGCCTCGAAGGAGCCTCCCGCCCCGGACACTTCGACGGGATGCTCACCGTCGTCGCCAAACTCCTCCACCTCACCCACCCCGACGTCGCGCTGTTCGGCCAGAAGGACGCCCAGCAGCTCGCCCTGATCCGCCGTATGGTCCGCGATCTGAACTTCCCGGTCGAGATCGTCGGCGTACCGACCGTCCGCGAGAGCGACGGCCTCGCCCTCTCCAGCCGCAACCGCTACCTGTCGACCACCGAGCGCCGCACCGCCCTCGCCCTGTCCCGGGCGCTGTTCGCGGCCCACGACCGCCTCGCCGCCCAGCAGGCCCTGCACGCCCGCGCCGAGGCCATACCCGCCCCGCCCGCCCGCGCCGCCGCGCTCTCCGCGATCGGAGAGGCCCGCGCCGCGGCCGACGCGCACGCGCTCGCCCAGGCGGCACCGGGCAGCAGCCCCAGCGGCGGTGCCGACGCCGTCCGCAGCGCCGCCCGTGCCGTCCTGGACGAGGCCGCCAAGGCCCACCCGCCCCTGGTCCTGGACTATCTGGCTCTCGTCGACCCCAGCACCTTCACCGAGGTCCCCGACGACCACACAGGAGAAGCGGTCCTCGCCGTCGCCGCGAAGGTCGGCGCGACCCGACTGATCGACAACATCCCCCTCACCTTCGGAGCCCTCAAGTGAGCGACGTGACCGGAATACGGCTGAACGCCCCCGCTCCTGGCTGGGCCATCGAGGCCGACGTCGTCGTGGTCGGCTCCGGCGTCGCGGGCCTGACCACCGCGCTGCGCTGCACCGCCGCCGGGCTGAGCACGGTCGTCGTCACCAAGGCCCGCCTGGACGACGGTTCCACCCGCTGGGCGCAGGGCGGCATCGCCGCGGCGCTCGGCGAGGGCGACACGCCCGACCAGCACCTGGACGACACCCTCGTCGCGGGCGCGGGCCTCTGCGACGAGCAGGCGGTACGCATCCTGGTGACCGAAGGCCCCGACGCCGTACGCCGCTTGATCGCGACCGGCGCGCACTTCGACACCTCCGAGGCCGGCGAGATCGAGCTCACCCGCGAGGGCGGCCACCACCGCCGACGCATCGCGCACGCGGGCGGCGACGCGACCGGCGCCGAGATCTCCCGCGCCCTGGTCGAGGCGGTCCGCGACCAAGGCGTACGCACCATCGAGAACGCCCTGGTCCTGGACCTGCTCACGGACGCCGAAGGCCGTACGGCGGGCATCACCCTCCACGTCATGGGCGAGGGCCAGCACGACGGCGTGGGCGCGGTCCACACCCCCACCGTCGTCCTGGCCACCGGCGGCATGGGCCAGGTCTTCTCCGCCACCACCAACCCCGCGGTCTCCACCGGCGACGGCGTCGCGCTCGCGCTGCGCGCCGGGGCCGAGGTCTCCGACCTCGAATTCGTGCAGTTCCACCCCACGGTGCTCTTCCTGGGCCCGGACCGCGAAGGCCAGCAGCCCCTGGTCTCCGAGGCGGTACGGGGAGAGGGCGCCCATCTCGTCGACGCCTCCGGCACCCGTTTCATGCTCGGACAGCACGAACTGGCCGAGCTCGCGCCCCGCGACATCGTCGCCAAGGGCATCATGCGCCGCATGCAGGAACAGGGCGCCGCGCACATGTACCTGGACGCGCGTCACTTCGGCGCCGAGATGTGGGAGCACCGTTTTCCCACCATCCTCGCCGCCTGCCGCGCCCACTCCATCGACCCCGTCACCGAGCCGATACCGGTCGCGCCGGCCGCCCACTACGCCTCCGGCGGCGTCCGTACGGACCTGCACGGCCGTACGACCGTCCCGGGCCTGTACGCCTGCGGAGAGGTCGCCTGCACCGGCGTCCACGGCGCGAACCGCCTCGCGTCGAACTCCCTCCTGGAGGGCCTGGTCTTCGCGGAGCGCATCGCCGCCGACATCGCCGCGAACCTCACCTCCGGCCCCACCTCCGGCCCCACCTCCAGTCTCCCCTCCGGCACACCCGCCGCGCGCGCGCTCCCGCCCGCGAACCCCTCCGTGCTGCCGCTCATCGCCCCCGAGGCGCGCGCCGAGATTCAGCGGATCATGTCCGAGGGCGCGGGCGTCCTCCGCTCCGCCCGCAGCCTGACCACCGCTGCGGCGGCTCTCGACGCGGTCCACCTCAACGCCGTACACGACGAGGCGGGCGCCGCCAAGACGGCCGAGCCCGGCGTCGAATCCTGGGAGACGTCGAACCTTCTGTGCGTGGCGCGCGTGCTGACCACCGCGGCCCTCGCACGCGAGGAGACCCGCGGCTGCCACTGGCGCGAGGACCGGCCCGAGCGCGACGACGCCGAGTGGCACCGCCATCTCGTCGTACGCCTGGCCCCTGACCGGAGCCTCCTCGTCAGCCGCACCGAGAACACCGCCTTCACCCCCACAATCCGGACCGCCGTCCCCGAAGCCCCCAGGGAGCCCCAGCCGTGAGCACGCCCGAAGAACGCCCGCGTCCCGTGGACGTACCGCTGATCCAGATCGGCACACCCGCGCAGGCAGCCACCCAGGACGCCGCGGGGGGCTGCGGCGACGGCTGCGGCTGCTCCGACGCCGAAGAGGCGTACGAGTGCGGCCTCGACCCCGGTCTCGCCCGCATCCTCGCCGACCAGGGCCTCGACCCCGTACAGGTCGAGGACATCGCGCACCTCGCCATCGGCGAGGACCTCGACGGCGGCCTGGACGTGACCACCGTCGCCACCGTCCCCCAGGACGCCGTCGCCACCGGCGACTTCACCGCCCGCGAGGCCGGTACGGTCGCGGGCCTCCAGATCGCCGAGGCGGTCCTGTCCATCGTCTGCACCGACGAGTTCGAGGTCGAGCGGCACGTCCAGGACGGCGACCGCGTGGAGGCGGGCCAGAAACTGCTGTCCGTCACCACCAACACCCGCGACCTGCTCACCGGCGAGCGCAGCGCGCTGAACATCCTGTGCCGCCTCTCCGGCATCGCGACCGCGACCCGCGCCTGGGCCGACGTACTCGAAGGCACCAAGGCGCAGGTCCGCGACACCCGCAAGACCACGCCGGGCCTGCGCGCCCTGGAGAAGTACGCGGTGCGCTGCGGCGGCGGCGTCAACCACCGCATGTCGCTCTGTGACGCCGCGCTCGTCAAGGACAACCACGTAGTGGCGGCGGGCGGCGTGGCACAGGCCTTCAAGGCCGTACGGGGGCGCTTCCCCGACCTGGCGATCGAGGTCGAGGTGGACACCGTCGGCCAGGTCCGCGAGGTCCTCGACGCGGGCGCCGACCTGATCCTCCTGGACAACTTCTCCCCGGCCGACACCGCCGAGGCCGTGGTGACCGTCGCGGGCCGTGCGGCCCTGGAATCCTCGGGCCGCCTCACCCTCGACACCGCCCGCGCGTACGCCGAGACGGGCGTCGACTACCTCGCGGTGGGCGCGCTCACGCACTCCTCCCCGATCCTCGACATCGGCCTCGACCTGCGTGAGGCAGGCGTCTGATGCTGCTGACGATCGACGCCGGCAACACCCACACCGTCCTCGGCCTCTTCGACGGCGAGGAGATCATCGAGCACTGGCGCATCTCCACCGACGCCCGCCGCACCGCCGACGAACTCGCCGTCCTGCTCCAGGGCCTGATGGGCATGCACCCGCTGCTCGGCGTCGGACTGGGCGACAACATCGAGGGCATCGCGATCTGCTCCACGGTCCCCTCCGTCCTGCACGAGCTGCGCGAGGTGACCCGCCGCTACTACGGCGACGTCCCGTCGATCCTGGTCGAGCCCGGCATCAAGACCGGTGTGCCGGTCCTGGTGGACAACCCCAAGGAGGTCGGCGCGGACCGCATCATCAACGCGGTCGCCGCTGTCGAGCTGTACGGCGGCCCGGCGATCGTCGTGGACTTCGGTACGGCGACGACCTTCGACGCCGTCAGCGCGCGCGGCGAGTACGCGGGCGGTGTGATCGCCCCCGGCATCGAGATCTCGGTCGAGGCGCTCGGCGTCAAGGGCGCCCAGCTCCGCAAGATCGAACTGGCCCGCCCGCGCAGCGTCATCGGCAAGAACACCGTCGAGGCCATGCAGGCGGGCATCGTGTACGGCTTCGCGGGCCAGGTCGACGGCGTGGTGGGGCGGATGAAGGGCGAGCTCGCCGACGACCCGGACGACGTCACCGTGATCGCGACCGGCGGTCTTGCCCCGATGGTGCTGGGAGAGTCGTCCTCGATCGACGAGCACGAGCCGTGGCTGACGCTGATCGGCCTGCGCCTGGTCTACGAGCGGAACGTCTCCCGTATGTGATGACGGCTGCGGTGCCGACCCCGGTGCTGACACCGGTACCGGTACCGGCACCGGCGCCATGTGACGGTCCGGCGCGCCGGAAATCATCGCATTAAGCGGATTTTGCTGCATTGGCACATATCGTCGGGCCATGCCCACGCCATACGGATCCCGCGGCGGCATGGCGTTCAGCGCAGACGAGCTGCGTGTGCTCCGACGCGCCCTCGCCATCGCCCTTCATCCTGTCCCTCTCGCTGCCCCTCTCGCCGACGAGGAAGTCCAGGACTGCCTGCGTCTGGTCGATTCCGTGGACGAGGCGGTCCGCGAGGCCGGCCGGCTGCGCGCGTTCCTCCACGCCGATCTGGCCCGCTACCGCGCGGCGCTCCCCGGCACGGCCGCCGGCTATCTGGAGCTCCTCCAGGACGCCCTGGCCGCCGGCTACGACCCGCGCCCGGAGGACCTGGCGGCCCTGCGCACGCTGCGCGCCCTGCCCGCCGGAGCGGCCGTTCTGCGCCGCTGCCAGACGCTGACAGAGCAGTCGGTACGAGCCCGGCTCGCGGGCCACTCGCTCGCCGAGCCGCCCCCTGTCGCCATTCCCGCCCCCATTCCCGCTCCCGCCCGCGCCACCGCCACCGTCCCCGCTCCCGCCCGCACCTCCGCTCACGCCCGCGCCCGGCTCCTCGCGCTCCCCGGCGGCCGCGCCGCCGAAGGACCGAAGCCGCAGCCCAAGCCTCCCGCGCCCGCCGAGCGCCCGGTGCCCAAGCCCTCCGAGGTCTTCCCGCCCCGCCGCCGCCCCGTGCCCCCGCCCGAACGGCTCGCCGCCGGATAGCTACTCTGGGAGCCATGGAATACGTATCCGCGCTCCTGCCCCCCGTGGTGATGGCCGTCTTCTTCACCGTCCTGGTCGTGACGATCGTCAAGAGCCAGGGCGGCCCGAACAAGGCCAAGGAAGACGCGATCGTGGACGCCGCGTTCGCCCGCGCGGAGTCCCGGGAGCAGGCCGTCCGCGGCGACTGACGCCCCGCTCCGGACCGAGGCTCCACATCGGGGCCCACATCGAGGACGTACGGCAGATTCTTCGCCGTACGTCCTTTTTGTTGGCTTAATAGTCGGTCATTCCTAGATCTCCCTCTATGGTGGTGTTGTGCCCCGCCCATTGGGAGAGCTTGAAGACGCCGTCATGACACGCATCTGGCAATGGAACCGGCCGGTCACCGTCCGGGAAGTCCTCGAAGACCTTCAGCAGGAACGGTCCATCGCCTACACCACCGTCATGACGGTAATGGACAATCTCCATCAGAAGGGCTGGGTGCGCAGGGAAGTCGAGGGCCGCGCCTATCGATATACGGCGGTCTCCACCCGCGCCGCCTACGCCGCCGCACTCATGAACGAAGCCTGGTCGCGGAGCGACAACCCCGCGGCGGCCCTTGTCGCCTTCTTCGGCATGATGTCGCCCGAGCAGCGTGAAGCCCTCCATGCCGCCGTCCGCATCGTTGAGGGCTACGAGGCCGCCGAGGGCGGGACGGCACCGGGGCGATAGCGTCGAGGCATGCCTTATGGAGCAGCAAATGCCATCACCGTCAGACGGGCCAGGACCAGCGATGTGGCCGCGGTCCGCCGACTGGTCGACCCGTACGTGAGTGAAGGCATCCTGCTCGACAAAGCGACGGTGACGCTTTACGAAGCCATCCAGGAGTTCTGGGTCGCGGAACGCGACGAGGATGCCCGGGTGGTCGGCTGCGGCGCACTGCACGTCATGTGGGAAGACCTCGCCGAAGTGCGCACTCTCGCGGTGGATCCCCAGTTCCAGGGCGCGGGCATCGGCCATCAGGTACTGGACAAGCTGTTGCGGACAGCCCGCTGGCTGGGCGTGCGCAAAGTTTTCTGCCTCACCTTCGAAGTGGACTTCTTCGCGAAGCACGGCTTCGTCGAGATCGGTGAGACGCCGGTCGACGGAGATGTCTACAGCGAGCTGCTGCGCTCCTATGACGAAGGCGTCGCCGAGTTCCTCGGGCTCGAACGAGTGAAGCCGAACACCTTGGGCAACAGCCGGATGCTACTGCACCTGTGATCACCAACTCCGACGGAACCCTATGTCCGAATCGCGCACGTTTCCCGCCCTCTTGAGGTTCTGAACCTCTGCCAAGGGTTTGTGTTTTTCAAGGAAAAGCGGTTTCCTTTCCGCGTACTGCATTTTCGATGAAAGGAAATCCCGTGGCACAGAAGGTTCAGGTCCTTCTTGTCGATGACCTCGACGGCGGCGAAGCGGACGAGACCGTGACGTTCGCTCTGGACGGCAAGACCTACGAGATTGACCTCACCACCTCCAATGCGGACAAGCTTCGCGGTCTGCTGGAGCCGTACGCCAAGAGTGGCCGGCGTACCGGTGGCCGTGCGGCGTCCGGCCGTGGCAAGGGGCGTGTGGCGGTCGGCGGCAACAAGGACACCGCCGAAATCCGCGCCTGGGCCAAGGCGAACGGCTTTGAGGTCAACGACCGCGGTCGCGTTCCGGCCACGGTCCGCGAGGCTTACGAGAAGGCCAACGGCTGAGAACTGGCGCACGGCGCAGTTGAACGCTGCGTACGTGCCGCACGGTCCGCGTGCTCTACACGGTCCATGCGGTCCGCGCGCTCTGCACGCAGCAGACGGGCCCGGTGGCACTGCGTTGCCGCCGCGTGCACGAGTCGTACGAGATCGGGGCCGTTTCCCTCCCCGGAACCGGCGCTCTGCCCGAACGGGGCGAGGGCCGGCAAGGTCGGCTCCACCTCGCGCCCCGGCACGGGGGGTCGCAGCCATACGGCGGCCCCCCGGGAGCCAGGCAGCCCGGGGGGCGCCGGGGCGGTCATGAGCCCGCCCGCGCCCATGGCGGTCAGATCCAGAGCGATCCCGCCCCACTCCAGCCAGTCGAGCAGCCCAGGCAGCTCCTGAGAGCTCCCTGCGGCCACCAGGAACCGCATACGGCACCCCATCAGGGCTACGGGCCCGGTGCGGCCCAGCCGGCGCAGCACGGCCGCGCCCGCGTCCGCGGGCAGCTCCAGCACGTCGAAGCGCAGCCCGGTGAGCAGCCGCACCGGAGCGCCCTCCGCGACGGCCCAGCCGAGCTCGTTCTCGTACCACTGCGCGACAGCGCCGTTGAAGGGCGCGCGGGGGAGCGGAACGGTGAAAGACATACCCCGGGAACTCCCGACGCGGTCCGGGAGTTACGCAGTGTGGAGTGACAAGTGCGAAGCGTGTCCGGATCAGGGGCCCGCGAGGGCATTCGAGCAAAAGAAGTTGTTCGCCCTCAGCTGAGGGCAGGGGTGCGCGCCGCATGGAGTGTCTGTACTTACGGGTAAGACATTCCTAGTGGAAGGGGCGACACGGCCGCCCGTCGGCCCCCGCGTTCGCCATCGGCGTAGCGGTGGTGAGGGTATCGGCCTGGCCTGCGGGAACATCGTCTCGCACCATCGGGTTGGAACAGGTGTCGGCGTTCAGGGGTCAGGAGGCCACTACCGGGTGTCGGCAGTTGAAATGAGCGGTCCCCGCTTGCGGGACTAAGCTGCGGAAGGACAGGGAGGGGACCGACCCCTTTTACTGCCTGACCGCTCTGAGGAGCGATTAACGATGTTCG
Organism: Streptomyces sp. NPDC052236; assembly: GCF_044548015.1. Lineage (NCBI taxonomy): Bacteria > Bacillati > Actinomycetota > Actinomycetes > Kitasatosporales > Streptomycetaceae > Streptomyces > Streptomyces sp. NPDC052236. The sequence goes on along the minus strand of NZ_JBIUBL010000025.1, from coordinate 27,453 downwards.
AGAGGTTCACCGACCGCGCGCGGCGGGTTGTCGTCCTGGCTCAGGAAGAAGCCCGGATGCTCAACCACAACTACATCGGCACCGAGCACATCCTCCTGGGCCTGATCCATGAGGGTGAGGGTGTCGCCGCTAAGGCCCTGGAGAGCCTCGGGATTTCGCTCGAGGCGGTCCGCCAGCAGGTGGAGGAGATCATCGGACAGGGCCAGCAGGCTCCGTCCGGCCACATCCCCTTCACCCCCCGTGCCAAGAAGGTCCTGGAGCTGTCGCTCCGCGAGGCCCTTCAGCTGGGCCACAACTACATCGGCACCGAGCACATCCTGCTCGGCCTGATCCGCGAGGGCGAGGGCGTCGCAGCCCAGGTCCTCGTGAAGCTGGGCGCCGATCTCAACCGGGTGCGGCAGCAGGTCATCCAGCTGCTCTCCGGCTACCAGGGCAAGGAAGCCGCCACAGCGGGCGGCCCGGCCGAGGGCACCCCCTCGACCTCCCTCGTCCTGGACCAGTTCGGCCGCAATCTCACCCAGGCGGCCCGCGAATCCAAGCTCGACCCGGTCATCGGGCGCGAGAAGGAGATCGAGCGGGTCATGCAGGTGCTTTCGCGCCGTACGAAGAACAACCCGGTCCTCATCGGCGAGCCCGGCGTCGGCAAGACGGCGGTCGTCGAAGGACTGGCGCAGGCCATCGTCAAGGGCGAGGTGCCCGAGACCCTCAAGGACAAGCACCTCTACACCCTGGACCTGGGCGCGCTGGTCGCCGGCTCCCGCTACCGCGGTGACTTCGAGGAGCGCCTGAAGAAGGTCCTCAAGGAGATCCGCACCCGCGGTGACATCATCCTGTTCATCGATGAGCTCCACACCCTCGTGGGTGCGGGTGCCGCCGAGGGCGCGATCGACGCGGCTTCGATCCTGAAGCCGATGCTCGCCCGCGGTGAGCTGCAGACCATCGGCGCGACCACGCTGGACGAGTACCGCAAGCACCTGGAGAAGGACGCCGCGCTGGAGCGCCGCTTCCAGCCGATCCAGGTGGCGGAGCCGTCACTGCCGCACACGATCGAGATCCTGAAGGGTCTGCGCGACCGTTACGAGGCCCACCACAGGGTCTCCATCACGGACGAGGCGCTGGTCCAGGCCGCCACCCTGGCGGACCGGTACATCTCGGACCGGTTCCTGCCGGACAAGGCGATCGACCTCATTGACGAGGCCGGGTCCAGGATGCGAATCCGCCGGATGACCGCGCCGCCGGACCTCCGCGAGTTCGACGAGAAGATCGCGGGCGTCCGCCGCGACAAGGAGTCGGCCATCGACTCCCAGGACTTCGAGAAGGCAGCTTCGCTCCGCGACAAGGAGAAGCAGCTGCTGTCGGCGAAGACCAAGCGGGAGAAGGAATGGAAGGCCGGCGACATGGACGTCGTCGCCGAGGTCGACGGCGAGCTGATCGCCGAGGTTCTCGCCACGGCCACCGGAATCCCGGTCTTCAAGCTCACCGAGGAGGAGTCCTCGCGGCTGCTGCGCATGGAGGACGAACTCCACAAGCGCGTCATCGGCCAGAAGGACGCCATCAAGGCACTCTCGCAGGCCATTCGCCGTACGCGAGCGGGTCTGAAGGACCCGAAGCGCCCCGGTGGCTCGTTCATCTTCGCCGGTCCGTCCGGCGTCGGTAAGACCGAGCTGTCGAAGACGCTCGCCGAATTCCTCTTCGGTGACGAGGACGCGCTGATCTCCCTCGACATGTCGGAGTTCAGCGAGAAGCACACGGTTTCCCGGCTCTTCGGTTCCCCGCCCGGATACGTGGGCTACGAAGAGGGCGGCCAGCTCACCGAGAAGGTGCGCCGGAAGCCGTTCTCGGTCGTCCTGTTCGACGAGGTCGAGAAGGCCCACCCCGATATCTTCAATTCCCTTCTGCAGATCCTGGAGGACGGTCGCCTGACCGACTCCCAGGGCCGCGTCGTGGACTTCAAGAACACGGTCATCATCATGACGACCAACCTCGGGACCCGGGACATTTCGAAGGGCTTCAACCTGGGCTTCGCCGCCCAGGGCGACGTCAAGTCGAACTACGAGCGGATGAAGAACAAGGTCAATGAAGAGCTGAAGCAGCACTTCCGGCCCGAGTTCCTCAACCGTGTCGACGACACGGTGGTCTTCCACCAGCTGACCGAGGAAGACATCATCCAGATTGTCGACCTCATGGTCGACAAGGTGGACGAGCGTCTGAAGGACCGCGACATGGGCCTGGAGCTCAGTGCCTCGGCCAAGTCGCTCCTCGCGAAGAAGGGCTACGACCCGGTTCTGGGCGCCCGGCCGCTGCGCCGGACGATCCAGCGGGAGATCGAGGACATCCTCTCGGAGAAGATCCTCTTCGGTGAGCTGCGCCCCGGTCACATCGTGGTCGTGGACAGCGAGGGCGAGGGTGAAGCGGAGAAGTTCACCTTCCGCGGCGAGGAGAAGTCGGCGCTGCCGGACGTCCCGCCGATCGAGCAGGCGGCCGGCGGTGCCGGTCCGAACCTGTCGAAGGAAGCGTGACGTGAGGCTCGTGCGCTGAGCTGAGCGATTGAAGGGGCTGCCCCGGACCGTTTCGTACGGTCTGGGGCAGCCCCTTTTTCAGTCCGGCCGGTCGACCGTCAGACGGTCACCGAAAGCTTCGCCGCCGATGATGGACAGGCGTGTCTCGGCGTCGTGCCAGACCTCGATCTCCAGGCCCGGCAGGCCGTGCAGGGGCGTTAGATCGAGCGGCTCGGGTACGTCTGTGCTGACGTGCAGCGTGGTGAGGGAGGGGAAGAGACGCGGAAGGTGCTCAAGACCGGCATGGTCGGATCTCAGTTCCAGGCTCACCGTGACGACCCCAGGGGCCGGTCTGAGGCCCCCCTCTGCCAGCCAGGTACAGGAGTCGATCGTCAGCCCGAGGCGTCGGAGTCCTCGCCACTCCGGCAGAGTGTGCAGGTCGACCGCTTCCGGGCTATCGATGTTGAGAACTCCGACGCCAGGGTGCGCCGTGGGTAAGTACTGCATGGCGTTCGACCCCTGAAAGTGGAGCTGCAGTCCCGTCAGTTTCGGGGTGTGCTGGATCGTCGCGAGTGCTTTGGGCGCGAGCTGGCCGACATTTAGATAGAGGAGGTCGATATGTGCATCTTTGAGCCCGGAGAGATCCTTCAGTCCGGGACAATGACTAATGACTAGCTGCCTCAGGTGGGGAAGCGCGTGCAGGAACGACAGATCGCCGAGCACCTTGCTGCTGAGGGACAGACGCCGTGCTTTCGCTTCGGGCAGATACCGGAGCAGGTCAGAGCTGGGGAAGTTGCCGACGAGCACAAGGCTTCCGACCTTCGGCAAGTGGTGCAGCAGGCGCAAGTGGCGGTGATCGCTGACCGTGACGTCCATGTCCGTGAGCGACATGGTGGCGAGTACCTCACGCGCGTACTCCTCAGCCGGGAATCGACGCCAACTCCGCGCGAACTGCCCGCGCACGATAGAGCCATCCCGCAGGGCGTGCCGCTTGGCCGAGGGCATGGCCTCGCTGCCGCCGATCTCGCAGATGAGCCTGGCGACCCTCTCCGCCTCCGTCTCGTTGAGCTCCGCCGGTTCGGGCAGGAAGGACAGCACGTAGGCCCCCAGGGAAGCCAGCCTCTGCGCCTGTGCCATCGTGCTCGGCGGCAACAGCGCGCGGATGCGTGCGGCGACGGCGTCGGCGACCATGTCGTCCACCACGACCGCGTCGATGAGACACCGGGCCGCCAGCACATGCAGCATCGGGTGCGAGTTGTCACCCTGGGCTATCAGGCCCTGGATCAGCCTACGGACCTCACCCGGACGGCAGTGGCCCACCGCCAGCAGCAGAGTGTCGTGCCACAGTTCATCCTCGGCGTGCAGGAGCAGTTCCGGCAGGCAACCGCCCTCAACGAATGAGCGGGCCGCCAGATAGTCCTGGAAGGTGCGGTGAATGAACTGGATCACGTCGTCCGTGCGCTCCTGGAGCAGGCCGCTACGGTTCATCAGATGCCTCAGGACCGCTGTGGGCGTGCCCTGAGCCCGCACCTGCGGCAGCCGCTGCATGGCCTGCTCGATCTGGCGCTCCGCGTCCTCGCGGGACAGTTCCGACTGGCCGCTTCGTACCAGCCAGGCAGCGATCGACTGCAGCAGCTGCTGGTGCTCCTCCACGCCCATGGTGATGCCGTCAGGGTCGGCGATCTTGCGCTGGGCGTCGCGGTTGCCGAGGAGCATCGCCAGCGTGGAACGGTACAGCTCCCAGCGGGTCTCCGGGAGCAGGCCGCCCCGGCGGCGGTGCAGGGCGCAGATGACCGCGCAGAGCAGCGGGGTCTGGGCGAGCGTGCGCAGGGCCGCGTTCTGCCGGAACTGTGTCTGCAGCTCGCTCTGGAGGCGGTGTAGTTCCGAACGCTCGGCCTCGGCGCGCGGCTCGTTCCGTGCCGCGTTGTGCCAGGCGATGACGAACGCCTGGATGTCCCCGTCGCGCATGGGCAGGAGCTGGAGCTCCTCGAACTGCTCGGAGAGTAGCCAGTCGGGGTCGACGGCGTTCGGGCGGACCGTGGCGAGGCAGCGCGTGCCGGGGTAGAGATCCAGCAGTTCGCAGAGCCAGTTCCGGGCGTTTTCGCGTTCGTCCGCGGGTACTTCGTCCACACCGTCGACCAGCAGGAGAGCACGGCCCGACTTCAGCACCCGGCTGGCCCAGCCGGGCGAGGGCTCGTCCGTCAGGATCTTGGCCACAGTGTGCAACTGGGCCGGGCCAGGTAAGTCGAGGCCTTGGGCGTGCAGGGCCCGCAGCGGGACGACGAACGGCACGAGCCCGTTGAGCTCGGCCAGTTCGGGGCCGAGCGTGGAGCAGGCGGCATGGGCGGCGAGCCACCACACCAGGGTGGTCTTGCCCGCGCCCGCCTCGCCGCGCAGGAGCGTCCGGGGCCGGTCCGACAGCAGTTGGTCGATACGGCGGGGCTGAGCGGGGACAGGAGGACCGTGCGGCTCGCCGCCGGTCAGTAGGGGGCGCTCCCGCTGTACGGCCTCCAGGCTGAGATATGCGGTGTCCAGGTCCCACGTCACCTCGCTGGTGCCCAGTTCGTCGATGCCGAAGATCCGGGTCTTGCTGTAGCGGGTCTTCAGGGCCCTCGCGTATTCCTCCTCGAAGAGGAAGTCCTGCGGATGGAAGTGGGTGACCGGCTCGGCATAGGTTCTGGCCGGGTTCCCGAAAGCCCGGAGCGCGTCCTTGAAGGGTTCTCTCTCCTGCAGCAGCCGCACCGGCACGCCTTCGACGCGCAGATGGCCGCGGCCCCGCGGCACATCGGTAACGATGCCGAGCAGGACCGGCCCCGCGAAGATCGGCGAGCCCGAGAGCCCTTCCAGCGGCGAGCTGCCGTTATCGCGCTCGGCGGCCGGCGGGCGGTCGAATTCGCAGACCAGCGCGGAGCGGAGCGTGCCCGCCGCGGGGAGCACGGTGACGAGGTACTGGTCGAGTTCCAGTGCGCGCTCGTTCCCGTACCGCTGGATGTCGGGGAAGCCCACGATCTGGCAGTTCGGCAGGGGCGAGCTGTGGGACAGGGAGCCCAGGCGGATATGGCCGAACGACGCGTGACGGGCCATGTCCGCGTCGATCACATCGTGGTCGGCGAGCAGCAGTGCGGCGTCGAGGGTCTTGCTGGACCAGTAGACCTGGCAGCCGACCCGCCCCGCCCGGCTGGGATGCGCGACCTCGAGCCGTAGGTCACCGCCGAGGACATGCTCGCAGGTGAGGATGAAGCGGGGCGAGAGGAGTACGCCGGTGCCCTGCTTGGCGCCCAGTACCGCGACGACACGCGCCGCCGTCACGTCGTCCCGCCGCCGCCGAAGCCCGCCGTGCTGCCCTGCTGCCTGTTGCCCACCTTCCAGGACCCGTTGGTGGCCGCGTCCAGCGGCTTGAGGGTGAAGGCGACCTTGTGGGTGCGGCCCGTGGCGCGGCTCGTGTCCGCGCCCGCCTCGACCACCCACGCCTTGACCTTCGCGCCGCCCTTGGTTTCCTTGCGGAGTTCCACGGTGAACTCCATCTGGATGTCCCCGACTTCGAACAGCATGGGCTGGCCGGTGGCGCGGGTGGCCGCGTCGAGTAACTGGTCGCGTACGGACTGGATGGCGTCGGCCAGGTCGATGCCGTCGAAGGCGTGGCCGTCCGATGAGCTCGTCATGGCCCGGACCGTACAGCGCGTACGGTCCGGGCGGCCGACGTTCAGCAGAACGCGGGCTTCTGCCAGGCGCATTCGAGGTCGGCGGGCGGCTTTGCGCGGCGTTCGCGCTGCGGCGGTACGGGTACGGGCATGGGCACGGGTACGGCGGCGATCGTGCCGCCCGCCGTATCGGACTTCGCGAGGGTCACCACGATCGCGTCCTCGACGCTCTTCACCGACGACGCCAGGTAGTTGTTGAGGACGACGCTGAAGACGAGCTCGCGCCCGCCCGCGTCGGTGACATACCCGGAGAGCGCGGACGCGCCGGTCAAGGACCCTGTCTTGGCGCGCGCGTTGAGGGCGGCCGGGGTGGCGCACATACGGGAGCGCAGCGTGCCGCCCACGGCGCGGTCCGTGGCGCAGGCCACCGGCAGAGACGCGTGCCAGTCGGCGTACCAGGGGGCGTCCCGTACCGACAGCAGCAGCGTCGTCAGCTGCCCGGCCGGGATGACGTTCATCCGGGACAGCCCGGAGCCGTCGACCTGGCGCAGGGTCGTCGTCGTGACGCCTTCCTTCTTCAGATAGCCGTTGATCGCCGCCAGGCCCGCGGACCAGCTGCCGCGGCCCGCCGTCTCGTAACCGATGGCCTTGGTGAGCGTCTCCGCGTGCATGTTGTTGGACAGCTTCATGAACGGCAGCAGCAGCTCCTTCAGTGGTATGGAGCTCTTCGAGGCCACCGGCCGCGCGCCGGGCGGGGTGGGACGGCCCAGGAGCGGCCTGCCCGCGACCCGTACGCCATGGCGGGCGAGCGCGTCGGAGAACACCGCGGCGGCGTAGCCGGTCGGCTCCCAGACGGCCACCCACTCCTTGGTGGCGCTCGCGCCGACCGGGATGTTGCCGCTGACGGTGATGGTGTTCGTGCCGTGCTGCCGCTCGACGGCGAGAGTGTCGGCCTGGCCCGGGGCGACCGTGGTGCCGCTGATGTCGATCCGTACGTAGTCGGTGGGCGGCGTGAGCCGTACGAGCGGCTTGTCACCGGGCGCGGCGCCGGGGAGAGCCTCCACGACGACCGTGCCGGAGTCGTAGTCCGTGTCGGGCGCGAGCGTCAGCGGCGAGATCTGCGCGGAGTAGTACGAGGACTCGTCGTCGGCGGCCCAGGCACGGCCCAGGCGCTGGTTGTCGAAGCGGGTGTCGTCGGCGACGACGCGGCCGGTGACGCGGGTGACGCCCGTCGCGGCGAGGTCGGCGGCGAGCTGGTCGTAGTCCTTGGCGAGGGTGGTCGGGTCGCCGCCGCCGCGCAGATAGAGGTCGCCGCGCAGGACCGTGCCATGGCGGCGGCCGGTGGACAGGACGTCGGTCCGGAAGCGGTAGTCGGGGCCGAGCAGCTCCATGGCCGCGGCGGAGGTGACGAGCTTGGTGTTGGAGGCGGGCATCAGGCGGTCCGTGGAGTCCCGCTGATAGAGCCGCTCCCCGGTGGCGGCGTCGGCGATCACCACGCTCGCGGCTCCGCCGTCCATCCGGCTGTCGGCGAGGATCGTGTCGAGGGCGCCCTTGAGGCCGGTGTCGGAGGGGCCCGCCCCGGCGGGCGAGCTCACGACGGATAAGGCGGTGAAGGTGAGCGTCAGAGTGCAGGCGAGCCCGAGGACGACGGGCCCGAGCCTGCCGCGGGGGCGGCGGCGGTCGGCGTGGATCACGGGTCTACTCATGGCACAGGAGCATCCCGGACGGGGGTGCGCGCGGGAAGGACGCGTCACTGCGGCACCGCTGTCGCTCCTTGAATCCGTGACAAGCACCACAGGTGAAATCTCACCTACTAGAAGGAATAGTCGGTTTTGCGGACTCGGGTTCATGATGAATCCGGGTGGATGTCTGTTTCGTGCGTGTTCGTACGACGATTTCGGGCGCACTGGCTACGACCCGGGCTCGTAGAAGGGGTGTTTGTGGCTGGGCGGGTGCGCGGGTTAACAAGGTGGAGCAAGCCCGGCGCGTCGGTGCCGGGTTCCCCTTATGCCCGGAGGCTCCCGTATGTCGAAGCGCACCGTGTCCCACTATCTCCGCCCGTCCGCTCTCCGTACGCGTGGCGCCGTCGTCGCCGCCGGACTGAGCGCGTCGATGGTGCTCGGGGCCGGCGCCGCATTCGCCGCCGGGTCCGTCGCCCCCGAGGCGGGCACGACCAGTGCCGTAGCCGCTCAGGCTCAGGTTCAGGCGCAGCCCCAGGCCAAGAAGGCCGCGGGCTGGGGCAAGCCGGTGGCCACCTACACGCTGAGCGCCACGTACGGCAAGGCCGGCAACATGTGGTCGAGCAATCACTCCGGGCAGGACTTCGCTGTGCCGGTCGGCACCAAGGTCGCGGCCGCGAGCGGCGGCACCGTGGTCAAGAGCGGGCCGGGTGGCGCCGGTGACGGGGCGGCGTACGGCAACGCCGTCGTCATCAAGCACGACAACAACACGTACACGCAGTACGCGCACCTCTCCCGTGTCGACGTCTACCCGGGCCAGACGGTGAAGACCGGCCAGAAGATCGCGCTGTCGGGCAACACCGGCAACTCCAGCGGACCGCACCTGCACTTCGAGGTCCGTACGAACGCGAACTACGGCTCGTCGATAGACCCCGTCAAGTTCCTGCGGACCGTCGGCGTCACCGTCTGACGTTCCCGCTGACCTTCCCTGCCCCAGGTCGGCCTTTCGGCCGACCTGCCCAGGGCTCAGCCGGGAACGTGGTGGGCCTGGCTCACCAGATCGACCGCGACCTCCAGGACCGCCTTGCGCAACTCCTCGGGGCCGGCGTCGATGTTGTTGAGTACGAACATCCCGGCGTGCATCGAGAAAAGCGCGCTGATGCAGCGGACCTGATCGGCCAGGGCCGCCTCCGGATCCTTGATGAGTTCGAGCATCACCATCATCCGGTCCTTGAACGTCGTTCCGACACTCAGCTCGCGCACCGTGGCCTGGTTCTCCTGCATGAAGCGGAACAGCGGCGCCGCGCCGGCGAGCGCCTCGCTGTAGCGGCGCAGGATCTCCTTCTTGGTGTCCAGGGTGGGCGGCCGGCCCTTCGCCCACTCGATCAGCTCGTCCATCGGTCTGGTCAGGTCGTGGAACAGGCTGACCAGGATGTCTTCCTTGGTCTTGAAGTGGTAGTACAGCGCCGCCTTGGTGACCCCGAGAACCTCCGCGATCTCGCGCAGTGACGTCTTCTCGTAACCCTGCTCGGCGAAGAGTTCCAGGGCGACGTCCTGGATGCGCTGGCGCGTATTGCCCCGGCGCGGCTGCGTGCTGCCCATGCTGCTCTCCTGGCTCCCATTACTTACTTGACGCCCGGCTAGTTACGGGTCTACCTTCCCAGTGTAGTCAACTAGCCGGGCGGCAAGTAAGTACCAGGGGAGCGGGAACGATGGCGGATATAACAAAAGACCAGAAGCAGCCGGACGGGCAGGTGAAGGCCGGAGCCGACGGGCAGCCGCGAGAGCGCAGTGTGCGGGTCGTGATCCTCGCGCTCATGATCGCGATGCTGCTGGCCATGCTCGACAACATGATCATCGGCACCGCGATGCCGACGATCGTCGGCGAACTCGGCGGTCTTGAGCACCTGTCCTGGGTCGTCACCGCGTACACCCTGGCCACCGCCGCCTCCACCCCCATCTGGGGCAAGCTCGGCGATATGTACGGCCGCAAGGGCACCTTCCTCATCGCCATCGTGATCTTCCTGGTCGGCTCCGTACTGAGCGGCATGGCCCAGGACATGGGCCAGCTCATCGGCTTCCGCGCCATCCAGGGACTGGGCGCGGGCGGTCTGATGGTCGGCGTGATGGCGATCATCGGAGACCTCGTACCGCCGCGGGAGCGCGGCAAGTACCAGGGCATGATGGCCGCCGTCATGGCCATCGCCATGATCGGCGGACCGCTGGCCGGCGGGACCATCACCGACCACCTCGGCTGGCGCTGGGCCTTCTACATCAACCTGCCGCTGGGCGCCGTCGCACTCGCGATGGTCACCATGGTTCTCCACCTGCCGAAGAAGCAGCGGACCGGCGCGCGCATCGACTATCTGGGCGCCGCTCTGCTGACCGTGGGCATCACCTCGATCGTGCTGGTCACGACCTGGGGCGGCACGGAGTACGCCTGGGGCTCGGCCGAGATCCTGGCACTGATCGCGCTCGGCGCCGTCTCGCTCGCCACCTTCCTCTACGTCGAGACCAAGGCCGCGGAGCCGGTCCTGCCGCTGCACATCTTCCGCAGCCGCAACTTCTCGCTGATGTCGGTGATCGGCTTCCTGACCGGCTTCGTGATGTTCGGCGCGGTGCTCTTCCTGCCGCTGTACCAGCAGTCCGTCCAGGGTGCGTCGGCGACCAACTCCGGGCTGCTCCTGCTGCCGATGCTGCTCGCGATGCTCGCGATCTCGATGGTCGCCGGGCGGGTCACCACGCAGACCGGCAAGTACCGGCTCTTCCCGATCCTCGGCGGCGGGCTGATGATGACGGGCCTGTTCCTGCTCTCGACCATGGACACCGAGACCTCACGGCTGGCCTCCGGGATCTACATGGCGGTGCTCGGCGCCGGCATGGGCTTCCTGATGCAGATCACGATGCTCGTCGCGCAGAACAGCGTCGAGCAGAAGGACATGGGCGTCGCCTCCTCCGGCGCCACCCTTTTCCGTACCCTCGGCAGCTCCTTCGGCGTCGCGATCATGGGCGCGCTGTTCACCGGCCGGGTCCAGGACGAGATGACGGCGCGGGGCGGCTCGCAGGCCACGGAGGGCTCGGCGCAGCTGGACGCGGCGAGCCTGGCGAAACTGCCGGATCCGGTGCGGGAGGCGTACGAATTCGCGGTGGCGTCCGGGACGCACGCGGCCTTCCTGCTGGGTGCGGTGGTCGCGGTGATCGCCTTTGTGGCGGCGTTCTTCGTCAAGGAGGTACCGCTGCGCGGGGCGGGTCCGGCGCCGGCCGCAGGGCCGGAGGACACCGCGAAGGCGAAGGTGGCGGAGACCGTCTGACGCGCCCGCACTCTACGAATTCCCTGGCCGACGGCCCCCGGTGTGCGCACCGGGGGCCGTTGTCAGTGGTGCGTGTCAGCATCGGATGTATGCAGAGCAGCACCGTCACCGCCATGAGCGCCACGACCACCACGAGCGCCACGACCGCCGCGTCGGCGCGTCTGGCGCATCTGCGGCAGCTGCGCCTCGCCAAGGACGCCATGGACCGTGACTGGGCCGAGCCCCTCGACCTGGACGCGGTGGCCGCCCACGCCGGTTACTCCCGCTACCACTTCGTCCGCGCCTTCAAAGCGGTGTACGGGCAGACACCCGGCCAGTATCTGTCGTGCAGGCGGATAGAGCGGGCCGAGGAGCTGCTGCGCTCGGCGAGTCTGTCGGTCACCGAGATCTGCGCGCTGGTCGGCTTCAGCAGCCTCGGCACCTTCTCCACCCGGTTCAAGAAGCAGACGGGGCTGACGCCGAGCGAGTACCGCGCCAAGCACGTGGGGCGCGGAGCCGCCCTGATACCGGGGTGCTACGCGCTGCTGTGGGCGGGCGGTTTCCCCGGCAGGCTGAGCAATTCTGAAGAAGCGGACTGATCGGGCCGCGGCCTACGGTGGCAGGGCAGCGGAAGCCACCCCTCTCCGAGGAGCACCACATGATCAAGGGTCTCGCCATTGCCACCGTCTGGGTCCTGGACCAGGACCGGGCGAAGGAGTTCTACACGGAGAAGCTGGGCATGGAGGTCCGCACCGACATGACCATGGGCGAGGGCGGAATGCGCTGGGTCACCGTCGGGGCCAAGGACCAGCCGGATGTGATGCTGACGCTCATGGTGCCGGGCGCGCCGGCGATGGACCCGGAGTCCGCAGAGATGATCAAGAAGCTCGTCTCCAAGGGAGTCATGGGCGCGGGGGTGCTGGCCACCGACGACATCCACGGGGACTACGAGAAGCTCAAGGCGCGCGGCGTGGAGTTTCTCCAGCCGCCGCAGGAGCGTCCGTACGGCACAGAGGCGATCCTGCGCGACGACTCGGGCAACTGGTACTCCTTCACCCAGGAGCGCAAGGGCGGCCTCGACCTCGACCAGGACTGGGCCTGCTAGCCCCCCTTTGCGGCTAAACCGCCGCCGCTCTCGCGGATGTGGCTTATGGCCGTCGGGGTTCCTCAATTGATGGTTGCGCGCCCGCTAGTCCGCCAGCGGCAGCATAGGGAAGCTGCCGCTGTTGGTCGGGGCGTGCTCGGGCAGCCACAGCACCGCCACCGCGCCCCCGGACTCGCCCAGCGGCGTCACCGTCCCCACCGGCGCGGCGTTGCGGAACGTCAGCCGGGCGCCGAGGACGCGTGCCTGCCCCGCGGCGATCGTCAGGCCCAGGCCGTGGCCCGTCCCCGCGCGGTCGCTCGCGCCCGTACGGAAGCGGCTCGGGCCCTCGCGCAGCAGCGCGTCGGGGAAGCCGGGCCCGTGGTCGCGCACCCGCACCACGCGCCCCTCGACCATGACTTCGATCGGCCCCCTGCCGTACTTGGCGGCGTTGGTCAGCAGATTGAAGAGGATGCGCTCCAGCCGCCGCGGATCGGTGCTGACCCATGACTCGTGGACGATCCGGATCGTCACCTCCGGATTGAGCGCCGCGACCCGGCGGCCGACGAACTCCCCGAGCGATATCTCCTGAAGCTCGGCCCGCTCCGACGCGCTGTCGAGCCTGGCCACCTCGAGTACGTCCTCGACGAGCGTGCGCAGCGCCTGCGCCCGGTCCCGTACGAGCTCGGTGGGGCGACCGGGCGGCAGCAGCTCGGCCGCCGTGAGCAGCCCGGTCACCGGCGTGCGCAGCTCGTGCGCGATGTCCGCGGTGACCCGCCGCTCCGCCTCTATGCGCTCATTCAGCGCGTCGGTCAGCGCGTCCACGGCGCGCGCCAGATCGTCGGTCTCGTCGCGGACGACCCCGCCGATCGCCTCCCGTACGCGTACGTCCGTATTGCCCCGCGCGACATTGGCCGCCGCGGCGGCAGCCTTGCGCAGCCGCCGTGAGAGCTGCCCGCCGATCAGCACACCGAGCGCGCAGCCGCCGAACACCACCGAGACCGAGCCGATGACCAGCGCCCGGTCGAGGTCCTTCATGACGACGGCGCTGCGGCCGCCGAACCGGGTGCGCAGCGAGAGCACATCGCCGTTGGCCAGCGGCACGGCAGCCCAGATGTCGGGCTCACCGCCGTGCCGCTCCTCCACATAGCTGCCGCGCCGCTGATCCCGCATCAGCCGCTGGAGGCCCTTGGGCAGCGAGGGGTCGTTGACCTTGGTGGAGAAGCGCGGCTCCTTGTTCTTGGACGATTCCTGCCAGCGCTGTGCGAGCAGCACCCGGTCCATCTGCACATCGCGCGCGTTGTCGAGCATCGAGACGCGCGCGGCCTTGTGCACGACAAGGCTCAGCGTGATGGCGATCAGCGCGCCGACACCCGCGATCGCGACACTGATCTTCCAGCGGACTCCGGTGCGCAGGACGAATCGCTTCATACCCGCTTCATGCCTTGAGTTTGTAGCCGAAGCCACGGACTGTTTCGATCCGGTTCTGGCCGATCTTGGCGCGCAGCCGCTGGACATGGACGTCCACGACCCGGGTGTCGCCACCCCAGCCGTAGTCCCAGACCCGCTCCAGCAGCTTGTCCCGGGAGAGCACGATCCCGGGCGTGGCCGAGAACTCCAGCAGCAGCCGCATCTCGGTCGGCGTCAGCCCCACCGGCTCGCCGCCCTTGCGTACCTCCATGCCCTCCGTGTCGATCTCCAGATCGCCGAAGGACAGCACGCCCTGCTGCTCCTGCCGCCCCGCAGGGTCCGCGTACCCGCCGGGCGCGCCGTATCCGCCGTAGCCGCCCGCCGGTCCGCCCGCGTGCCCGAAGCGCCGCAGCACCGCGCGGATCCGGGCCACCAGCACCGCCCCGTCGAAGGGCTTGGTGACGTAGTCGTCGGCGCCCGCCTCCAGGCCCAGCACCACATCGATCGAGTCGGCACGCGCCGACAGCATGATCACCGGTACGGTCGACTCGTCCCGGATGCGGCGGCACAGGCTGACCCCGTCCAGCCCCGGCACCATCACATCGAGCAGCGCGATGTCCGGCCGGTCCGCGCGGAAGGCCTCCAGGCCCTGGAGCCCGTCGGGTTTCGCGGTCACCACGAAGCCGTCACGCTCCAGCGCGAGCTGGGTGGCCTCGCGGATGACGTCGTCGTCCTCGACGAAGAGGACGTGGGTATCGGCCATCCGCTGCTCTCAGTTCTCGGGTTTCTCTGTCACGGGCGGTTCCGGTTCCGGTCCCAGTTCCGTCAGGTCCGCCGGCTCCGTCGGTTCCGGGGCGACCGCGAGACCCTCGCCGACCGCTCCGCTGAATTCGTTGCGTACCCAGTGCTGCTGCGTGAACTTGCCGCTCGTCCAGTGGTACGTGGTCAGTTCCTCGCCGGACGGCTCGGTCAGAGCGTCGCCCTTGGTGTACACCTCCTTGGTCACCACCAGGTCGCCCCGGTCGATCGCGGAGTACACCGCCGGCTCTTCGACCATGAAGACATTCACATACTTCTCGCCGCTCTCGCCGCTCGGTCGGTACACATACGTGCCCATGCCGAGCGCATCGTCGCACGTCATCACGTTCACGACGACGTCGGGCCAGGCGGCGCCGGTCAAATACCCGTAAGAGGTGTCCACCGGGTACGTGTCCCGGTCGCACGGCTTCAGATCGGCCTTGACCTGCTTGCTGACCTTCGGATCTTCCTGGAGCAGCCGCACCACGTCAACGGTCCTGGTGCCCCGCCCGGCGGCGGTGGACGACGGGACGGCGGAGGGCACCGCCTTGGCCGCCTTCGAGTCGCCGAGCGCCGCGCCCTCGTCCTGCACCCCGCTGCCACCCGCGGAACACGCGGCGGCGGCGAACACGCCGAGAGCGGCGAGTGCGGCCGTCGCCGCACCACTCGCCGCCCGCTTCCTGCCGCCGCTTCTGTCTGTCAGGCCGCGCACCGCTCCCGCCCCCGTCCGTCCCGCTCACGCTCGCGCCGCGCCTCGGCACGCTCCAGGGCACGGGCGTCCAGATCCCGGCTCTCCAGTTCCTGGCGGAGGCGGGCGAGCGCACGGTGCAGCGTGCTCTTCACCGTACCGGCAGACATGCCGAGCGCGGCGGCGGTCTCCTCGGTGCTCATCTGTTCCCAGTGGCGCAGCACCACGACGCTGCGCTGCTTGGGAGCCAGCACCTTCAGCACATCCATCAGCAGGGCGCGGTCGGCGCGCTGCTCGCTGCCGTCGTCGACGCGGGCGTCGTCGGGCAGCTGCTCGGTGGGGATCTCTTCGAGTCTGCGGGCGCGCCACCACTCCGTACGCGTATTGATCATGACGCGGCGGAGGTAGGCGTCGGCGAGCGACTTGTCGGCGATGCCGTCCCAGCGGCCGTACGTGCGGACCAGGGCGGTCTGCAGGAGGTCCTGGGCGTCGATGGGGTCAGGGACGAGACGCCGGGCACTGCGCAGCAGGGCCTCCTGCCTGTTGCGTACGTACTCTTCGAATCCGAGCACCTCGCCGTGCGCCATGAAAACCGCCTCCGTCCCCGTAAATCCCCGTGACAAGCAACTGCTGTCCCCTTACGTCGCTAGAAGCTACGGAGGTGTTGTCACGGGGCTGTGCGGGCCAGCCGTCGGTGGGCGCACGGCCATCCATCGGTTGTGTAACAGCCGATGTTTCAGGTGCGGGCCGGGTGGGGAAGAGCCGGTGCTCGGTGTCGGTTCGGTGTCGGGTTCAGCGCAGCGGCAGGCGGTACGCGCCGTTCTCCAGCGGCTCGACAAGCCCGTCGGCGACCAGCCCGTCCAGCGCCCGCGCCCGCTGCACCGGCTCGTGCCAGACCGCGTCCAGCGCCGACTGCTCGACCGGTGTCACCGCATCGCGCAGTACGGCGAGGAGCTTGCCGCGCACCTGCCGGTCGGTGCCCGCGTACGTCTGCGCGCGGCGCGCCGGACCTGTGTGCGCGGGTTTCCCGGCCAGCCGCCAGGCGCACCGCATGGCGATCGGGCAGCGCGAACAGTCCTCGTTCTTCGCGGTGCACACCAGCGCGCCCAGCTCCATGGAGGCCGCCGCCCAGCGGGCGGCGGTCGTCTCGTCCTCCGGGAGCAGCGCGCGGGCGAGCTTGCGTTCGGCGGCGGTCGTCGCGGTCGGCGGGTACTGGATGCCGGTCGCGGCGCGGGCGAAGACCCGGCGGACGTTGGTGTCGAGCACGGGATGCCGCTGCCCGTACGCGAAGGAGGCCACCGCGGCTGCCGTGTACTCGCCGATGCCGGGCAGCGAGAGCAGCTGTGCGTGCTGGCTCGGTACGTCGCCGCCGTGCCGTTCTGTTATTGCCTGCGCGGCCCCGTGCAGGCGCAGCGCGCGCCGCGGGTAGCCCAGGCGGCCCCAGGCGCGGACGGCCTCGCCGGGCGCGTCGGCCGCGAGATCGGCGGGGCGCGGCCAGCGGGCCAGCCACTGCTCGTACACCGGGATCACCCGGTTGACCGGGGTCTGCTGCAGCATGAACTCGCTGACCATCACACCCCAGGCGCCGGCCTCGGGGCGGCGCCAGGGCAGGTCGCGGGCGTGCTGGTCGAACCAGGCGATGACGGGGGTGTGCAGGGAGGCGGCGTCAGGGGTAGCCGTGAGGTCGCGTGCTGGGGCTGTATCTGTGCTGGTGTCAGTCATGGCACCCCGATCCTGGCACGTCCGGGCGGGCGGACCGTGCATACGCTCCCGGCGCCGCCGCCACCCGGGGGTGGCGGATTCACCCCCGGCTCACCCGCGGCTCGCCCCTGGCAACCCCTGGCAACCCCTGGGCTCACCTCCCGCCCGGCCCCGGCTCACCCCCGGCCCGGCCCCGCGAACCAGACGACGACGCCCGTACGGCTCGTACGCATCGTGGTGACGAGCGCTGTCGCCGGGCGGGTCAGCGCCGCGACGAACAGGGCCGCGACCACGCCGCCCACCGTCAGACCGACCAGGACGTCGTGCGGGTAGTGAACCCCGACGAAGACGCGGGAGAAGGCCATCAGCAGCGCCATCGGCACGGTCAGCAGGGCGATCCGGGGCCAGGCGAGAGCGAGCGCGATGGCCGCCGCGCCCGCGATCGCGGCGTGGTTGCTGGGGAAGGACCAGTCGCCGGGCGCCGGGCAGGGCACCAGAGAGGCGACCGCGCCCGCGACCGTACGGCAGGGACGCTCCTCGTCCACCGCGGACTTCAGCAGCTCGCTGACGACATACCCGGTGGCGGTCGCGAGCGGGGCGAGGACGGCGACGGCTGTCGCGCGCGGGTCCCCGGGGCGGGCGCGCCACCAGGCGACGACGAAGAGCACCCCGAAGAGCAGCAGTCCGGCCTCCGTCCAGAGTTCTGCGAGGTGCTGCACCCAGGAGGGTGTGGTGTGGGCGAAGTCGGTTATGTCGCGGTAGAGGCCGCGGGTGATGCTGCTGTCCATGGTCAGGGACGCTACCGCGCAGGCGGGGGCAGTCATCCCCGGCCAATGGCCACAGGTGCCCCCGACGAAAGTCGGGGCGTGGGCTCGGGGGCGGAGGACGCGGGCTCGGGCTCGGGCTCGGGCTCGGGTGTGAGGGACCGTTGAGGGCCGCCGCCCGGCATGATGATCGGCGGAACTTGCGAAGTCGGGCGGCGGTGCGACGGGAGTTGGCCCAGTTCTCTCGTAGAGTTTGGGCCGTGGGATCTCTGCGCAATCCGATCGGGCCGCTTCCCTCCTCCATCTACTGGCGACGGAGGGGAGTCGCGGCGTCCTTGATCGCGCTCCTCGCGTTGCTGAGTGTATGGGCCGTCAGTTCTTCCGGCGGAGGCAGCGGAGGCACGGGCACAAGTGACGCCAAGGGCTCCAGTCCCGTGCCCTCCATCACGCCCGGGCCCTCGCAGTCCGGGCCCGCGATCAGCGAACAGCCGGGCGGGCGCGACGAGTCGGGCGACTCCAGCGGCACCGGAACCGGAACCGGGACCGGCGACGGCACCGGAACCGGCGATCAAGGCGGTACGGCCGCGGGCGCGGGCGGCGATCCGGGCAAGAACGGCGACAACGGAACGGGCGGCGCGTCCAGCGGCGGCGCGGGCGGCCAGCAGGTCCCGGCCGGCTCGAACCTCCCCGACTGCGCCCCGGGCAGTCTGAAGTTGACGCTGCGCAGCCTCAAAGTCTCGTACGACCCGGGGGAGAAGCCGACGTTCCAGCTGGTCGTCTCCAACTCCTCGGCGACGACCTGCAAGGCGGACCTCGGGCCGAAGGCGGCGGTGCTGACGGTCATCGACGACGATGACGAGGGCGTGTGGTCGTCCAAGGACTGCCCGCGCGCGGCGGGCAGCCTGCTGCTGAGGGTTCCGGCGGGCGCGAGCATCACGCACACCGTGGAGTGGGACCGCAAGCGGAGCGCGCCGCAGTGCGCCACACCGCCGGCCGGGGCGGTGGCGGCCGGTACGTACTTGGTGGAGGCGCAGGTTCCGGGGGCGACGGTGCTGCCCGCATCGTTCCGCCTGGAGAAGGACTGAGGAACTGGCCGGTCCAGACGCCTGGCCCTACACGTACCGCTCAAGGATTGACGATTCAGCGAGCCGCGAAAGCCCCTCGCGCACGCTGCGCGCCCGCGCCTCGCCCACCCCGTCGACCGTCTGCAGATCGTCGACGCTCGCCGCGAGCAGCTTCTGCAGTCCGCCGAAGTGCTCGACCAGCCGCTCGATGATCGCGCCCGGCAGCCGCGGCACCTTCGCCAGCAGCCGGTAACCACGCGGCGAGACCGCGGAGTCGAGCGTCTCCGGCGAGCCGCTGTAGCCCAATG
Source organism: Streptomyces sp. NPDC052236 (assembly GCF_044548015.1). Classification (NCBI taxonomy): domain Bacteria; kingdom Bacillati; phylum Actinomycetota; class Actinomycetes; order Kitasatosporales; family Streptomycetaceae; genus Streptomyces; species Streptomyces sp. NPDC052236. Next base: position 8,531 of record NZ_JBIUBL010000025.1, on the reverse strand, counting down.
CCCTGGCCACTATCGGCAGTTCGAGCAGCTCCGCGTGCGTGAGGTCGTTCAGCTCGGTCAGCGCCTCGGCGACCGTACGGGACCGCTTCGCAGTCGGCTCCGGCACATAGTCACGGACGACCAGCTCCCGCTCCGGCTCCACGCCCGCGATCAACTCGTCCAGCTGGAGGGAGAGGAGACGGCCGTCGGTGCCCAGCTCCACCACGTACTCGGCGATTTCGGTGGCGATCCGGCGCACCATCTCCAGGCGCTGCGCCACGGCCCCGACGTCCCGGACCGTCACCAGGTCCTCGATCTCCAGCGCGGAGAGCGTGCCGGCGACCTCGTCCAGCCGGAGCTTGTACCGCTCCAGAGTCGCCAGCGCCTGATTGGCGCGCGAGAGGATCGCGGACGACTCCTCCAGGACGCGGCGCTCCCCGTCCACGTACAGCGCGATCAGCCGCATCGACTGCGAGACGGAGACGACGGGGAAGCCGCACTGCTTGGAGACCCGGTCCGCGGTGCGGTGGCGGGTGCCGGTCTCCTCGGTGTGGATGGACGCGTCCGGGACCAGCTGGACACCGGCCCGGTGGATCTTGGTGATGTCCTTGTCGAGGATGAGCGCGCCGTCCAGCTTGCACAGTTCGCGCAGCCGGGTCGCGGTGAACTCCACGTCCAGGACGAAACCGCCCGTGCACATGGATTCGACGGTTTTGTCCATGCCGAGGACGATCAGGCCGCCGGTGTTGCCGCGGAGGATCCGCTCCAGGCCGTCGCGCAGTGCCTGGCCGGGCGCGACGGCGCTCAGGGTGGCGCGGATCAGCGCTTCGGTGCCGGAGCCTCCGCCGGGCTTTCCGGGTGATGCCCGGTCGATGGCTGCCACTGCACTCCTCCGGCTCGTACGAATGGGCGAGACCAGGCAAAAGTCTACCGGCGCGCATCACCGTCCCGTGGGGCGTACGCCCGCTCTCTGCCCGCATTCGCCGCAGAAGCCCGGCGGGAGGGCCTGTCTGAACCCCTGCCCGAAGTCCTGTTTCCGATGCTCGGCCCGGTGTTCAGTCCAAGGCCTTCTCCGCCGCTCTGTCCGCCGCTCTGTCCGAGGCTTTGGGCCGCCCGCGCGGGAGTACGCGCAGTGCCTCTCCTATGTCGGCCACTTCCGTGACCTTCATACCGGGCGGGATCTTGCCCGGGTCGGACGGCACCAGCGCGTGCGTAAACCCGAGGCGGTAGGCCTCGGCCAGCCGGCGCTGGACACCCGTGACGCGTCTCACCTCGCCCGCGAGGCCCACCTCGCCGATCGCGACCAGATTCTTGGGCAACGGAGTGTCACTGGCGGCCGACGCCAGCGCCAGCGCGATCGCCAGGTCGGCGGCGGGCTCGGTGAGCTTCACACCGCCCACGGTCGCGCTGTAGATGTCGCGCTTGCCGATCGCGGTGATCCGCCCGCGCTGCTCAAGGACCGCGAGCATCATCGAGACCCGGGAGGTCTCCAGCCCTGAGGTGGTGCGCCGGGGCGAGGGAATCTGCGAGTCGACCGTCAGCGCCTGCACCTCGGCGACGAGCGGGCGCTTGCCTTCCAGAGTGACTGTCAGACAGGTGCCGGGGACGGCCTCGGCCCGGCGGGTGAGGAAGAGGCCAGAGGGGTCGGCGAGGCCGGTGATGCCCTCGTCGTGCAGTTCGAAGCAGCCGACCTCGTCCGTCGTGCCGTAGCGGTTTTTGACGCCCCGTACGAGACGTAGCCGCGCGTGCCGGTCGCCCTCGAAGGACAGCACCACGTCCACCAGGTGCTCCAGCAGCCGGGGTCCGGCGATCGAGCCGTCCTTGGTGACATGGCCGACCAGGATGGTGGACATCCCGCGCTCCTTGGAGACGCGGATCAGCGCGCCCGCGACCTCGCGGACCTGCGCCATGCCGCCGGGCGCGCCGTCGATCTCGGGCGAGGCGACGGTCTGTACGGAGTCCAGGACCAGCAGGGAAGGCTTGACCGCGTCCAAGTGGCCGAGGACGGCGGAGAGATCGGTCTCGGCGGCCAGGTACAGGTGGTCGTGCAGGGCGTTGATCCGGTCGGCGCGCAGGCGGACCTGGCTCGCGGACTCCTCGCCCGTGACATACAGCGTGCGGTGCTGCTCGTCGGAGGCCTTCGCGGCGACGTCGAGCAGCAGGGTGGACTTGCCGACGCCCGGCTCGCCCGCGAGCAGCACGACGGCGCCGGGCACCAGCCCCCCGCCGAGTACGCGGTCGAGCTCGTCCACGCCGGTGGTACGAGCGGTCGCCTGCCGCCCGTCGACCTGCCCGATGGGAAGGGCGGCGGTGGAGACGCGCCCCGCCGCGGTCGTACGGACAGCGGGCGCGCCGTACTCCTCGACGGTGCCCCAGGCCTGGCATTCGGGGCAGCGGCCGAGCCACTTGGCAGTCGTCCAGCCGCAGCCGGTGCAGCGGTAGGACGGCCGGTCCTTCGCGGATTTTGTGCGCACAGCCATGCCGGAACCGTAGCTGCCTCCACTGACAACGGGCCCGCCGCGGTGCCTCAAGCCCCTTTCGCAGCCCTTACGTGCCCCCTCCCCTCACTCCCCTTCACGACCTCGAAGCGCAGGTGGGTGACGTCCGGGGAGGCCACGGACCAGGTGCGCCGCAGTTCGACGGGCCCGCCGACATGGTCGAACAGCCGCTTGCCCGCGCCCAGCAGAACCGGGACGAGCATGATGTGGATCTCGTCCAGCAGCCCCGCGTTCAGCGCCTGCCGCGCGGCGGTCGCGCCGTGCACGCCGACATCCCCGCTCCCCGCGGCGGCCTTCGCCCGCGCGATCGCCGACTCGATACCGTCCGTGACGAACGTGAACACATCCGGGGCGACCACGTCCGCCGGGTCCGGCGGCAGATGGGTGAGGACGAAGCAGGGGGTCTTGCCGACCGGGCCGCCGTCGCCCCAGCCGCCGTCCCCCTCGCACACGTCGTAGGAGTGCCGCCCCATCACGACGGCGCCGACGCTCCGGATCATGTCGTCCAGGACCTTGGCGTCGGTTTCCCCAAGGTCCCGCAGCCAGGCGTGCAGGCGCTCCCCGCCCACGCCCAGCGGGTTCTCACGGGTGTCGTCAGGGGCGGTGATGAAGCCGTCCAGCGACATAGACATGCCTGAGATCACTCTGCTCATAACGGGTTGACTACCCGGTGGACCGGAACTCATCGGACACCCCAGGCGTACGCCGGGGGTCCAGTAGGGGCGGAATTATCGATTCCTGTCCCCCTTCGAGCGAAGTGTTCACCCGTAAGAATTAAAAGTGGGCAAGGGGTACGGAGTAGGTGTGCTTCTGCGTCTACGGTCGCGGCGTGATGAGCAGCAGGCTGGAATCATCCACGCACACCACCGGCGCACACCGGGCGCAACGACGCTCGCAACGACACTCGCCGCGTCCGCCCGCCCAACGGCCGCCCGCGCGTTATGAGCCCTACCTCGACGGCCTGTTCACGTACTGCCTCTCCGTGCTCTGCGACCACGACGAGGCGACCGCTCTCATCGGCGACGTACTCGCCATCGCCGAGCGCCAGTACGGGCGTTGCCCGGCCGGTGAGGTCGAACGCAAGGCATGGCTGTACGCCCTCGCGCGGTGGGCCTGTCTGCGCCGGCTGACCGAGCAGCGGCACGAGCGGCAGGGGGCGCACACCGGGCGCTCCGCGCCCCCCGCGCAGCGCGCCGTTTCCGCGGAGCCGCGGCCGGGTCTCCCGGCGGAGGCCGCCGAGCGCCGCCGCCGCGAGCTGGCGCTGCTGGCCTGGCCGGAGGCGGCCGGTACGACGCCCGAACAGCGCGAAGCGCTCGAACTGGCCGTACGACACGGGCTCGACGCGCCCGAAGTCGCCTCGGTCCTCAGCCTCGACACGCCCGCGGCGCGCGAACTGCTGGCCGCCGCGGCCTGCGAGGTCGAGCGCACGCGTGCCGCGCTCGCCGTGGTGGAGACCGGCACCTGTCCGGCCGTCGCCCGCCTGGCGGGCGACCACCGCGTGCTGCTCTCCGCCGCGCTCCGCCACGAACTCGTCCGGCACGTCGACGACTGCCCGCGCTGCCGCCGCGCGGCCGAGCGCGCGGGAGCGGGCGCGCCGTGGCCGGGGTCGGCCGTCACCCCGGCGGCGCTGCCCCTCGTGGAGGCGGAGCGGGCAGCCGCGTACGCCGCGATGCTGGACGTCCCGCGCACCCGCGCGGGCGGGCCGCGCTTCGGCCGGGGCGGCTTTCCGCTGGACCCGAAGGACCAGGCGGCACGGCGGGAGCGGATGCGGGCTCGGGCCGTGACGACCACGGTCGTGGCGACGGTCATGGCGGCTCCGGTGCTCGCCCTGTGGGCGGCGTACCGGGGCGAGTCGCGGACCGAGGAGGCGCACGGCGGCCCGTCGGTCACGGCGAGCGAGGCGGAGGGACAGGGCGGGCGCGCCGGGCGCGGCTCCACTCCGTACGACTACTACAAGAAGGCGGGCGGCGCGCGTACGGAGCGGGACACGGAGCTCACGGCGGACGGGCGGCTTTTGGCGGACGGCCGCGCGCCGGGCGTCTCGGTCGAGGTCATCAGCCGGGGCGCGCCCGCCTTACCGTCCCGTTCCCGCCGCGCGGCCCCCGGCCGTCTCACGGTCGAGGCGCAGCCGTCCGGCGACACCACCTGGATCACGCTCTCGGCGTCCGGCGGCTCTCCGGTGACCTGGTCGGCGCGTACGGACGTGGAATGGCTGTACCTGAGCCGGTCGTCGGGGACGCTGAACCCGGGCGAGTCGATCACGATCCAGGTGTCCGTCGACCATGGGCGGGAGCCGGAGAGGGCGTGGAGCGCGCGAGTGGCGGTGGACCCGGCGGGAGCGGTGGTGAAAATCGAGGGCCGCGGCACGCCCCCCGCACCTCCCGCGCCCTCCGCGCCGTCCCCGGACCCGGCGCCCCACCCGTCGGACGTCCCGGACCCGGACCCGGCGCCTTCGCCGTCCTCGCCCCCGACTCCGGTGCCGACGCCTACCGCTTCACCTTCGGAACCGTCGGAATCTTCGGAACATTCGAGCTGAAGCGTCCCTTATGTCTCCGGGTCCGCCGGGTGCGGGGCCAGCAAGGGAAGCTGGGAGGACAGGCGCGTCTCGCACAGCTCCACCAGCACGTCGTACGCCTCCTTGCCCATCAGCTCCGTCAGCTCCGGCCGGTACGTCACGTACACCGGGTCCCCGGCCCCGTGCGCCGACGTCGCCGACGTACACCACCAGTGCAGGTCGTGCCCGCCCGCGCCCCAACCCCGCCGGTCGTACTCGCCGATCGACACCTGGAGCACCCGCGTGTCGTCGGGGCGGTCGATCCACTCGTACGTCCGCCGCACCGGCAGCTGCCAGCACACATCCGGCTTGGTCTCCAGGGGCTCCTTGCCCTCCCGCAGCGCCAGGATGTGCAGCGAGCAGCCCGCCCCGCCCGCGAACCCCGGCCGGTTCTGGAAGATGCACGAGCCGTCCCAGCGGCGCGTCTGGCGTTCGCCGTCGTCGTCGGTCTGGGTCCAGCCCGACTCCGTACCGACATCGTGGAACTGCCACACGTCGGGGGTGAGGCGGGCCACGTGAGAAGCGACCCGCTTCTCGTCGTCCTCGTCCGAGAAGTGCGCGCCCAGCGTGCAGCAGCCGTCGTCCGCGCGGCCCGCCTCGATGCCCTGGCAACCGCTGCCGAAGATGCAGTTCCAGCGCGAGGTCAGCCAGGTCAGGTCACAGCGGAAGACCTGCTCGTCGTCGGCGGGGTCGGGGAATTCGACCCAGGCACGCGCGAAATCCAGGCCCTTCTCGTCGCTCGCCCGAGGGGACTGGGGGTTTGACCGGTGGTCTTTCGGGGGCTTGGCTTTGCCCGGTTTCGCCTTTTTCGTCTTTGGCACGACACCAGCGTATGCGCGCGACCGCTGTAGCACCGCAGTAGCGTGCGTCCATGAGACTCGGAGTCCTCGACGTCGGTTCGAACACAGTGCACCTGCTGGCAGTGGACGCGCACCCCGGCGCCCGCCCGCTGCCCGCCCACTCCCACAAGGCGGAGCTGCGGCTCGCTGAGCTGCTCGACGCGGACGGGGCGATCGGCCCCGAGGGCGTCGACCGGCTGATCGACGTCATCACCAAGGCGTTGCAGGCCGCCGAGGACAAGGGCTGCGAAGAGGTCCTGCCCTTCGCCACCTCCGCCGTCCGCGAGGCCAGCAACGCCGACCTGGTCCTGGCCCGGGTCAGGACCGAGACCGGGATAGACCTCGCCGTGCTGACCGGCGAGGAGGAGGCCCGGCTCACTTTTCTCGCCGCGCGCCGCTGGTTCGGCTGGTCCGCCGGAAAGCTCCTGGTCCTCGACATCGGCGGCGGCTCGCTGGAGATCGCGTTCGGGATGGACGAGGAACCGGACGCCGCGGTCTCCCTGCCGCTCGGCGCGGGCCGGCTGACGGCGATGCTGCCCGGCGACCCGCCCGACCCCCAGGACGTCAAGGCGCTGCGCCGCCATGTGCGGGCCCAGATAGCCCGTACGGTCGGCGAATTCAGCCGCTTCGGCAAGCCCGACCACATCGTGGCGACGTCCAAGACGTTCAAGCAGCTCGCCCGTATCGCGGGTGCCGCGCGCTCCGCCGAGGGGCTGTACGTGCAGCGCGACCTGAGTCGAAAATCACTGGAGGAGTGGGTGCCCAAGCTCGCCGCCATGACCGTCGAGCAGCGCGCCGAACTCCCCGGCGTCTCCGAGGGCCGCGCCCGCCAGGTGCTGGCGGGAGCCCTGGTCGCCGAGGCCGCGATGGACCTCTTCGATGCGGCGGAGCTCGAAGTCTGCCCGTGGGCGCTGCGTGAGGGCGTCATTCTGAGACGCCTTGACCACCTCACGGCCCGCCTGGATCCCTCTCCGGCGCGCCTTCCCCACCTCCCGACCGCGTAGTGCGGGCCCGTACCCTGTCTCACGTGGCAGAAGTGGCAGATCCAGTGGTGCGCATCCCGGATGCGAAGGTTGTCCTGTCGACGGCCTCCGTCTATCCGGAGTCCACGGCGACGGCCTTCGAGATCGCCGCACGCCTGGGCTACGACGGCGTCGAGGTCATGGTCTGGACCGACCCCGTCAGCCAGGACATCGAGGCGTTGCGCCGTCTCTCCGACTACCACCGGATGCCGATCCACGCGATCCACGCACCCTGTCTGCTGATCACACAGCGGGTCTGGTCCACCGACCCCTGGGTGAAACTCCAGCGCGCGCAGGCGGCGGCGGAGAAACTGGGCGCCTCGGTGGTCGTCGTGCACCCGCCCTTCCGCTGGCAGCGCCAGTACGCGCGTGACTTCGTCGCCGGGATCTGGCGGATGGCGGACGAGACGGACGTACGGTTCGCCGTCGAGAACATGTACCCGTGGCGCTACCGGGACCGCGAGATGCTCGCGTACGCCCCCGACTGGGACGTCACCACAGAGGACTACCGGCACTTCACGATCGACCTCTCGCACACCGCGACCTCGCGCACGGACACGATGGCCATGGTCGACCGGATGGGCGACCGGCTCGGCCACGTCCACCTCGCCGACGGCAAGGGTTCGGCGAAGGACGAGCACCTGGTGCCGGGGCGCGGCGACCAGCCGTGCGCCGAGCTGCTGGAGCGGCTCGCCCGCAGCGGGTTCGACGGCCATGTCGTCATCGAGGTCAACACCCGGCGCGCGATGTCCGCCGCCGAACGCGAAGCCGACCTGTCCGAGGCGCTCGCCTTCACCCGGCTGCACCTCGCATCGGCCACGTCCGGGATCCGCGGCTCATGACGGACACGGCCCCACGGCGGCGCGGGCGCCCGGCCCGCACGGGCGCGGAGACCGGCCCCGGCGCCCGTGAGCGGATCCTCGATGCGGCCCGTACGGAGTTCGCCGAGCGCGGCTACGACAAGACGACCGTCCGCGGCATCGCCAAGGCGGCGGGCGTGGACCCGGCGCTGGTCCACCACTACTTCGGCACGAAGGACGAGGTCTTCGCGGCGGCCATCGAGGTCTCCTTCGAGCCCGCTCTGCTGGTCCCGCTGATCCTGGGCCAGGGCACGGCAGGCATCGGCGAACGGCTCGCCCGCTACTTCATCGGCGTCTGGGAAAACCCGGCGACCAGGGGCCCGCTGCTGGCGGTCATCCGTTCGGCGCTGACCCATGAGGCGGCGGCGAAGGTGCTGCGGGGCTTTGTGCTGCGGCGGCTGCTGGAGCGGATCGCGGCGGACCTGGACGTACCGAACCCGAAGTTCCGGGCGGAACTGGCGGCCTCGCACATGATCGGCATCGCGGTGCTGCGGTACCTGATCAAGGTGGAACCGCTGGCATCGGCCCCTCCGGAGGACATCATCACGATGGTGGCCCCCACCCTCCAGCGCTACCTGACAGACCCGGGCCCCGCCGCCCCCTCAAGCCCCTCCGGCGTTTGAGGAGCGGGGTCTGGGGCGGAGCCCCAGTTTCGGGCCCGGCCCCCCCCCCCCCCCCCCCCCCCCCCCCCCCCCCCCCCCCCCCCCCCCCCCCCCCCCCCCCCCCCCCCCCCACCCCCCCCCCCCCCCACCCCACCCACAAACACCCCCCCACACCAC
>NZ_JBIUBL010000024.1:0-157319 GCF_044548015.1 Streptomyces sp. NPDC052236 | reverse complement strand
CCCGGTCGCGCAGGCCTGCCGGCACTCTTAGGGGCCATGCACGCACCGACTGCCGCAGGACCGGTGGCCGGTTTGCGGTGGGTGCCGCGTCGCTCGTGATCGCTTCGATTTCGGCACCGAGCGCGGCGACCATCGCCGTATTGCGGTGCCGGACCGTCATGGCCGTGCCGTCCTGCGCCTCCTCGAAGAGGCCCACTGTCAGCGACTGCCCCGCGACCTCGACCCGGCGTATCTGCGTCCCCGGCACGGTGACGCTCGTACGCCCCCGCCTCCAGTGCAGCGCACCCCGCTCCACCCACACCCGGGTACGGCCGGTGGCCAGAACAACCCCTGCCGCACGCCCAGCATTCGATTCCCCCACGCCAGCGCATCCCAGAGCCGGAACGTCAGCCATTGAAGATCTTTAGATGAAGTAGATCGTCGTGGCCATCACGCACTCGCATGGGGCCGTTCCGACCGAGGCCACACTCGCGAGCCCGGTGGCGGCGAGAACACCCGCAGCGCCGCGAGGGCTGCGGCGACGGCGGCAGAATGGTGCGCCCTGTCTCACTGGGGGCGGCCATCTTTCGTTGTGTGACCAGTTTGCACCAATCGTCGACGAAGGCCGTGGGACGTACGGCCCCCTGCAGCATGAGGTACTGGGCCGCACACTCCCCCGCCCCCACTCCCCCGCTCCCCCGCTCCCGCACTTCAATATTTACGCCCAGCTTGGAGCGTTCGGCGCGAAGAGGAGCGCTGCGGCCACACTGCAAGCGTGGGCTCACTTCGACTGCCGGGAAGGCACTTGCTCAAATCCTTGAGCGAGCGACTTGTCCTGGGCGTCTTGCTCGGAGTCGAGCGTGGCTGTCTGCGGTCTCGTCGTACTCCTCAACCCTTGGAGTGTCCTCGGTGCAGCAGCCTTTCCCCTGAGGCTTGCCGAACCTGAAGAGCGGGCCACAGAGCTAGCCGTGCAGCGCACACCCGCCCGCGCTTGCCCGGACAGGACAGTTCGGGGGTGGCCAACCAACTATCACGCCGTGATAATCCGCCGTCGGTGGAGGCCCGGCGGAGCGGTCCGAGCCGTGAGTATCACGCCGTGATAATCCGCCGCGCCCAGTGTCGGCAAGCCGGGGGACTGGACTCCGCGGAGCCGCGAAGCCTGATGGGCGTCGTGGCAGCCGGACTCAGCGACAGGTGCCCCTCCCACCGGGCACCCGCCCTGAGTGGGGGAGTGCAACGGGGGCAGCCTCTTCTCTTCAGCCTCTTGGTCCAAGAGGCTGGCTATCAGGTCGGCGAAACCCGTCCCGGGTGACGATCCGCAACCGCCGCATCGGCGCCTCCATTTCGTACGCCGTCGGACGCGACCAACTCGGCATCGAAGGCCTCGGCGCCATCCGCTTCTGGTGGCGGCGACGAATTGGCCGACCTGCTGAAATGCGGCTCGCGCTGGGTGGAGGTCCCGCGTTGAAGAGTGGCGATTCCCCGTGAACCCTCAGACGCCGACGTCCCCGGTCCGGCTGAGTCCCGGCGGGTTCCCAGTTTGGGAACCCGCCCGCGGGTGAAGATTTCGAGCATGGTGAGGAAGTCGAGCAAGGCCCGTCCCAAGCGGCCATCTCTCCGTCTGGGAGCGATTGATACGGCGGGCATCGCGGAGCGTCTGCGCGAGCTGCATCGTCTGGGCGATGACCCGGAGTTCGAGCGATTCCCCGACCCGGCGGAGCTGTTCCTGATGCTCCGGCATGCGGAGCGGATGGCGGGTGAGCTGAAGCAGCCCACGGAATGCCCGGTCAACGTGGTCGCCGAGGCCGCCGTGCTGCGCGCCGAGCTGTGGCAGTTCCTGCGCGAGCAGGCTGATCGCGGGCAGTTGAAGGCAATCGAGACCGGCCGATCCGCCGGGGTGCCCTGGCACCACTTTGCCCAGGCGCTGTGCGTGACGTCGAAGCAGGGCGCGTACCAGAAGGCACGGCGGCTGAAGGCCGAGCAGGTCCGCGACCCCGGCGAGCGCCGTACGCCCGAGGTCGCGCGTGACCACGAGAAGCGAGTCATGGCCGAAGAGCGGGCGGAGCGGGCGCAGGTCCTGGTCCAGGAACGCCGCTTCCCGCTCGCCCAGCGGATCGGCCGGCTGCTCCTGGAGCACCGCGACGGCATGGCCATGGACAGCTGGTCGACGTACTGGCTCGGCGAGCTCGCCGAGACCATCGACAACCGGGACGACGCCACCAAGCGCGCCCGTTTCACGGGATGGGTCGAAAGCTTCGTCCGGGCCATCCAGGCGCACGCCCGCGAGCGCAACCAGCCCGCCACCACCACCGAAGGTGCGCGCCAGGCGCTCGCGCTCGCTACGGAGTTCACCTGCCAGGAGCGCCCCTGACTGACCGCTGTACGTGGTTGCGGTCGCGCTTGCGAGATGGCTACGTCATCCCAGTGTCTGTGTACGAAGCTGCAGCGGGGCCGAGATCGGGTGCCGTGACCGGGTCATGCCCTTCACCCGAGTCGCCCGCCCCGCAACCGTGCCCTGCCCCACTACCTCGGCGGACGTGGAGTTCCGTACCGACGGCCAGTAGTTGACGCCAACCAGGACGGCCCGCTTCACGGTCATGAAACAGATGAGGCGCGGCGAGGGCGCCTGGAGATCCCGAACTGCTCGGCGTACGCAACGTCATCAGAGCTCGGGTGGGCCGTCGCGGAACACTCCGGCGTACGGCAATGGCCATGCGGGCACGGCACTCATGGCGGCCGGGCGGCCGGGCGGCACCGCCGACAGGCCGCAGGTGATGGATTATCACGCCGTGATAGTCCGCAGACCCATCCGAGCGAACTGCACCAACTAACGTGTCGATGGCTTCCAGTGACCGCCAGCGTTAGTAAGGTGTCTGCCATGAGTTCTCTAGAGACCCCGAGCGACCGCGAGAAGGTCGTCTCCAAACTGCCGGGATGGCTCCGGCAGGACCTCAAGATCCGAACTGCTCAACACGGCATCGACATCCAGTACGCGGTCGAGCAGTCCATCTCCGCCTGGACCGCCCTCGCCGCCAGCCCTGCCCCGGTCGACACCGCCGGCGCGGACTCCTTCGCCACGTGGCTCCCCCCGGGCCAGTGGGAGGACTTCAGGAAGATCTGCACAGATCGCAAGGTCTCCCTGATCCAGGGGCTGGCCCAATCGGTCCAGCTGTGGCTCAACACCCATCCGGCCCCTGAGGTCCAGCGGCCCGCACACCCCCGCCGCCGGATCGTCTGCAACCAGAAGGGCGGGGTCGGGAAGACCGCCATCGCCGCCGGGCTCGGCCAAGCACTTGCCGAGGACAGCAACAGCCTCCACCCGGTGCGCATCTCCAAGCACTTCGCCGCGCACCTTGCGGAGGGGGACACCGAAACCGCCGACCCGCTGAGTGTCGAAGAGCTGCCGGGCCTGGGGGAGAGGACCCTCCTGGTCGACTTCGACCCGCAGCGTCACCTCACCAAGCAACTCGGCCAGGAAGAGCTGCCCATGGGCGGCGACAGCCTCACCAGGCACATGGCCGGCGAAGCCAGGGGCCCCATCAAAGACCTCATCGTGCCCATCGTCGACGACCGCTTCGGTGGCCGGCTGGATCTTCTGCCCGGGTGTCAGGACGGCTTCCTGCTGGATGTCTCCCTGTCCAAGGTACGGGCACGCGAGGCCGCCCTGGAACGGGCGCTGGCCCCTGTCGAAGGCGACTACGACTCCATCATCGTCGACTGCCCGCCCAGCCTCGGCCTGAGCATGGACGCAGCCATCTACTACGGGCGCCGCCGCGACGGAGAGCAGCCAGGCGCGTCAGGCGCGCTGGTCATCGTGCAGGCGGAAGACAGCTCGGCCGACGCCTACGACCTTCTCACCGCGCAGATCGAAGACCTCCGCGACGACCTGCACTTGGAGGTCGACTACCTCGGCATCGTGGTGAACCTCTACGACCCCCGCCGGGGATACATCGCCACATCCTCTCTCCAGGCGTGGATGGACATAAAGGATCCCCGGGTCGTGGCCGTAGTCGGCGACCTGACTGAACAGCGCAAGGCGGTCCGCGTCAAACAGCCGTTGCTCTCCTATGCCCCAAGGAGTGAGCAGGCCGTCACGATGCGCGCCCTCGCCCGGGAGATCTCATGAGCCGCGTAGCCGATGAACTGGGCATCGGAGCCTCCTTCGGCAGGGCCCGTCCCGTCAGCGCCCGCCGCGCCGCCACCGCCGCGGTCACCGGTGCACGTACTGAAGGCGTGCCCGACCCGACGGAACTTCCCGTCCAGGTGATCAGCCAGAACCCCGACAATCCACGCGACCACCTGCGGAACCTGAACGACATGACGCAGTCGGTCAGGGAGCTGGGCGTCATCAACGCCATCACCGTGGCGACGGTGGACGCTTACCTGGCCGAGCGCCCCGAGCGCGCCGACGAAATCGACGCGGACACCCGCTACTTGGTTGTCGACGGGCACCGCCGGCTCGAAGCCGCCCGGCGCGCTGGACTGGCCACCATCAAGGTGATGGTGGACGACGCCCGCGTCGCCACCGATGAAGGGCTCCTGGAGGCAGCGTTCGTCGCCAACTACCACCGCGACGGGCTCACCGAACTCGAAGAAGCCCACGCCCTCGAGTCGCTGGTGAAGTACTACGGCAACCAGTCAAAAGCCTCACAGCGCCTGGGCATGGCTCAGTCCACGATCTCCTCCAAACTGTCGTTCCTGAAGCTCAGCCCTGAGCTGCAGGCGGACCTGGCCGCGGGTCGCCGGAAGATCGAGCACGTCCGTAACCTCGGCAAGCTGACGCCCGAGGAACAGCGAGCCCAGGCCGACGCGCGGGCTGAAGAGGCCCGGCGCGCCGCAGAGGAAACCAAGGCGGGGCACACGCCTCCGGTGTTGCCCGTCCCCGAGCAGCAGGCGAGTGCAGAGGCGGACATCCCACCAGCTGCAGCGCAGAAGAGCAGCCTCGTCCCGGCGCCGTCGCAGAACAGCCGGCGCCCGCGCCGGTCCAAGCCCGCGGAGGAGACGGGGGAGGTGGGGGATGCGGGGGAGAACGTCCCGGACCCGCGTCGCCGACCGACTCCCGGCCAGGACAGCGGCAACAGCGACAACGGCGACAACGGCGATAACAGCGACAAAGTAGCCCTGCCCTGGGAGAGCGGTGACGCCATGGCCGAGGTACTCATTCAGCGCATGGAGGAAACAGCCCTGCGACGCCTCACCATGCGGCTGATCGAGCACAACACCGAGACGAGAGAGGGCCGGCGCGCGGACGCGTCAGCCTGAAACGTACCGGCCCCGGCCCTGCCGCGGCAGGGCCGGGGGACCCAGCCGCCTCCTCTTCCCGCAGAGGAAAGAGGAGGCGGCTGTCTGTCACCGGACCTCTTCGGTTACCCGGCGAGGGGGCGGCGACAGGTGGGGGAGTCGAGGTACGTGGGAAGCCGCTCGATGCAGGACGCGCCCTGATGGAAGCAATTCATGTGATTACTGCATGGAGAAATTTCTCTGCGCCTTCTTTTGATAGTATTCGCGTATGGCGATGACGTTGCGCGAGACCCTGCAGCTGACGGTGGCGGCGTTGATGCATGCCACGGGCGATTCGCAGAGTGAGCTCGCGGACTGCCTCGGTTTGACCCAGACGCAGGTGTCGCGCCGTCAGGCCGGTCATACGGCATGGACGCTGGACGACTGCGACAAGCTCGCCGCGCACTTCAAGCTGCCTGTCCTGGATCTGCTGGCCGGCCCGACGCGCGCCTGCGAAATGCTCCCCTCCGAGCGGCGACGCGCTGCTCGCACCGCACGCACCGCACGCCAAGGACGCGCAGCTGCCGCTCCTGCCGACGCCCCGGCGGTCGCAGCGCAGCTGGGCAGGCCGTCGTTCTCGCACGACGGGGCCGGACGATGACCGGCTTCGAGTCCATTGACGCGCTGCTCGCCTCGGCCCGGCAGGACGTCCAGCTGCCGCCGGCCGAGGAGCGGCGCACCCTGCGCGAGAGTCTGAACCTGTCGCGCGGTCAGGTCGCGGGGGTACTGGGGGTGAGCCCCTCGACGGTCGGCGGCTGGGAGTCGGGCCGGGAACCCAGCGGCGAAGTCCGCGAGAAGTACGCCTATTTCCTGCAGGGCGCACAGGCGAGACTGAACGCCCAGAGCAAGGAAACCGCCACAGTGGCGGAAGCGGACGACCGGCCGCACGAGACACCAGCGGCATCAGCGGCATCAGCGCCACAGGACACCGTCGGCACCGACAGCGGCACGGCAGACGGGGAGCCCGACGAAGTCGACACCCTCGCCTCCCCGCAACCCTGCGTGCTGTGCGGTGGGCCCGCACACCACCAGGTGGCGGGATTCCCTCAGCACCTGGACCCGGCCGACTGCGCCACCACCAGCACCACCAGCACCACCAGCACCCCCGCACCCTCAGCGGCCCCGCCTCCGCCCAGTGGCGAGCGGCCGGTGAAAGTGGTGCCGGTCGGGCATCGCGTCCAGAGTGCGTCCGACATGCCGGATCTGATCGGCCAGGCTGTTGAGCAGGCGCTGGCCCAGCACGGCGGCGATGTCGAGGCCGCATCCGCCGCGTTGATCAAACGGGCCATCCCGGACGCGATGGTCCTGCTGGACGAAACCCGCAAGGGAGCGCGCTACGACATCATCGGCCACCCCTGGATCCCCGACATCCTCCGCAAGAAGACCGCGAAGGGCGCCGACGAGATCTGGGAAGCCCGCCCGAAGTGGACCCGCCGCGCCCTCCCGCCCGGCCGCCACGAGATCACCGCGCTGGACATGAACGGCGCCTACCTGTCCGCGCTCAAGACCCATCTGCCGATCGGACAGCTGGAGCACTCCACCGGCTCCGCACACGACCGCCGCCGCGCCGGCGTCCACCTCATCACCCCGCCCGCCTGGCACCACGAGGACCAGCTCCCCAACCCGATCGGCAACCGCGACGAACCCGGACCGCTCTGGGTCACCGAACCAACCCTGCGTCTCCTGCTGCGCCTGTCGGGCCCGAAGTACGCACTGTGCGAAGCGCCCGAGATCCACGAGTCCTACACCTCCGGGGCCACGGAGAATCTGCTGGAGAAGTTCCGCATCACGCTCAAAGACGCCCGCGACCAGGCGATCGCCGACAACGACGACATCACTCTGGAGTACGTGAAGGCGATGTACTCCAAGTTCGTCTCCACCATGGGGGAGTCGAACTACAACCGGGAGCTGTACCGCCCGGACTGGATGCACCTCATCCGCTCCCAGGCCTTCGCCAACCTCTGGATGAAAGCCCTCAAGGCCCACCAGGAGGGCCTCATCGTCGTGCGGGCCATGGGTACCGACGAACTGCACGTCGTCGGCGACTGGCACAGTGTCTTCCCACAAGGCCGCGGTGTTACCGAGGTCAAGGTCAAAGACATCTACACCGTCGGCACCGACCCCGACCCCGACCCGGCAGCCGCCGGCGACAGCGACAGCGATGAGACGCGGGAGGACTAGCAGGTGCCCGAGCGCAACATCGAGTTCGGCAAGTTCGGCGCCCGCGGCATCAAAGGTTACGAGTTGGTGGCCCGTCAGCTCGACGCCCTCGCCGGTTTCATTGTCACTCCCATCACCCAGAAGCGCGGCCTCATGGCACGCCTGCACTACCTGACCCGCACCACCCACGCCCGCGAGCAGGCCCGCGCGGCTGGCCTCACCGTCACCGACCGCACCCTCAAGTCCTGGCTGGACGGCAAACGCAGCCCCTCGCGCAAGAACCTCGAGCGGATCGACACCGCCTACCGCACCGTGCGACGCCAGAACGTGGCCCGCCACCTGACCCGCCGCCTCAACAACCGTGGCCGCGGGACCAGGGTCGAGATCCACCCGCTCAACCAGTCCCAGGTTCCACGCCCGAACCAGCGCGTACTGGAATACCGCACCCTCAACATCCGCCACTGGGACCGCATCGTCCAGGCCTGGGCCGCGGGCGACGACCAGGGCCTCGACGACGCCTGGATCGACCAGATCGTCGACCTCGGTTCCCAATGGGGCCAGTACGAATACGTGTCGAACATCGGTTTCGCCGCCTGACCGATGGCGTGTAACTCGATGACCCAGATATTGCGCACCGGGGCGCGGCGGCGCCGCGGCAGTCTGGAGATCGAGCCCGGACTCGTACGGGCCGACTCCGACGAGCTGTTGCACGAGTCCCTCGACGCGCTCGGCCTGCCGAGGGAGTACGCCGCCGCGGTGCGCGGCCACCGGGACGCCCTGGACGCCCTGCGCACCTCCAACCGGTTGTGGACCTACTTCAGCCCCGCGGAGGACATCGCGCCCGGCGAGCGTACGGGCCGGTTCCGGATCGGCGGCGATCAGCACGCCGCCGTCGCGTCGGCGGACCAATGGGGGGCAGCGCGGCGCCGCGCCGGTACTGACCGGGTGCTGACGCGGACACGTTCGGGATCCCCAGGGGAAGCCCAGGTCCACATCACCATGGTCGTCTCCGCGGTCGACACAACCGAGGGCCTGCTTATCGCGGCCCCGGCCGACCGGCATCACCGGCCTGTCGTAAGCGCCGGCCGAAAGACGCGACGGGCCCCCTGGGAATCTGCCATGACATCCCAAGGGTCGGCGAACAGGTGAATGTGCTCAGATATGTACGGATGAACGTGCTCAGGAGGGCGGCGCGTCGTGTCCGGGGCGAAGGGGCCGTGGGCAAGGCTCTCGCCTGAGCGGTCCTTCATGGGACAGCGGCCAGCAGGAGGTTGAGGCGGATGCTTGTCCTTGGGCGCTCACAGATCGAGGCGCTGCTTGACGTGGACCGGCTGATCGACGCCTTGGGCCCGGCGATGGCGGACCTCAGCGCGGGCCGCGCCTCCGCGCCGAACCGCATCGCCGCGCTGGTGCCCGAACGGGAGGGGTTCCTGGCGGCCATGCCAGGTTATGCGCCATCGGCGGGGGCGCTGGTGAGCAAGCTGGTCTCTCTCTTCCCGCACAACACCGGGACACTACTGCCGACCCACCAGGCGCTGATCGTTGTGTTCGATCCGGACAGCGGCGAGCCGACGGCCTTGCTGGACGGTACGGCCATCACGGCGATGCGGACCGCGGCTTGCTCGGCGCTGTCCGCCCGGCTGCTGGCCCGTGAGGACGCGGCGGTGCTGGCGGTCCTAGGCACGGGCGTGCAGGCACGCTCCCACGCGCGCGCGATGTGCAGGGTCCGCCCGATCCGCCAGATTCGGGTGGCCGGCCGGGATCCGGCGAAGGCGGCGGCCCTGGCCGATGAGCTGTCGTCCGAGCTGAAGACCGACATCCGGGCGTCGTCCACCTACGCCGAGGCGCTGGACGGCGCGGACCTCGTCTCAACGGCCACCCACGCGCTCGAACCCGTCGTCCGCCGCCCCTGGCTGGCGCCCGGGGTGCACATCACCTCGGTGGGGTTCAATCCCGCCGGCCGTGAGATCGATGACGCCACGATTGCTGAAGCGCTGGTGTGCGTCGAATCGCGGAAGGCCGCGCTGGCGGCCTTCCCGGCGGGCACCAACGATCTGCTGATGCCGATCCGCCACGGCGTCATCACGGCCGAGCACGTCCACGCCGAACTGGGCGAAATCGTCGCCGGCAAGCGACCTGGACGCACCTCGCCGGATCAGATCACCCTCTACAAATCGGTCGGCGTGGCAGTACAGGACGCCGCCGCTGCGGCCCTGGTCGTCACCGCCGCCCGCGACCGGTCAATCGGCGAAGATGTCACGCTGCGATGACACCTGGGCCCGCGTATCGAGTCGGCTGGGGCGGCAGGCAGGAGTCCAGCGCGGCGACGTCGTCGCACAGCCGGGCCCGCCGTGGCGCACCTGGAGCTAAGTACCAGATGGCGGAGGGGACTTGCGGGCCAGGCACCGGGCGCGCGCAGGAGACCTGGGTCGAGGAGCTCCGCCTTGCCGGGCACGTAGGTGTAAAGAGCCATGAAGGGGCGTCCGAGCCGCTCGGCCACCGCGATCGCCGCTTCCGCGATGGCGCCGTCCGGCGCCCCGCGCCCCGCACTCCGCGTCCGGTACAGGGACCGTGCCGACAGAAACGTATTCACGGACACGAACAGCATTCAGGTTGCCGCACCTGTTGACGCGTGGGGAGCGAGTCTCTAGCTTCCGGGAGAAAGCGCTTGCCCCCTGTGGTCCAAAGAGTCTCCGGACCACCCGCGCACAACTGGTCTGCCGCGACCAGCATGCCCAGAGCCGCCATAGAAAGGGCCACCGCCATGCGCTTCGTCCGCCCGCCAGGTACGACATCGCGTCGCGCGGTCTCCCCGTGCGGCAGAGCCGTTCGCACCGGTGCCGCAGGTGGCGTAGCGGTCAGGGTTGCCGTGTTCGCTCTGCTGCTCGGCGCAACAGCCACTACGCCGGCCGCGGCCGCGCCCCCATCCGCGCCCCCATCCGCGCCCCCATCTGCCACGCCAATGCCGGCTTCTGCCTCGGTGGACGGATTCGCCGGTGTGGACGCCCTCGGTCAGAGCGGCACCACCGGGGGCGCCGGCGGACGGGTCGTCACGGCCGCCACCACCGCACAGTTCATCGATTGCATCTCCCGCCATGAACCGCTCGTCGTCCAGGTCAGCGGCACCATCACGCTGCCCACCGGGACCAGCGACGGCATGCACCAGGTGGCCTCGGACAAGACCGTCATCGGCCTCGGCTCCACTGCGCGTCTGACCGGAGGCGGCCTGAACATCGGTGTGGCCGTGGACGACAAGGTCACGTCGCCGCCCCCGAACGCCGTGCACAACGTCATCATCCGCAATCTGGCGATAGACGGCGCGACGGATGATCTGATTAATGTGCAGATGTTCTCGCACCACATCTGGATCGACCACAACGACCTGTCCACCGGCTACGACGGGCTCATCGACATCAAGAGGGGCTCCAGCTACATCACCGTCTCCTGGAATCACACCCACGATCACGCCAAGAACATGCTGCTGGGCCACTCCGACAACAACGGGGCGCAGGACATCGGACGGCTGAAAGTGACGTACCACCACAACTGGTACGACCGGACGTCGCAGCGCAACCCGCGCACCCGCTTCGGTGACCCGGTGCACATCTACAACAACTACTTCCTGCGCAACAGCGACACAGGGCCGGCCTGCAACACGGACTCCGGCTGCTTCATCGAGGGCAACTACTTCCAGGACGTCGAAGAACCGATGACGAACAGCTACTCCGGCCCCGAGGGCAACATCGTCGAACGGAACAACATCTTCGCCGGAGAGGAGGCGGGCGCACCGGTCGTCGGCGGCACCGTGGAGAACCCGGCCCGCGGCTTGCCGGCCGCCCACAGCACCCCGGCGGCCACCCACTGGCGGACCGCGACCACCCCCACCGGGCCGATCACCGGGAACGCCAGCGCTGCCACCGATGCCCCGACCTGGTTGGACAGCCCGCTGCCCAGCATCAACGCCACCCCGCCCAGACGGGGCCCGCCCAGGCCGGGCGCACTGCTGTCGGCGGCGGCGAGGGCCTGCCCGGCGTCCTCTGAGCTCTTCAGCACCATGCCCCCACCGTGGGCCCCCCACGGGGATACGCAAAATGCATCCATGGAACTGTCGATACGCTGAGCGTATGGATGCACGCCGAGGGAACTCCGCCGGTCTTGAGCTGAAGCACCTGCGCTGCCTGGTCGCCATCGTCGACACCGGCAGCTTCACGGACGCGGCCCTTGAACTGGGCGTCTCCCAGGCCGCCGTCTCCCGGAACCTGCTCGCCCTGGAAAAGATCCTCGGGGTGCGGCTGCTGCACCGCACCAGCCGCACGGTCGTCCCCACCACCGCGGGCGTACAGGCTCTCGCCCGCGCACGCCCGCTGCTCTCCGGCGCAGACGAACTCGTCACCGAAGCCTCCACCGGCCACAGCCGCCTGCACATCGGCCACGCCTGGTCCGCCTTCGGCCGTCACACCACCGAATTCCAGCGCCGCTGGCACCACAGCCACCCCGAGACCGAACTCCGGCTGATCCGCCACAACTCCTCCACCGGCGGGCTCACCGAGGGACTGTGCGACCTCGCGGTCATCCGCGCCCCGCTCGACCTCAAGCCCTGGTCACACGCCGTCGTCGGCCATGAGCACCGCTACCTGGCACTCGCCTCCGACGACCTATGGGCCCGCCGCCGCAGCATCCGCCTGGATGAAATCGCCACCCGTACTCTCGCCATCGACCGCCGTACCGGCACCACCACCTTGAACCTGTGGTCCGACACCGCACAGCCCGCTGTCGAGTACACCCACGACATCGACGACTGGCTCGCCGCCATCGCCACCGGCCGTTGTGTCGGCGTCACCCCCCAGGCCACTGCCGCTCAGTACCGCCGTGACGGCATCACCTACCGCCCCCTGCGCGACGCCGATCCTGTCCCCGTCCACCTCATCTGGCGCCGCCAGGATTTCCACCCCGCCACCCACGCCGCCGTCGCTCTCGCCATCGACCTCTACCGCGAGAACCGGCATGCCCCGGCGCACACGCATAAATGACCAGATACGAGAGTTCTGCGAGAGCCCCCGGAAACGATCACATTTCCCCATGTCGCCGTTTGCGAAAAGCCCTCAAACCCTGGGCGTGCGACTGAGTTCTGCGAGACCTCTGCCAGGGATGTGACGCCGATCAGCCGCACTGGCGGTAGAACGTTACGACTCCCCGAACTGTGACGCGCCCCCCATCCATGGCAGCGTTCAGACCCGATATCTGAGTTATGTCCGTCACGTTTGGGCCAAGGATGACGATCCACTGACCCGCGGGTACTGAGCCGCCGCTTCGGGCGGATCCGCTCGCAGCGACAAGCCCTTGAACAGGGGGTTTCAGGCCGGGGGAGTACCGCCGTCATCACCCGCTCAGCCAAGCACCGACTTCCCTGCTGCCCTCCGCACCGGCCCGTTCGTGCACAGCAGCGCGCCCTGGCGTTGCGGTCAGGCAGTTGTGGTCGGTCTGGTTTGTGCGTCCTTGGCCGGAGTACATGATCAGGACGAGACCGTCCGTATTCCGCCTGTCTGGCGAACTCCCAGGTGAGCGACACAGGTTGACGACCTCTCGGCGGCTGGGTCGCCGGAGCCAAGTTGGTTGATGATTCAATCATTGCACGTGCTGAGGGACCCCGGCGGCTCGGCTTCCGCGGTCGATAGGGGGCAGCATCCCCGGGGGCGGGAGCCTGGTGCCGGGAGGTGAATCATCCGCTTCCGGCCGAGAGCCGCAGAAGCTTCGGGATCGAGGAACTGGGTCAAAAATCATGTGCAAAACGTGAGCGAGGGTTTCGCCGAGAGGCGGGCCGGGCGGCTGGTCGGGCGGCAGGGCCAGATGGCGCGCAGTCCGGGCTCGTCACGGCTCAGGCGTACGAGGTCACGCAGGGCTTCCACACGCTGCGCGGCGACCACACCGGGATCGTCGGCGGCGCGATCACCTGGGCGAGCGAGCCGCCTCCCCTCCAGTAGTCCCGTAGGCGCTTGGCCATCATGTCCAGGCCCGCCGTGAGCAGGGGGCGCACACACTCTTCCTTCGAGCGGAAGTAGCGCCACAGGGTGCGCGGACCGCCTCCTCGGCGATCTCCATGCGCGTCGCTTCGCGGCGCCGCTCCGTCAACGACGGACGCCCCGTACTGCCACCGGGTCGCCCAGTCCTGCACCGGCATAGACAGGCATGGGTACTTCCCTCCGCCACTACCCGGACCTGGCGGACTGATCGCCCTCGCCATGCAGTACGGGCGCGTGCGCACCGTCCTCACCGTTCTACAAGCGGGTCCGTAAAGAGACAAAGCAGGTTCCAGAACCCGAGACACGACTCCGGGAGACCGTTGTCAAGCTGAGAAAGAACGTCGTGACCAGCGAGCCGGAATTGAGCAACTCCGCCGCCAGGTCACACCAGAGCAACACGCCGCCGGGCAACTCGGACTCCACGGCAGTACCTGCCGCCCCTGTGACCGGGCGCGTTGTTGACCCGCATGGCCAACAACGCGCTCAGGGAAAGCTGTCGGTGGCGGTGAACGTGCCCCTGCGGCCGGTGACGGTCGTCTGCGGTGGTTGGCCGGGTCAGTGGGGGGCGTGGTTTGTGAGGGTGGCGAGGAGCGTGCCGACCCGGTTTCGGAAGGCTTCATCCTGGCGGATGATCCGGTCTTCCACACCCGAGCGGACGACCCGTGCGTCGCCGTCGGCCAGTGCGGCGAGTCGCCGCATGTGGCCGTTCGGCAGGGCGCTGACGCCCAGGGCTTCCAGGGCTTCGCACGCCCCCGTCGGATCAGCTTCCTGTTCTGCCGCGTCCAGGACAGCCGCGGCGAGACCGGTACGGTCCAGTGAGCCGGGTTCCGCCACGGCCACGAGTGCCAATGCCGCCGCCGGTACCTGCACCGGGTTGCCGAGCAGAGATTCCAGGCGGGGTACCAGCGGCCGCCCGGCGGGGCCCAGAAGCGCCGTAACCCGGGCCGCCCGAACTGCGGACCACCGGGACCAGGGGCCCTGTCCGGCCCGGGCGAAGATCGAATCGAGGGCGTCGACCACCGTGGCGGTGTCCTGCGTGATGCGCCACAGTGCTTCGGCGAGTGCTGTGTCCGCGTCCAGTACGGGGTTGGCAGCACCGCCGTCCGCACCGCTGAGTGCCGCGCGCAGCACCGGAGCCAGGGCCGACGCCTGGGGGCCGAGCGCACCTGCCGTCGCGGCGGCCTCCCGGAGTTCGCGGGAACCGCGGCGAAGGTCCTGGGTAAGGCAGTCCAGCAGAATTCCGTGCTCGCCGGTGAGGTCGTACAGGGCCTTCGCCGCCGGGAGCGAGCCGTTTTCGGCGGTGGCCCGCAGTTCCGTGACCGCCCGTGCGCGCTCGCCGGGCGTACAGTCGCCCGCGATCGCCGTAATGGCCCGGGCGGCCTGCCCCGGAAAGCGGGGGAGCGCCGCGTACAGCTGCGGCAGGGCCGCTGCGGCCCGTACGCCCCATCCGGCCAGCAGGTTCGTCAGCTGCCACGGCTCGTTGCCGCTCAGGGCTTCCGGCTGGGAAAGGCGGCGCCGGACGGAGCCGAGAAGCTCATCGTCGTACGGGAGGGGGGAGCCGGCCGGCATCAGGAACCCGGCAGCGGCATCGAGAGCACGCGGGCGCCGTCCCAGCCCACGAGCCAGGAGCGGAGCACCTTGGTCCGGCGCCACCAGCACGAGCGCCGCCAGGGCCCGGTCCGCACGGTTGTCGTCCTGCCCCGGGTTCCTGCCGGCGAGCGGGGCCAGTGTGTGCGCGGCCTGTGCGGCGGCGGTCCCCAGACGCCCCAGGAGAGACGACACGGCGACCACGGCCTCGTCGTCAACAGCCGCCGCGATCAGGCCGGGCATCAGCCGCTGCGGGGCCCTGCGGGAGAGCATGCAGGCACGATCAGCCGCCCACAGTGCCTCGGCACGCACCTCGGCCCGGTCGTCGTGCAGGGCGGCATCGAGCAGCGCGAAAACAGCCTCCCGGTCCGTGTCACGGTCGCGGCTCAGCAACACCTCCACGACTGCGGCCAGCGGCTCGTTGCGTTCCAGGTCGAGACGGCCCGTGAACAGCGGGTCGGCGGGCAGGAGGGACAGCATCGTCGCGTGGTGTTCGTCAGTCCAGGACAGTCCCGCGTCGAGGCAGGCGAAGACGGCGGCCATGCGCAGCTCGGCCGGCTGGGACGGGCCCAGGACGGTGGCGGCAGCGACGGCGCCGAGTGACGGGTCCAGCCGGGAGATCCCGGTCAGCACCTCGGCGCGCACGAGGGGCTCGGGCTCCTTGTCCCAGCGCTTGCGGAGCGCGGGGAGCGTGGCCGCGGTCGCGCGGGTGTGGGACACAGTCCAGGCGGCGGCCTGACGGACCTCCGGGACCGCGGCATCGAGCAGCGGCAGCAGCAGCGGAAGCTGCTCGGCCACGGCCGCGCGGACCGTACCCGGTGCGACGCCGTGCTCGTCCTCGCTCTCGGCCATGCCACCGAGCAGCATCAGCACACCCTCCGTCTGATGGCCCGCGACCGCGATCCTGGCCAGAAAGAGTACGACCTCCGCGCTGGCCGCGTAGACCGTCCCCTGGTGCAGCACGCTGCCGTACAGCTCCGAGAGCGCTTCGCCCGCCGCGTCCACGTCGGCCCCGGTGAGGGCCCGCAGCAGGTCGGCAAGATCCTCCGCGCTGCCGTAGGCGTGGGAGAAGGCAGACCAGGGATGCGAGTCCAGGCCATCGAGCGGGTGTGCGAGTTCCATGCAGAGCATCGTGCCAGCCGGGTCCGACATCAACGCTGTCGGCCACCTCCAGCGCTCAAGAGACCAACTGACGCGCTCACGGGCCAACTACACCGCCCAATCACAGCCCCCGCCCGCCCCGATCGGATGCACCGTCCATGAGACCGACCCCGAGCGGTTCGCCAATGGAGTACGGGAGTTCCTCTGCTGCCTGGCCGAGCACCAGGGCGAGGGTGCTTGGCCGAGCTGACGGCACGCGGGAGGCTCGTAGGACAGGGGCCCCTCGGGGGCCGCGAATGAGCAGGTCAGGTTTCCGGCAGGGAGGCCCAAGGGCAGCAGATCCGCCACTTCGGCCTCGCGGCCACAGCTCTCAGTCAACTCAACCAGCGCTTTCGCCAGGAACCAGTCCTCGGTGCCCGGGCCGAGCAGCGCGATCACCTCGTCGGTGCGCCCCATATGGGCCTGCAGCCGCGCAAGGTGTTCCAACGCGAGCCGGTCCCCTGCCTCGGCCAGTGGGCGGACGAGGGTGATCGCATCATCGGTGCGTCCCCATCGGTCGAGGAAGCCGGCGGTTGTCTTGACTGCCTGCCACCAGCCACTGTCCGTGAAGGGGGCGAGCACGCTCAGAGCCGCGTCGCGCTTCCCTTGTTCGGCCAGTTCCTTGGCCAGGTGGTGGGCACAGAACCAGTCGCCGCGCTCGGCCCGGTGCCGGAACTCGTCGAGATGGCCGTACTCCACCAGCAGCGCCACCGCCCACGGTGGGACGCAGCCTTCGTGGGTGCGGTATTGCCGGTCGAGTTCATGAACATTCACGACGGTGGATCTTAGGCACCGCCACCGAACCGGGGTCTTCGCCGGCCTTCGCGGCGGCGCACCGAGCGCAGACGGGGCTGGGTGCGGGTGTCCTGCTTCATGTTCTTCCGGTACTGGCCGCAGTGTGGCTGTTGCCACGGGTGCGTGTGGCGGGCTTCTGCCAATGCGTGGGGGTTCGGGTCTCGCAGCTGTTTCAAATACCGTCTCCAGCGTGGCGAGGTTCCACGCCCGGCTCCTCCTTCGCCTGGTGCTCCGAGTAGCGGCGAACAAGCGCGGACCTATAGCGCCTTCACACGTACAGCACGTCACCGGCCCCTGCCCCAGCCGGGCGCGGCCGGCGAGCGCCTTGACCATGCCGACCGGGCCAGGCCCTCACGCCACGCCGGGACCTGTGGCTTCGCCTTCGCCGCCCCCGGCCTGCTCCTCGCCAGCAGGCACCGTCCGGTCGTCCTGAGAGTGGTACTGCCCGGTCTCATCCGCCGGGGCCGGTACCTCGCCGACCGCGAGCAAGGATGACCACTCTTCCCCTTCTGGGCCGGTCACGTCGCGAGCGGTGGTACGTAGGTGCGCCGGCGGCGCAGGTGTAACCGCACCAGCCGCAGGCGGCGCGACTCGCGGGAGCACAGCGCCACCTCGGGTGCGAAGCGGCGGTCGTTGTGTTCGTACACCTGCGTGAAGAGGAGACCGGCTTCAGCCATCGCGTCCACCGCTGCACTCCTGCTGCCCTGCGCTTCGAGGTGGTGGGCGTAGTCGAACAGAACTCGTGCCAGTTCGCGTTTGTGCCAGAGGCTGTGCGGAACCACTTCCCGGTACAGCTCGACAGCCATCCGCATGCTGTCGACCGCCTGGGCGTGGCGTTGGGACGCGTAGTCGGTTCTCGCCTTGTTCGCGTGCGATTCCGCCTGCTTCAGCTGACCCTGCTGATGTCTTCTTCTCGCCTCTTCGATTCGTGCGGCCTGCCGGGTGAGGTCGTTCGCGGAGTGAGTTGCGGAGGTCACATCGGCCAGACCCTGGGCGGCAAGCAGGTCGAGCACCGCCTGACGCCCGGCCGCTACCCGATCAGCAGCCGCCCCACCGCATCCTGCCGCCGGATACGGAACGCATCAGGCTGTTCACGGCGAAGCGCCGGACCCTGGTCGTACGGCGCGACGGCCGCGACCCGACCGGTCTGGGCGACGGGCGCCGCCCCCGCCCCCTGCCCCGGCCGGGCCCTGGATCGCAGCCCGCCGCAGCCCGTCGTAGCCCGCCGCAGGCCTTCCTCAGCCGAACGTCGCCGTGATCAGCGGGGCGGTCATGGCGCGGATCTCCAGGTCGGTGGTGGCGGCGACGGCGTGCAGGGCCACGTAGTCCTCCAGGAGCTGCATCTCCTTGACCTGGACGACGTTGAAGACGGATCCGGCGTGCAGGCCGGCCACCGGCTGGCGGACCTCCTCATCGGAGTTGCGGTGGGCCATGGGGTGATAGCCGCCCCAGTCCGGGACCCGACCACGAAAGCGGCCCGGAAGGTTCTGGGCGGCGCCGATGGCCACCGCCCAGCCGGTCCACCACAGGTCGCGCGCCGCCTTGGTCGTGCCCACCTCCGGCTCCCTCATCATCGCGGCGGCCGGCCAGTCCAACGCCGCCTTGGGATCCGCGGGCTGGTCGCCGGATGCGGCCAGGTGCCCGGCGTCCATCAACTCCAGCACCATCGTCGACTGCGCGGCCGCGCGCGGCGAGCGCACCACCTCGGCGCCGAACCACGTCGCCGCGATCGCCACCTCGGCCTCCGTGGCCCCGGCCGGGCGGGCGCCGTCGACGATCCCGCGGATCCGGCCCACCTGCGTACTGATGGCGGCGAGCGGGGTCGGCGCGCCCAGCACGGCCTGCTCCCCGTCCAGCCGTGCGGCCAGGGCGTCGTACTTGGCGGCGTCGATGCCCAGGGCGCCCACCACGAGCCAGCCGTCGCGGGTCACGGTGATCAGCGCGGGCCCAGCGTTGATCTGGGCCACCACATCCGTCCGGGCGTCGCGCAGCAGGTCGTCGTACTCGTCCTGCGCCTTCGTGACGGCGACCTCCGCCGCCGACAGCTCGGCGATGAGACTCTCGGGCACCGGAACATCCTCGCCCTTCGCCTGGGCCTTCGACTGCCTCACCTTCGCCTGGGCGTTCTGCTGCCTCGCCTTGGCCGCGATCTTCCCCGCGTTCGCCAGCACCCCGTCCAGCTGGTCCCGGTCGGAGCGGAACGCGTCGACCGCGACCGCCACCTGCTTCCACGCCCCGAACCACTGCGCCCGGGACATGGGCGCGTACGGTACGGCCGGGTTCAGCACGACCGCTGGGACCGCCGTCCACGCGGCCGTCGCCAACTCGTCGAGCACCTTCAGCCGATCTGTTCCGCTCACGACGCTCCCCCTCACACCCCGCCCGGTCCGGCCCCTGACCCGTCGACCCCCGACGGCACCGTCAGCGAGGGTGCCCACGTTCCCCTGACTCGGTCCCCGCCGCTACACCCCCGGCCCGGTTGGTCACATTTGGCTTATTCCGGATTGATTTCCACCCCAGTACGTCCCGGCTGTCCCGGCTGTCCCGGCTGTCCCGGCTGTCGCGACCGTGCGCGGACCGGGGGCGTCGCCCGTCTTGGTGGAGTGCGTGCGTAGCCCTCGGCGCCGCCGTGCAGCCACTGACTGGACCGCCTACCTTCAGGCCCGCCGACGAGGGCAAGGAGCCGACCACCGGAACCCCATGGCGCCTGCACGGGTGATCTGCTGGGGTTGCGCCGGCCTCGCTCTGACCGTTGGCGGCAGGCGTCCGGAGTCATGCCGTGCCGGGTGCGCGTGGGACGTCAGGCCGGCGGCGGCGGCGGTGCTTGTTGCGGCGGTGCTTGCGTCGCGGTGATGCGCGCGGCGAGCGTGGTGAGTTGCTGGACCAGCGGGTCGGGGGCGGATCTGGTCATGGTGGTGAGCTCGATGGCCGTCGTCCTGTGGCTGAAGGGCCGGAAGCTGACGGCCGGGCGGACAGCGGCGGCCGCCGCGGGCACGACGGTGACGCCGAGGCCGCACTCGAACATGGCGATCTGCGAGGTCACCGACCGCGCCCAGTGGGCCGGGACAGGGCTCAAGCCGGCGGTTCGCCCATCGCGGCCATGGCGTCGTGGTAGTCGGGCGAGATACGGCGGTGAAGCCACACCCACGTGTCGCCCGAGAGGTCCGCAAGGTCCGCAAGGTCCGCAAGGTCCAGTGGACCGGCGGTGCCGACTGCGGGGTGACCGGCGGGGAGGGCCGCGACGAACCGGTATGACTGTGGGCTGGTGCAGTGGAGACATGAGCAACTCATCTCTTCTGGAGCGTTTCGCGGCGGTCGACTCCGCCGCGGTCAGCGACGCACTCGACCAGCTCGGCCTACCGGCTGGTGTCGGGGGCATTGGGCCGGTGTGGGGCCCGGCATCCGTGGTGGGTTTCGCCGTCGCCGTCGGGCTCGAACCACGCGCCGACGGACCGGCCGGAGCCCACATCGCCACCACCGCGATCGAGGCCTCCGACAGCCAGAGCATGATCGTCATCGACAACCAGGGCCGCGCCGACGTGTCGTGCTGGGACGGCATCCTCAGCCTGGGCGCGGCGCAACGCGGCGCTCGCGGTGTCGTCGCCGACGAAACGGGTCTCGTCGTCGTCCCGCTTCGGGAGCCCCGTCACGGTTGGCGGCATCACGGTCCGCACGCGCGATCTCATCGCCGGGGACATCGACGGCGTCGTGGCGCTCCCC
Source organism: Streptomyces sp. NPDC052236 (assembly GCF_044548015.1). Classification (NCBI taxonomy): domain Bacteria; kingdom Bacillati; phylum Actinomycetota; class Actinomycetes; order Kitasatosporales; family Streptomycetaceae; genus Streptomyces; species Streptomyces sp. NPDC052236. The sequence goes on along the minus strand of NZ_JBIUBL010000024.1, from coordinate 136,638 downwards.
GCGGCCGACGCCGACCGGATCCTCGACCACGCCCACGCCCGGGCGGCCCACGAGAACGAGCTGATGCAGCAGCTGCGGGAGGGCCGCAGCACACTCGATCTGTACGACTTCGACGGCGCCGGTCACGGTCGCGGCCGGAGAGCCACAGGCAGCCACCAGCGAGACACAGCCGCTGAACGCCACACAAGACACCGGCCCACGTCGCCTCGCCTGGAGCAACCGGTTGGGGGCGGATCCTGGCCGAGCAGGGGCCCGTCAGAGTGTCACGGCTTGCGGGCGAGGCCGCCGTGCTCGCCGATGGGTTCCGGGGTGGGGGAGGTGGGATCCGGGCGCCAGAGGGGGACGGGGACGACCCCGGGGTCTATGAGGTCCAGGCCGTCGAAGAACGCCGTGATCTGGCCGACGGTGCGCAGGATGTACGGGACGGCGCCGCTTTCGTTGTAGGCGTCCTGGGCCTGTTCGAAGACCGGGTCGATGCCCCGTGAACCGTCGTTGATGGAGAGGTAGCTGCCGGACGGCAGTGCGTCCATCAGGCGGGTGACGATGGAGCGTGCCTGGTCGTCGTCGGCGACGTGGCCCAGGATGTTGCTGAGGATGAGGGCGGTGGGGCGGGTGAAGTCCAGGATCTCGGCGGCGGCAGCCAGGATGCGGTCCGGGTCCAGCACGTTGGCGTCGACATAGGCAGTTGCCCCCTCAGGGGTGGAGGAGAGCAGGGCGCGGGCGTGTGCCAGGACCATCGGGTCGTTGTCGGCGTAGACGATCCGGGTCTCAGGTGCGATTCGCTGGGCGACCTCATGGGTGTTGTCAGCGGTCGGCAGGCCGGTTCCGATGTCCAGGAACTGCCGGATGCCCGCCTCGGTGACCAGGTACGTGATGCTGCGGCGCAGGAAGGCGCGGCTGCTGCGGGCGATGGTGACGATGCCGGGGAAGACGGCGGTGTACGCGTCGCCGGCCTCCTCGTCGACGGGGTAGTTGTCCTTCCCGCCCAACCAGTAGTTCCAGATCCGGGCCGAGTGCGGCACCGAAGTGTCGAACTTCTGACGCGCTGCGGGTCCGGGCGGCGTCGCATGGTCGGTCATGAGTACGGTCCGTCTTTCAGCCGAGGCATGGGTTGTTCAACGCGCAACAACTTACTGTCCGAACGGCCCGGTTGCATACACCAGTTCACATTTCTGGAGAGTTCGCGGGGCCGAACATCCTCACCCGCACGAAGGGCATCAGGCCCGCGTCGATCCGGGCGGTCACCGTCGGATCGATGATCACCCCCAGTCGTACGAGGTCGTCCCGTTCACCGACTACCACGTCGACGCCGTGGCCCGGTTCGTCAAACCCGGCACCGTCGTCATCAGCCGCCCGCCGACCAGTACCAAGCCGGACCTGTGGACACGGGCCTACCACCAGGCACGCCAGGTCCTTGAGACCGCGACCGACGCACACGGCCGCAAACTCCAAGTTGTCGAGCTGCCCGAGCCCGAACCCACCCGAATCGGTAAGCGAGGACGGTACTTCCTCGCCACGTACGCCAACTGCTACGTCGTCAACGGCGCTGTGATCCTCCCCCGCTTCGGCGACCCGACCGCAGACCAACGCGCCGCCTCCATCATCAAAGACCTCCACCCAGGGCGCGCTGTCGTCCAACTGGAGATCAACACGCTCGCCGAGGGCGGCGGAGGCATCCACTGCGCCACCAAGCAGCAGCCTTCGCCCCTATGACCAGCGGGGACAACCCCTCGTTGACATCTCGCACGAACTGTCAACAGCCCTCTGGCGCAGGACCTCCGAGCGCGCTTTCTTGCCGAGCGGCTGCCCGACCCCGACCCAGTCGTCGCCGGGTACGCCCTGCGCGCCGCCCGTGTCCGCCCGTGTCCGCCCGTGCCGGACGAGGCGGTGGAGGCGGCGTACGACGACGCACCAGCCGCTCTGAGGCACGGGCTGGCACGCCTGCTCTCCGCCGACTGCCCAGGTGACGAGGGCGCCGGTCATGTCGAGCGGGGCCGTCGAATAATCCGGTGCCCTGCCGTCGGTGGAGGTGCAGACTCGCTCCATGGCGGACATGCGGGCGTTCCGGGACGAGGTGAGTGGCTGGGCGGCCGGCGGTCCCGGCGGGCCGGCGAGTGATCTGGCTGTGCGACTGGGGGTGCGGACAGCGGTGCTGCTGGAAGGGCCAAGCGACCTCGCTGCCGTTGAGGCGCTGGCCGCACGGCGTGGCCGGGACCTGGCCGCCGAGGGGGTGTGCGTCGTGCCGATGGGCGGGGCGATGAGCGTCGGCCGCTACGCCGACCTCCTCGGGCCGCCCGGCCTTGGCCTGCGCCTGGCAGGACTGTGCGACGAGGGCGAGCAGCGCTTCTACGACCGCGGCCTGAAGCGGGCACGGGCGCCGCGCCGGGGCTTCTTCGTGTGCGTGACGGACCTGGAGGATGAGCTCATCCGCGCGCTGGGCACGGCAAGGGTCGCGGAGATCATCCGGGCCGAGGGCGACTTCCGTGCCTGGCAGACCTTCCTGCGCCAGCCCGCACACCACGGTCGGCCCCGGCAGCAGCAGTTGCGGCGCTTCCTTGGCACGAAGAAAGGCCGCAAGATCCGCTACGGCCGCCTCCTCGTCGAGGCCCTCGACCCCGAACAGGCACCGGCCCCGCTCGACGACCTCCTCACGAGCCTGTGACTTTGGTGGACGAGGAGGACTGTTGTGACGACAGTGGTTGAGCGCGGGTCGTTAATGAGTTGACCGGGTGGCGCCGTCTGGGCAGGCTCCAGCCACGACCTGGATGAAAGCCTTCTTGCTGGTGGACTGCCCTACCCGATCGGCGGGTGGGACAGCGAGTCAGCAGCTCGGAGATCCCGAAAAATGACTTCTCACCTCCACGCGCTCTGTTTCGACGCGAACGACCCGCTCCGTCTCGCGCGCTTCTGGGCCGGCGTCCTGGGCTGGGAGATGGCCGACGACTCCTACGACGGCATCGCGCTCCTGCCGAGCGATGACACCGGGTTCCGGATCCGGTTTCTTTCGGCCCAGGAGCAGAAGGCAGGCCAGAACCGGATGCACTTCGATCTGACGAGCACGTCCCTTGATGACCAGCAGCAGGTTGTGGCGAGGTCGCTCGGACTCGGCGCCCGGCACATCGACATCGGTCAACGCCCGGAGGAGGGTCATGTGGTGCTCGCCGACCCCGAAGGCAATGAGTTCTGCGTCATCGAGCCGGGCAACAACTTCCTTGCTGACTGCGGATTCATCGGAGCGCTTGCGTGCGACGGTTCGCAGGACGTCGGGTACTTCTGGAGCCAAGCGTTGGGCTGGCCGTTGGTCTGGGACCAGGACCAGGAGACCGCGATCCGCTCGCCGCGCGGCGGTCCGAAGATCACGTGGGGCGGTCCGCCACTGATGCCGAAGACCGGGAATAACCGGCTGCATTTCGACCTCGCTCCACCTGTCCACGGTGATCAGCAAGCGGAGGTCGACCGTCTCGTCTCCCTCGGGGCGACCCGAATCGACAGCGGCCAGGGCGAGGTCAGTTGGGTGGTGATGGCCGATCCCGATGGCCAGGAGTTCTGTGTGCTGACCCCCCGATAACGCGACCGATCCGGGGGCGGCGACCCTCCTCACGGCGGGACGAGCCATGGTCGTACGGCTCACTCGCGTTGCTGAAAAACGTGCGCCGCCCCCGCCGCTACCACCGCGGCCTCCTGCGGGCCCGCCTCATGGCCTGCTACGAACGCAAGCGTGCCGAAGGCAAGGGGCACAAGCAGGCCGTGCTATCACTCGCCCGTCGCAGAGCCAATGTTCTGTGGGCCATGATCCGCGACGGAGCGTCCACGTCCGGCCTGCTGAAGGGCGAGGCGGCAGCGAAGGGGTTCGGATCCGGTTGCCCCAGCCGACCGTGGCGATGTAGGCCCATCGGACGGCGTCCCAGCCGCGGTCACTGCCACCAGGCGGTGAATGCACCAACGACGATCAGGTTCTATCGAGTGCCGGCAAAGCCGGCAACCAAGGGGCTGCACCGCATCCCGGTCGAGACGAAGCCTGAGCTGTGCGCAACGCAGGTATCGCCCCGATGGCCCTTGAAAACCGATCGGTTTTCCTTTCGCCGGAATCGAGTTAACCTCGCGGTATGACCACCGAGGCGAAGCCAAGTCCCCGAGAGCGGCTGCTGGAGGCGGCGGCCACGCTCACCTACCGAGACGGTGTCGGCATCGGCGTCGAGGCACTGTGCAAGGCGGCGGGGGTGTCGAAGCGCTCCATGTACCAGCTGTTCGAGAGCAAGGACGAACTGCTGGCGGCAAGCCTGGAGCAACGCGCATCTGCCCACGTGGCGACACTCCTGCCCGCGGCGGACGATGGCCGTTCACCCCGCGAGCGGGTCACACACGTCTTCGAGCAGGTGGAATTGCAGGCGGGCGGGCCCGAGTTCCGAGGCTGCCCGTACCTGGCTGCGCAGATCGAGCTCAAGGATCGGAGCCACCCCGCAAGCCAGGTGGCCCACCGGATCAAGGAGAACCTGACAGCCTTCTTCCGTACCGAGGCCGAACAGGGTGGCGCAAGCAATCCCGACCTGCTGGCCCGGCAGCTCAGCTTGGTCTTCGACGGCGCCAGCGCCCGCGCAGGGATCGGAGCCGACAAGCTGACAGGGCTCATCGCGCCCACGGTGGCCACCCTGCTCGACGCGGCAGGCATGCACTGACGCATTGCCTTTTCGAGCAGGCTCGGTCACCGATGTGCTCCCCGGGTTGATGCCGGTTTGGGGCAGCCGGAGCAGCTCGCATGACTGCGTGCCCCTTACTTGCCGGCGCCCAGGGGAAGCCCGATGGCCGTATGAGTGTTGTTGAGCATGCCGCAAGCGAGGAAAGTTGTGGCCTCGTTGACATCGGCGCCCAGCGGCAGGCGCACGGTTTCCCAGAGCCTCATCCAGCCGGCCGGACGAGCTCGCCGATCAGGTCATCACCCTGGGCCCCGGCGGCGGCCACGATGGCGTATCCCTGCATCTGCATCAGGAACGTTTCGGGGGTGCGTCGAGATCAGACGCGTGTAAGCGTTCGTCATTGCGTGGAGGGCCTGCTCTCCACCCTCCACCCCGTTGGCCGCCCGGTCGAAAGCCAGGCGGGTGTCTTCTATGCTCCGCATCAAGGCGGCGAAGAAGATCGCCTTCTTGCCCGGGAAGAGCCGGAGGACGTAAGGCTGCGTGACACCGACGGGCTTGGCGACGGCCTCGACAGAGGTGCCGTAGTAGCCCGGGAGCGCGAACTCGGCGATCGCTGCGCGGGTGACGCTCTCACGTCTCTTCTGCACGCTGATCCCGCCCATGCCGTCATTTCATGCGGCAAGCCGCCTGAAAAGCGCGGGCCTACAGACCCATTGCTCCCGCACCGTACGGCGCAATGCCTCGCGCGGACGCGCGGACGCGCGGTCGAACGCACCGACCTGCCGGTGACGGATCGACCTGAAGGCAGCCGGTGACGTGGCCCGGATCAGTTCCCTGCCTGAGCTTGCACACGGAAACCGATCGGTTTACGGTGAGGGGAAACCGATCGGTTTCAAAATGCCTCAGGGAGCCTGTGATGACGAAAAATCGGCCGGTGGTACTCGTGACAGGTGCGTCATCCGGCATCGGAAGGGCGACCGCGTTCGCGCTGGTCGAAGCGGGTTTCGACGTGGTCGGCACAAGCCGTGACACCTCGCGCGTCACGCCGCTCGACGGTGTGACGTTCCTTGACCTCGACGTGGCCAGTGACAAGTCGGTCACAGCCGCGGTCCAGCAAGTGGTCGACCGGTTCGGGCGGATTGACGTCCTGGTCAACAACGCCGGTATCGGCTTGACGGGGGCAGCGGAGGAAAACTCTGTCGCACAGGCCCAGGGCGTCTTCGACATCAACGTCTTCGGCGTCATGCGCACGGTGAAGGAGGTCCTGCCGCACATGCGAGCCCGGGGAAGCGGACGCATCATCAACCTCTCGTCGATCTTCGGTCTCATCCCGGCGCCATACCTGGCTGTCTATGCCGCGTCCAAGCATGCGGTCGAGGGGTACTCCGAGTCCTTGGACCACGAGGTCCGGGAACACGGCGTGCGGGTCCTCCTCGTCGAACCCGGCGGGACCAACACCGGGTTCGAGGCGAACAGCACGCAGCCCGATACGCCCCTGCAGGTCTACGAGAAGCAGCGCCGCATCGCCGACCAGGTGATCGCGACGGCGGTCAGGGACGGCGACGCCCCCGCCACCGTCGCCAAGGCGATCGTGGCGGCAGCGACGGATCGGAATCCGAAGCTGCGGTACACCACTGGCCCGCTGGCCGGGCGCATCAGCACGCTGCGCCGCATCGTGCCCTCCCGGATCTTCTACACCCAGATCCGCAAGTACAACCGGCTGGCCGGCTGACGCAAAGGCTCACGCGGAGGCAGCCATCGAGCGCAACGACTTCGCCTTCGTCGACCGGCTCCGGCGGGACCGGGACCCTGACCTACTACCGCGTTGAACGACGGCATGGACGCCATGTCAAAAATGACATCCAGCGAACAAGGGCACCCGGTGCGTGCGTTCGTGCGGCAGGACGACGAACGCGCGCACTCGCTGCGACAGGCCGGGGCCGAGGTCTTCGTCAATATCTCCGAGTACGAGCAGTCGTTCATGTCGTGCCGACGACGCTGTGGCGGGCTGAAGGGCGCCCGCGACGTCAACCTCTATGCGACCGCGCCACCGAGGTAGGCCTCACCGCCCGCCGCATCACCCGCATCCCGGTAACTCCCGGTGTTCTGTTGGTATCGCGGGGCGTCAGCCTCGCCGTTTCGCTCGGGGACGGCCGGCTATGAGTCGGAAATGCCAAAGTGCCTTCCTGACCTGGGACGATGAACCTTGCTGAGGAGTTCTGTCGGTCCAGGCGGAGGGCACTTTCTACGTGCGACTATCGGGTTGCGTCCCAAGGTCCAGGTCAGTGCCTGTCAGTGCCTGTCAGTGGGTGGCCCTACGGTGCAACCATGGATCTTCGGGGAAAGACAGTTGTGTTGATGGGCCGGTTCCACGGCCTGTCGCAGGCCGAGGCGAAGGCCGGGCTCGAGGCGCTGGGCGCGCGGGTGACGAGAACGGTGTCCAGCAAGACGGACCTGATCTTCCGCTCGCATGATGTGGCCGGTCACAAGATCGGGGCGGCAAGCCAACTCGGCATACCGATCTACGACTGGAACACGTTGCGGGCCATGCTCAAGCAGGCGGCCGAGGCCTCGGCCGGCGTTGAGCCCGGCGCCGATGAGCCGAGCAGCTTCCTGGACCACGCGTCGCTGGCATCGGCAGCGGACCCGGACTCGCTGCTGGGCGTCCTGGGGGAAGCGGACTGGTCCGCCTTCGTGTCCGAGCGGGACCTGCTGCCGCTGCGGAATCGGCTGCAGGAATTGGAACGGACGCACGGAGTCACCGAGGTGCACCGCTTCGCCACTGAGGGGATTCGCAGCCTCGGCAGCACGCGCCTGCAGCATCCGTTCCGCCACTTCACGGAGATCGATCACTACGCCATCAGCCCGTGTGGATGCTATCTGGCGACCGGCAGCTGGTGCGGCGACGACTACCACCGCGGTGGTGCGCTGCAGATCTGGGAGATCGCCAGCGGTCGTTGCGTCAACGTTCTCGACCGGATCCAAGGCGGCGTCGGCTGGCCCGGCTACGACAACACCATCCAGTGGTCGGCTGACAGCACCCGTGTAGGGCTCGCCTACCACACCAACCACGTAGGGGTGTTCGATCCGTTCGGCGGCGCGACACACACCTACCCCATCGCCAGTGCGCAGGTGACGAATGGGGCGAGCAGGCCGCCAGGATGGGCGCTGGCGCCCGATGGCCGGAGGGCGTTCATTCAGTCGGCGTCCCCCTGCGCGGTCAAGGGCTGCGTCGTTCCGCTGGAGGCGGGCGATCTGTTGTGGATGCCCGAGGACGCGCCGCCGTCGCATCAGTATCTGCTGACCGAGGAGCTTCCCACGGAGTTCGGGGAGCAGGAGGACGACGACGCCGGGTTGTGGCTGGAGGGCGTCAGCTGGTCGCGGGACGGCAGTCGGCTCCTTGCGTACGACGCGAAGCGCCGGCAGACCTTCGCGATCGACATGACGACCAAACAGATGAGGTGGCTGACCAAGGAGCAGCGACAGGAGGCGGGTGTCTGGCACGGCGCCTCAGCGGTCGGCGGCTCGGGCAGGGTGCGGGTCTCCGTGGGATCGACCGGTGTGACCTTCCATCGGACCGACACCGGCGCGGTGTTGAGCGATTTCGAATTCCTCCGCGAACCACCGGGACCTCGGTGCGTGGAGCACGAGTACGCGTTCGACGATCACCCCGTCAACTTCGCGCTGGACGACGACACCTGGTGCGCGGCCTTCGAAGAGGGGGTGGTCATCGCGCCGTCGGACCGCAGGGAAGACCTGGAGGCGGTGCTGGCCTGGTCCGTCGACCGGCGTTTCGCCTGGCCGGTGCAGTGGGGCGGGCTCGAGATCGTGCCGGACGCGAAGGCCGCCGCCGAGCTGCTCGGGGATCGCGGCCTCGGCTGGTACGTGCAGGAGTACGTCGGGCAGCAGGCCCGGGATGCGGAGGCGAGCGCTCAGGCAAAAGGCGACGGGTCATGGCCACCGCCCAACACGGCGACGCTGGATGAACTGTTCTCGGCGGCGCGAGACTCCGTCTCCGATCTCAGTAGCAACTCGAACTACCACGTCTGCGAGCACCTCCGCCATGCGGCCCGGCTGCGGGCCCGACAGGGGGAGGTCGGCGGGGCCTTGGAAATGCTCGACGCGATCCCGGAGACGGACCAGCGCGTCGCGGCTTCCGCTGACGTGGCGATGATCCTGGCCCGTGCGGGACGAACCGACGAGGCGGGTGTGTTCTTCGCCGACGTCGAGGCGGGCGCGGAGGCGGCCCTCGGACCGTACAACGTCGCTGACGTGGCATCCTCGGTCGGCGGCGCCCACCACGCCATGGGCGATACGGCCGCCGCCGACGTGTGGTTCGCCCGCGCCCGCGACGCGATCGAGCCGGAGGCCAACGCGTGGCAGAACCGTCTCACGATCATCTGGGCGCTCACCGAGTGCGGACGCGAGGACGAGGCCCGAGTGCTGTGGGCACGCGGCGAGGAGTGGCGGAAGTCCCCCAGCACGTCCTACTCCGTGCCGTGGCTGCTCTACCTGCTGGGCACCGGTCGGCTCGACATGGCCGAAGGGTTCCTCAAGGATTGGGCCCCGGACTGGGACTGGTGGATGTCGCCGGTGATCGGCATACTGGCCGACCTCGGCCGGACCGATCTGCTTCGCTTGGGCCCGCCCGATGTCCCGGAGTTGATAGTGGAGTCGCGATACGAGAATGCCTTGCGGATCGCCGAGAAGCGCACGAGGCGGACGCTGCCGGCGACGCCGAGCGAAGCCGACCTCGCGGCCCTCGCGGAAGCGCACGCCGAGCTGCTCAAGACGCCACGGGCCAAGCGCGAAAGGCCGACCGAGCTGCTCATCGAGCAGGCCGCGGAGTGTGGGCACCTCAGCGCGGTGCTGGACCTGCTCGGCAAGCTTCCTTCGCCCCGCGATTTCAACGGCCGGCCGTCGTCAGCGTTCTCCGCGCTGTGGCGCTCCGCCACGGGCCAGGACGTGGCGCCGTGGTGACGCACGTCTGACTCGCGGTCCGGCGCCTCTCCTCGGCCCCCCTGCGCGGCCACGAGCCCTGGAAGATCTGGAGCAGCAGCTCGCCCGACGGCACCCAGCCCTCCGACGAGGGCGCGCCTCCTCCCGTACGGGCTTCGAGACCACCCTCGTCGAGATCAACGGCGTCCCGGAGTACGTCGTCGCCGAGGCACTCGACGCCGCCGGCAACATCCTCCGCACCTCTTCCTCGATCCCGGTCCGTGGCTGACCCCTTCCGCGGCGCTTCGTCGTTTCTTCTGGCCGTGCCGGGGATTTGGTCGTTGACAGGTCTGGCTAATTTCCAGGGCGCCGCGGCCCAGGCGCTTCATCTCGCGCACCACGAGGGTGACCTTTCGGGCCCAGCGAGCGGTGCACAGCGCGCGGTGTGGTACTTGAGCGCGACCTTGCAGGAGGGTGTGCGGCGGGTGAGCCCGCCGGGGCCCTGCAGGTGGACATCAGGCAGGCGTGCGACCCGACGAGCAGGTACGGGTTGGTGATCACGCGCCGACTGTTTCACGAGTCCGTTTCACGAAGTGAGGGGAGGAAACGACCCGTGAAACAAAGCGACCGGCGGCGACATCGGCGGCGCCCGGTGTTGAAACGGGACCACCTATGAAACGCGGCTGCGGACCGGATGTGGCTTTCTCGTGCGCCATCAGCTGCCGGTGTCCGTCGTACTGCGGGACGGGAGCGTCGGTGCGATGTCCGGACTGCCGCCCACGGATTCGGCGCGCTCCACGGTGTCGACCATCGGGGGCAGTATCTGCTGGAGCAGGAGCAGTTCACGAGTCCGGGTTTCGCCGTTCCCGCGGGCGTCCGACCGCATCGCTCCACCGCGTGCCGTCGGCGGTGAATGTTCTTGAACAGCGGAGAACCCCCGCCGGAGGAATCGCGGCTGTCCGCCGACAGGGAAGCTGTCCGCGCCGAGGACGTTCAACAGAGCCAGCTTGTCGTAGCTGTCAGTGCCGGGCGTCGCGGTGAAGATGAGCAGGGACTGCGACTGGTCGGGGTTCTGCAGGTTCTGGCAGAACAGGTCGATGCGCCCGACCTGTGGGTGAACGATCCGTTTTGCCTCGCCCCAGTGCAGGCCGACCTCCTGCCGGTCCCACACTGACGCGAACTCCGTCTTCCGGTTGCAGTGCCTCCCGCCGGGCACGCAGGAAGGCGCCCAACGACGCGCGGTCCACCGTCTGCTCAGATGGGTCCCCCCAGGGGGCGAGTGCCGTTTCGGACGCCGGTTGAGGCCGCCGTACGTCCACCGGCGTCGCAGCCGCGAGCGACCCCAGCCACTGACTGCGAATCAGTGGCTGAGCGGGTCCTTCATCCGCGTTGCCGGGTGCCGTCCACTGGTCGTTGCGGAACGACGTAACGCGTTCCGCAACGACTGGGGCGCGCAGCGACCGACACCGCAGTGACTGAGACGAGAGGGGCCCCATGGCCAAGTGGACAGCTGCCGACCTGCCGGGCATGACCGGCAAGACGGTACTCATCACCGCAGCCGGCAGCGGCAGCGGCCTGGTCACTGCCCGCGAGCTTGGGCGCGTCGGCGCCCGTGTCGTGCTGGAGGTGCGCAGCCCGGAGAAAGGCCGCCGGGCGATCCCGGGGATGCCCGGCGACTTCGATGTCCGGCGCCTGGACGTGGGACGTCCCGGCGGCGCGGACCGCGGACGGTTTCGACGTGCAGACCGCGACGAACTACACCGGACCATTCGTCCTGACCAACCTGCTCCTGCCGCACCTGACCGGCCGCGTCATCAGCGTGACCAGCCGGCTGCACCGGCAGTCCAAGCTGAATGTGGGCGACTTCGACCGGCGGTCGCGCAGGTACCACCGGATGAACGCCTACCGGGACTCCAAGCTCGCGGTCGTGCTGTTCCCCCTGGAACTGCAGCGGCGGCTGACGGCGTTGGGCAGCCCGGCCCGGTCGGTGCTCGCCCACCCCGGCATCGCCACGACGTCCCTGGCCGCGCACTCGTCGGCGAACGTCATCAGCCGCTTCACGTTCCTGCGGCCGGCGACCTGTGGCTGGCAACCGTCGTGCTGACGGGAACCGACCGATGAACCACCTGGAAGCGGCCGACCACGCGGACATCTTCGTCCCGCACGCCTTCGCCGAGCAGACCGTCGACCTCGGTGAAATCCGCATGAACTACGCCGTGGCCTGTGACGTGTCCAACCCCGCACTGCGGCTCCCCGCCGACCGATACCAGAACGCCGGCGCACCCCATAATTGCAGGGCGCCGGCCGCGAGCCCATCGGGCACAAGCAGCGGTTGAGGGCCGCACTCCGCGCTGGGGTGCGGCCCTCGGCGCATGTGCTTACGAGGTCCAGCCGCCGTACGGCACGGTGATGAGTTCCATGGCGTGGCCCACCGGGTCCATGAAGTACACGCCGCGGCCGCCGTCGTTGTGGTTGAACGTGCCAGGCTGTTGCTGGCGCGGGTCGGCGTAGTGCTCGATGCCGCGCTGCCTGATCTGCGCGTACGCCGCGTCGAACTCCTCCTCGGAGATCAAGAAAGCGTAGTGCTGGGGGGTGATCCTGTCCGCGGGGATCGTGGCGAAGTCCAGCGTGACGCCGTTGCTCAGGTCTACCGCGATGAACGGGCCCCACTCGGCGGTGATTTCAAGGCTGAGCAGGTTCGCGAAGAATTCTGCGGACTCCCGGTTGTCCCGGGCGTGGACGATCGTGTGGTTCAACTCGACTGACAAGGAATGCCTCCGAGGGCATCTCCCGACACCTCCATGCCTCACCCAGCCGGTGACCGACACGCGATGTCGCCGTAGATCCTAGTCGTTGTTGTCTACGAAGTGAGTCGGCGGTAGTTGATGAGGGCTGCGGCTATACCGACGAAGGCCGGGAAGTGCTCGGCCTTGCGTTCGTAGCGGTGATGCAAGCGACGGCATCCGGCCGGCCAGGACACCGTCCTCTCGACGACCCGGCGGTGGCGGATGCCCTTTTTAGGAGCCATCTGCGCAGGTGGTCGTAGTCGTAGCCCTTGTCGGGTGGGTGTTTCTGATCCACGGCTCTGAGCCTGTACCTACGCTGGCGTGGTGTCTTCGGGCACCGGGCACCGGGCACCTTCCGGTGAATACGCGGCCGAGTTGGTCGTCCAGCGCGGCAAGGATCGCCGGTTTCGGTGTGGCGTTGGGGTCGATGTACGCATGCGGGGCGAGCCCTTCGGTGAACGCCACGATCCGCAGGGCCTGGTCGGCGGCGTCGACACCCTCGGCGACCTCGCCGCATACCGTGCCATTGCCGATGGCCTGGGCAACACGCGAGTGGATGCCCGCGAGGGTCTCTCCGAACGGCGGCGAGACGGGCGTTGTGCGCGGCCTGGTCTGCGAAGGCGAGACAGACCAGGAACTCGGCGGACCGGATGGCGTCGCCGACCGGTCCGCCGGCACGCTGATGGAACCGGACCTGAAGTTCCGCACAGGGGAGTGTCGCCAAGATCTTCACCGCAACGGCCGTCCTGCAATTCGTCGCCGAGCGCCGGTTGCGACTCGACGACACCGTGCAGAGCCTGTTGCCCGACCAGGTCCGCACCGGCAACCGTCGGCTGTTCAACCACACGAGCGGGCTGTACGACTGCATCGACGGGCTGCTTCCCCACTTCCGCGTGCTTGACCAGTACTGGCCCCGCGATCGGCATCGGCCTTGCTCAATCCCAGTACTGCGCGGCTCCCGGCACCCGGTTCCGGTGCACCAACACCAACACCAACAACTACCTGCTGCTGCTCGACCTGATCGTCGAACGGATCACCGACCGCGACCCGCGCACCAACCTCGAACGCCGCGTCTTCGCGCCCCTCGGGCCGCGTGACAACTCCTACCCGCCGGCTCAGACCGTCCTCGGCACGACCGCGGCCGACACTGCACGCTTGTACCGGGCCCTGCTGCAAGGGCGCCCGCCGCCCACGGACCTTTCCACCGCTTTCCGGCCAGTCTCCCCACATACACCGAGCCAAGACAGTCCTCTTCCGGATAATCCACCAAAGAACCAATTGCTACGCTGGTGGACATGACCGCCATGACACCCACGCGCACAGAACCGGACCTGTCGTTCTTGCTGGATCACACCAGTCATGTCCTGCGAACCCGGATGTCGGCGGCGCTCGCCGAGATCGGGCTGACCGCGCGCATGCACTGCGTACTGGTCCACGCCCTGGAGGGAGAGCGCACCCAGGCGCAGCTCGCCGAACTCGGGGACATGGACAAGACCACGATGGTGGTGACGGTAGACGCCCTGGAGAAGGCCGGTCTCGCCGAGCGACGGCCCTCCGCCCAGGATCGGCGGGCCCGGATCATCGCAGTCACCGAAGAGGGTGCCCGCGTCGCCAGGGGGAGTCAGGAGATCGTCGACGGCGTACACCGGGAGGCACTGGCAGCGCTCCCCGAGGGTGACCGAGATGCCCTGCTGCGGGCACTGAAGCACCTGGTCGACGGAGTTCTGGCCAGCCCCGCCGCGAGCCCCCGGCCGGCTCGGCGGGCACGCCAGTAAGAAGAAATCCGACCGAAAGAAATAGTCTGCAACAAAACCATCTGCTACGGTCACTCCTGTTGTCCCACCCGACAGGAGAAGCCGCATGTCCGTCAACCCCGCTCCCCCTCCCGCAGCTCCCCGCTCACGCTGGCTGGCCCTCGGGGTCATCGCCACAGGGATGCTGATGATCATCCTCGACGGCAGCATCGTGACCGTGGCGATGCCGGCAATCCAGGATGACCTGGGCTTCTCGCCCGTCGGCCTCAGCTGGGTCGTCAACGCCTACCTGATCGCGTTCGGCAGCCTGCTCCTGCTCGCCGGTCGGCTCGGCGACCTGATCGGCCGCAAGCGCATGTTCCTGGCCGGCACCGCCGTCTTCACCGCCGCCTCGCTCCTGGCGGGCATCGCGACCTCTCCCGCTGTACTGATCGCCGCCCGGTTCCTGCAGGGGATCGGTAGCGCGATGGCCGCCGCGGTCAGCCTCGGTATCCTCGTGACGCTGTTCGCCGATCCCAAGGAGCGGGCCAAGGCGATCGCCGTCTTCAGCTTCACCGGCGCCGCCGGGGCGTCGATCGGCCAGGTGGTCGGCGGTGTCCTCACCGACGCCCTCAACTGGCACTGGATCTTCTTCATCAACCTGCCGATCGGTTTCGTGGCCCTCGCCGTCGCCATGCCCGTCCTGCCCGCCGACCGAGGGCTCGGCCTGAAGGCCGGAGCCGACGTCATCGGCGCCCTCCTGGTCACCGCGGGGCTGATGCTGGGCATCTACACCGTCGTCAAGGTCGAGGAGTACGGCTGGACCTCGGCGCCCACGCTCGGCTTCGGCACCCTCTCGCTTCTCCTGCTCGCCGCGTTCGTCGCCCGTCAGGCCACCGCCAAGACCCCGCTCATGCCGCTGCGGGTCTTCCGGTCGCGCAGCGTCGCGGGAGCCAACCTGGTCCAAGTCCTCATGTTGGCCGCGTTGTTCTCCTTCCAGATCCTCGTCGCCCTCTACCTGCAGGAGGTCCTCGGGTACGGCGCTGCCGAAACCGGCCTGGCCATGCTCCCGGCCGCCGCCGTCATCGGCGCGGTCTCTCTGAGCATCTCCGCGCGGCTCAACGCCCGCTTCGGCGAGCGCAATGTGCTGCTGGCGGGACTCGTGCTCCTGATCGGGGTCCTCGGGCTGCTCACCCGCGTACCCGTCCACGCCAACTACGTCACGGACCTGCTCCCGGTGATGCTCCTCGCCGCCGGCCTCGGACTCGCCCTCCCGGCGTTGACCATCCTCGGCATGTCCGGCGCGAAGGATGAAGACGCCGGGCTCGCCTCCGGGTTGTTCAACACCACCCAGCAGATGGGGATGGCCCTGGGCGTCGCGGTGCTCTCCACCCTGGCGGCCTCCCGCAGTGACGGCCTGCTCGCGAAGGGCAAGAGCCGGGCCGAGGCACTGACCGGCGGCTACCACCTGGCCTTCACTGTTGGCGCGGGGCTCCTCGTCACTGCCTTCGTCGTCGCGTTCACCGTACTGCGCCAGCCGAAGCCGCCCATCGCGGAGTCGGCGGACGACGCCCCGGTTGCGGTCCACGCCACCGTCGCCTGATCTCCGTCCTGCCTGATCCTCTCCGGTACCAGCGAAAGGCCCCTCCCACATGAATGCGCCCACGCCCACGACCGTGATCGAGAACGAGAACGAGACGAATGAGAGCAAGCCGGGCCCCGGACCCGCGCCCCGGGTGCTGACGGAGCAGGAGCTTGCCCGGCTACTGGAGGAGCAGCAGTTCGGAGTACTCGCGAGCGTCAAGCGCAGCGGCCACCCCCACCTGTCGACCGTGCTCTACCGCTGGAACCCCAAGGAGCGCGTCCTGCGGATCTCCACCACGGCCGACCGCATCAAAGTGCGCCAGCTGCGCCACGACCCGCATGCCGCCCTGCACGTCAACGGCCCGAACGTCTGGTCGTTCGCCGTCGCCGAGGGCGAGGCGGAGGTATCGGAGGCGACGACCGTGCCGGGTGATGCGATCGGACGCGAGCTACTGGCCCTGACCCCCGGCTTCGAGGATCCGGAAGAGGAGACGACCTTCCTGGAGCAACTGGTGGCGGATCGACGCGTGGTGATCAGGATCCGGGTGTCTCGCCTGTATGGAACGGCCCTGGACATCCCCGATGAGGATTAGGACAGCCCGGGAGGGCCGCCACGGCAGTTGAGCTTTCCCCTGAAAGAAGCCACAGCATCGATCCGACCGGGCGAACGTGTCCGGCATGAAGAGGGGCGGGAATGCGGTTGCTGACCATCGGGTCAGCGCAGGGTGGAGCTGGACACGTCGATGCCGGACGGCTAGACAAGCACACGAAGTCCCTGGTGGAGACGGATTTCTTGGTCGAAAACCCCTCTACCAGCAGCTTCGCTGCCCTGTCAGCTCAACCGGCGTGTGGATCGGAAACACCATTGAACCCTTACGGCGCGCCCGGGCCTACCCGGGAGTGGTGAAGCGGGCCCGCCACAGGTCGCGGAGCAACGCCATCTCGGCCATGTGGTGGATGAATTCGAGGGTGGCCGCCCCCGACAGCACGGTGATGAATGGGTCGTCGGGGTCGGAGCCGTACGGGTACTGCGAGAAGCCGACCGTGTCGAGCGGTTCGTCGGTGATGGCGGCGACGCTGTCGCGCCGGCGGTCGATCAGCGCCCAGAACCGCTCGAGTGCCAAGGCGGCGGAGGGGGTGAGTCGACCAACAGCTTCGGCTCCTGCCGCCGTTCACCGAAGGTCCACTCGCATCCGCCCGCGAAGCTGAATTGCAGGTGCCCCAGCCGCCACGCGATGGTCGTGACCGGCGCTTCGCCAGGCTCTGGCGCACCGGTGTGGGCGAGGATCTGCTCGACCCGCTCGACATTCACGCTCCAGTCATCGGCGATCTTGGCGACGGTCATGCCGCCGGCGGCCTGCCGGGCAACCTCGGCGTACTCGTTTGCCGGGATGTCCGGGTCGCCCAAGTCGAGCACCCACTCACCCGGCCCGAACGCCCTGGGCGTCGCCGAGGTCGACAGCTGCTTCGAGGTCGCGCAGCTGATGGGAGGAGGCAGCCGAGGCAGCCGGGTCGACGGGACGTTGGGGGCGAGGGTTGATTCCGTCTGCGGTGAGCGTCGTGTCCCTCGGCGCGCCGTCATCCTTTCGGCGGCACGAGGGCGAGCGTGGATCGTCCGCCGGCTCAAAGCCCGGTTCAGGGCGCCGACAGCCTGGCCCGCTGGGAGGCCGTCAGTCATCCGCGACCGCTGTCAGCAAGTGCATGCTTCCTCTGCCTTCTGTGTGCGGAAATCTATGTTGGATGGAGTAGACATTGGGTGGTGGTGTGGTTATGGTTTCTCTCGCAGCCAAGATCGAGCAGGGCCCGGCAGAGATGAACTGCCGGGCAGCAGTACGCAGTTCGGTGCGGTGGTGGAGTTCCGAAGCCAGGGTTGTTGCAGGACGGCGACGGAACTGACGACCGGACCGGGTGGCCCGCAGTGATCAGGGGCCGCCATGAGCAGTAGGCAGTTCCGTAGGTGCAGTACGCAGCAGCGCAGTACCCAGAGGTCTCTCAGTAAAGGCGCCGGCTGCGGGCGCGCGTGCTGAGAGGTCCGGCAGTGGGGTTCCAAGCCAGAGCAGACGCAGGACGGGCGACGGGGCTGGCTGCCGGACGAAGTGGCTCTAGAGGCCACGAGCAGGTCGCATCACCAGCAACACCCAGCAGTTCGCAGCACAGCAGTTTGAAAAGCAGTTGATTCCAGAGGGAAGAACGGAGGATTCGAGCGCCATCAGGATCGCCCGGGCGGCAGCACAGCCCGGGTACGCAAGACCTCAGATAGGCAGGTGGTCTCCGGTCACGCACCGCGATCCCCGCACCCCCGCCCAGCAATTTCCCGGGCAGGGCCTGCGGACACAGTAGGCCGGCGCAGCATGAGGGCCGGCAGATGGTGTTGAAATTCCTTCGGGGCCTTGGTGCCGTACGGCACCAAGGCCCCTCCATGCGTTCCCGCCCACCCAATGCGCTCACCAGCGAGGTGAAATGACAGCAGACGACTCCCTTGACCGTCTCGATGACGACGACTACCCCGCCTACACCATGGGCCGGGCCGCCGAAATACTCGGCACCACCCCCGGCTTCCTCCGCGCCCTGGACAAAGCCCGCTTGATTGCACCGCCGCGATCCGAGGGCGGCCACCGCCGCTACTCCCGTTACCAGCTCCGTATCGCCGCCCGAGCCCGTGAGCTCGTTGACCAGGGCACCCCCATCGACGCCGCCTGCCGCATCGTCATCCTTGAAGACCAACTCGAGGAAGCCCAGCGCATCAACGCCGAATACCGCCGCGCCGCCAACTCATCGCATCCTCCGGCCGCAGCCTGATGCCGGCGCGCCTGCCGGCATCAGGGGGCGCCCGCGCTGAACGGTCCGAAGCCTCCCCGGCTGCTGCTGGTCGCCCAGTCCGTCACCGCCCACTCCCTGGGCGGCCCGGAGATGCGCGAGTGCTTCTCCACCCGCATCCTGGTGCGCTACACCCTCAACGCCTGGCGCATGCCGCCCGGCGAGAACTGCGAGAACTGCGGGTACGCAGCCTGCACTGCGAGGGCACCAAGGTAGGGACGCAAGACCCAGCCTGCTGTGGGCCCTGAGCTTCGCCCTGAGGGGTGAGGCCTGAAGGACTTCCGTCGCGCCGAGACCGAGGGCTGGTTCTCGTACGCCCGCGCGGATATCGAGGTCGCCGACGTCGCCGCGTCGGTACGCCTCGCGTTCGACAAGCCCGCTCGCCCCAGAGCCCAGCTGCTCACCGCCGACACCATCGATCAACTCCTGGCCCTGGAGGGCCGCGAGGAGGACGGCCCAGGCGTTCGCACCGCGGCGTCGGTGAACTCTGACCTGGCCTTTTGTCATACGTTCGGCCGGGGTGAGGGCAAGCACCAGATGGTGCCCGGCTTGCCGTACTCGGTGGTGGCCGCGCTGGAGACGGGCCGCACTTCCTGGACGGCGGTGCTGGACGCGGCCCGGCTGGAGCCCGGCGCCGACGTCGCCGCGGTGACCACGGTACAGATCCGTGAAGTCGTCGAGCAGCTCATCGCTGCCGGGCAGTGGCAGCCGGGCGATCCCAAGGTCCTGGTCGTGCTGGACGCCGGCTACGACGCCCCCGCGTTGCCCACCTGCTGGCCGGGCTGCCCGTCGAGATCCTCGGTTCACAGGCCGAGGACGAAGCGACGGTGCCTCGGCCCCGGTCTCGGCCGCCTTCGCCCACCCCGTGCGACCGGGGTCTCACCGCCCCGCCTGGACGGCGAACGCATGCTGCCGGGCACCTCTCAGGCGTCGGCCGGCGCCACGCGGTCAGGCCGGCTACTCGGGCTCGGCCTCCACGATACGGACGTCCTTGGCGATCGGGTCCTCCGCGACCCTGGCCCGGTAGCGCTCGGCGCCGGCCAGGTCGTAGGTGTCGTACGACGCCATCGAGCTGCCCTCGTAGGTCCACTCCACGCGGTACCGCTCCGGCACCCGATTTCCCTCCCACGCGCTCCACCCGCCGGAGCGCTGTCCGACGCGGACCGTACCCCGCCCGTCGTTCGCACCACACACGTCGACGAGCAGTGTCTCCGGCCCAAGGTCTGTGGTCCAGGAGAGTCTGCCGTTGGGTTGTCCCCACTTGTTCCCGACCGATGCTCGCGCCACGGCTCAGGGCAGGGCCCGAGGTGGCGCAAGCGTACCCGGGGGTACCGATGATGGTGAACAGCCCCGCAGCGGCAGGGATGTCGGCCGCTGTTGATATACGTGTCCCATGACCGTCTTCCGTGACTTCAACTTCAAGCTCCTCGTCATCGAGAAGCTCATGTACTGGGACAAGACGCTGCCGCCTGTGTTCAGCCTGAGGGAGCACATGCGGGCACATGGCGTTAATGACCTCGACACTTACGTCGAGGACAACGAGTTGGAGTACACCATCCTCGACGAGGCCCGCGCGTACTTCCAGGAGCTGAATATCCCCGCAGAGCTGCTCGCTACCGTGGAGGAGTTGACTTTCGACGGCGGGCATCAAGTCTTCATGGAGTGTGCCCCGGTCTGGGACGGCGAGGACGACCTCTTCGACGTCCGCTCCCTCGACGACCTGGACCTGCTGCCGAACCTCAAGCTCTTCACCGGCGGGCGCGCGCTGGAGCACATGATCCCCGGCTCCCTGGAGATCCTGGCTGCCAGGGGTATCGCGGCACGCTACTAGGCCGTGTCCGGTCGATGAGTTGAGTCGTTGATGTGGCCGTTCCTGCCGGTAAGCAATGGTCGTTGTGGCCGGTGGCGGATCAACCTACCTCGACGGCGAACTCGAAACCGACCTGCGCGTCTCCCTCTACTGGCTCCAGGAACGTCGCTCTCCGGATCCCACCGAGGCTCTACCCAGGCTGTAGTCCGCCCGGGTTTTCGGATCTACTCGTCAGGCCTGGTTGACGAGGCGACCCACCCGCAGGAGCGTCGATGCCGCCGGCTGGAGCGCCCGACCTCACCGTCGCCTGCGCCGTCGCCGCCATGTGCCTGATGGACGGCGGCGTTCGGGTTGCCACCCGCGAGCGGCTCACGGCCCTGGCCCGCGGGCCGTGCGACCCGCGGGGCGCTGCCGCCCGCATCGCCGAACAGCTGCGCACGTGGCGGCCCTGAACTCCGGCCGCGAGCTTCAGGACGCGTCGGCCTTGCGCCGGCCCCGTTTGCCGCGGAGGGCCTTGATGAGCTCTGGCGTCCGTGGCGCGCTGGTAGAGCTCTGCCCCGACGCCTGGTGGGGCATCGCGACTCGATATGACAAGACGCCTGAGAGCTATCTCGCCGGCCTCCACCTCCGCACCTCGATGATCTGGACCAATGACCTCCTGCACGCATCTGGTTGATCACAACCAAACAGGCCCTGCCTATACGGCCTTGGGCTATGGGTGGGCGGCCATGCGGATGCTGATCGTCGGGGGCGGCGAGTACCTGGGCGGTGAGCTGGTGCGCCGGGCAGTGGCGGCCCGGGCACGAGACGGTGGCCGCGAGCGACGGGAGTGTCAGACCCTGGGTCTAATGTTCCGTCACATGCCCGCAGCCACCACGACGTACACCTACCGTGCCCCGTCCGCCTTCGACGCCGCCGTGCACGCTCTCGCCCTGCAGACCAGTGGGGGACGCACCCCGGCCGGGGCCGCCGCGAACCCCCGCTTCTTCGACGGGGTCCTCACCGAACCCGAGGCGTCCGCTGCGGCGCTGCTCGCCGTCGCCGACGTGGCGGCCGCCCGGTACTACGATCCCCGGCTGAGCGGGGCCGCGAGCCTCGATCCTGTGGTCACAGCCGGGGGCGGCTGGCTGCGGTTCGAGTCGTTCTCGGGCTGCTGCGGCGTGCACGCCCGGCTGGACGTGCCCCCAGCCGGACTGGACGGCGGGGAGGTCGGCCGCGGCACCACGAACGTCGACATCAACCTCCCGCTGCGGGACGCCCTCGGGCGGCTGACTGCCCGTGAGCCGCTCGGCCTCACCGTCGGGCCCGACGAACTCGCCGTCCGAACAGGCGGCGACCGGATCGTCGAGAAGAAAGTCCCGCTGCCCGACCGCTGGATACGCGGCTTCGCCGAGACACCGGTCATCGCCTCCCAGTTCGACCTCCGCGCCGAGGTGCCCGCCGCCGAGGCGCTCCGCTTCCTGCGCACCCTCCCGCGGGCCGGTTCCGGCAACGCCTCGCGCGGCGCGGGGTGGGTCCTCGCCAACCACGGGCGACTGCGCACCACGTCCCGGCCCGTGCCGGGGGCCGTGTGCCTGCCCGGGCCGCAGCGCCTCACCGCGCTGCGCCGCGTGCTGCGCCACGCGCGCGGCCTCCGCCTCTACGGGCCGCCGGTGACCACCCGCAGCGACACGCAGGCCGCAGCGTGGGAGATATCCCTCCCGGCCGGCCTCCGGCTGACGCTCACGCTGTCGCCCGAGACGGGTCGGGGGTTCTCAGGAGAGGGAGCGGTGTTGGACGATCTCGCCGGGCCGGACGTCGAGGCCGATGCCGAGCTGCTGTCCGTCCTGCTCGCCTGGGACTCCCGGATCGACACCGCCGAGCTGGCTGCCGAGGCAGGGCTGACGGTCGAACGCACCCGCGCCGCGCTCACCCGGCTCGGAGCGGACGGCCGTGTGGGCTACGACCCCGCCGCGACCGCGTACTTCCACCGCGAGCTGCCGTTCGTCCCCGGCCGGGCCGAGGACCACAATCCGCGGCTGCGGGCCGCACGCGCGATCGTCGCCGCGGGCGGCGTGCGCAGCCTGGGCCCGGGCCTCGCGGAGGTCACGACGACCGACGGGCGCACGCACCGGGTGCGGGGCGACGCCGGAACCACCCGTGGGGCGTCGGCGTGTACGTGCCAGTGGTGGGCCGAGCACCGGGGCCGCCGCGGGCCCTGCAGTCACGCCCTGGCCGTGCGCATCGCCGCGGACAACGCGGGGACCGGGGCGACCGCCCCTGGCAACACCGGAGCGGCCCAGGGCCGCTGACCACCCGACGTACCCACCCGACGCACCCACCCAGTGCCCGGCGCGCACCGCATCGCCTCGATCCGCACCACGTACCGACCGAACCACCGCACGGGAGAGTGCCGCCACACATGTCCGACCACCCGCTGTTCACGCTCATCGACAACGGCGACTACCGCGCCGTCCCCGATGCCCTGGCCGCCATGACCGCGGACGAGCGCCGAGCCGCCGTTCCCGAGCTGAAGGCCGCCCGCGCTTCCCTCAGCAGGATCAGCCTGTGGACCTACGACGACCCGCGCCGCATCGCGGTCCAGCTCGCCGGCGCGGGGTGCCTCGCCAGCGCCCCGGCCGTCGCCGAGTGGCTGCTCACGGGCAAGACCCGAGTCACGAGCATACCGAGCTGGCGGCCCGACGCATCCCTGATCGCCTGTCTGTTCGCCGACGGGCCCGACACCCGCGACACCGACTTCCAAGCCGGGCTCGTCCGGCGGATCGCCGACAGCCGCCTCGACGATGGCGAACTGCCCTACTACCACCTAGTCGTCGAGCTGATCCGGCGTTCCGGCTGCCCCGTCCCGACCACCGACGCGTTCGTCCTCACGTGGGCCCGGGAGACGGCCAGCCGCTACGACATCGACACCACCCCGCCGACCTGGGACAAGCGCCCGCTCGCCGTCGTCCTCGCGGACAACCCGTTCCTGCGGCCCCTCACCCACCGCCTGTTCGAGATCGACGGGGTGCCGGGCTACACGAATCTGAGCCCGTACTCCCGCGACGACCCGGACTACTCCTGGCCTGCCGCGCTCGCGGCGCTCGCCTCCGACGGCACCCTCGACGCCTGTCGCCTCCACGACGCCGTGCTCGCTTCGCTGGTCCGCGGCACCGGAGCGGCCGCGGACGTCCGGTTCCGGCTGTGGACGCTGGAGAAGCTCGCGCCCTCGGCGGAGGAGTGCGCGAAGTACGAGGACGACTACGTCCGGCTGCTGCTGGACGGCCCGTCCACCGTCGCCGCCCACGCACAGCAGGTGCTTGGCGGGGTGCTGACGCCCGCCCGGGTCGTCGAGGTGTCACGCGATGCGCTGCTCCGCCCGGAGAAGAAGCTGGTCCGGGCCCAACTGGCCTGGCTGGACCGGGTTGTCCGGCAGGATCCCGCGACCGCGGGCGCCGCGGTCGCGGTACTGACGGAGGCACGGGACTCGCTGGAGGACGCGGCGCTGCGCGAGCGGGTCGAGCGGCTGATCGCCCGTCATCTGCCGCGGAGCGCCGAGGCGCCCGCGCCGTCCGCGCTCCCGCTCCCGGAGCGCGAGCCCGACATCGCCCCGCCGCCGAAGGCGGCGCGGCTGGACGGCCCGGAGGACGACACCCCGGAGGACGTCGCCGCAGCCCTCCGTGTCTGGTGGCGCCGCCACCAGGACGACGGCCTGTTCGAGGACGCCCTGCTGGACCGCCTGATTCGCCACGCCCACCGGGACCGCGAGGGGCTCGCGGCCGCGCTGCGGGCGGGGATCGCCGATCACCTCGATTGGTTCTCTCAAGCCGGGCACGAACCGTGGAACCTCCTGGGGGTGGCGGCGGCCGTGTGCGGGGTGCGGTGTCCGAGTAGCACGTCGATGTTCGACACCATGGTGGAGATTCGGGGCCGGGAGCTGGTCGGACGGGTCCAGAAAGGTGTCACAACGCCATTCCCTCTGGCCACCGCCACACACGACGACGGCACGGTGGCGGCGGCCGAACTCGTCGCACGGATCGCCGAGTACGAGCGACTGGAGGTCGAGCCCGGGCCGGTGGATCTGGCGCAGGCGCTGCTGCGGGTCGCCCCGGAGGACGATCCGGACGTGCGGGAGGCCGCCGACGCGCTGGCCTCGTCCGCGGGGCGCCGCCTCGCGGACCGGTTCCGGACGGGCGGACGGGACACGGATCCGGCCGCCTACCCCGAGCCGTTCGCCACCCTGCTGGCCGGACCCGGCCCCACCAAGGGGCGCAGCCCCGTCCATGCCCGCTCGGTGTTCCCC
The DNA here is from genome assembly GCF_044548015.1 of Streptomyces sp. NPDC052236. Lineage (NCBI taxonomy): Bacteria > Bacillati > Actinomycetota > Actinomycetes > Kitasatosporales > Streptomycetaceae > Streptomyces > Streptomyces sp. NPDC052236. The sequence continues at coordinate 112,054 of NZ_JBIUBL010000024.1, read as the reverse complement.
TGCCGCCCGGAGGACCTCCCGTGCGACCCGGACGTCCAGGCCGACTGGGCGTGGTACATCGCGCGCCGCAGCGGCGCGCGTATGGACTGCCGGGCCCTGGAGCGGCTTGCGTCGCTGCCCGGCCTCAAGGGCGAGGCGGTGCACCGTGCACTGGCCGTGGGGCTGAACGATGACCGCCGCGAGCACCGGGCGGCCGCGGTGGACGCACTGGTCGTCATTGTCTCGCGTGGGGAGTTGGACTCGGCTCGGCTGGCCGCGGCCCTCGCGGAGCTGACGGTGCCGGTGGCCTCCCGCCTCGCGTCCGGGCTGAGGGACGCCTCGGCGGCGGTGGGGGCGAGGGCGGTGTGGCCAGTGCTGTCGGGGCTGCTGCCGCGGCTGCTGCCGTCCGGCGCGCGCATCCACGGCCTGAGCGATCTGCTGGCGCTGGCGACGGACCTCGCCGCCCGAGCCGGGGCGTGCGCCGAGATACCCGGCTTGGCGGAGGTGGCGTCCCGGCCGCCGAAGTCCCGCCTGGTGAAGGAGGCACGCCGACTCCGCGGCGCCCTGGCCGGGTGACGGGCCGGGGGTGCTGTGGCGCCCCCTCCCGCGTCCTCAGTGGTGGAGGGACTCGCTCGTCGCCCCGGACTGCCGCGGCCGGTCCCGCCACTTCGCAGCTCCTCCATACCCGAACGAGGTCCTTTCAGGCAGCACACCCTCGAACTGCTGCCGCAGCCGCTCGGGGCACGGGCCATATCCGGCGATCGGCAGATATGGCCCCGTGAACTCCCATTCCTCGTCCGTCGGCTGCACTCGTGTCACGCCAGAAGATCTATCGGTCCGGGCCCCGCCGCGTGGGCGAACCCCAGGGATTGATCACGACTCGATAGGCGTTCTGACCCCGGCAAGCTTCAAGATCACCCGTTGCCCCTTTGACGCGTACCTGGTGCCGACGCCAATTGCGTCGGATGCGAATAGGCGACACTCGTCCTGGAGTCCAGTCCGGAGCCGTAATCGGGCGGTTCTACCAGGGATGTTGACCTCGGCACTGCACCTGACGGCACCTGGTCGACGGTTTGCCGCTGCTGCGGCCGGAGGAGCAGGTCTTCGAGGCGATGGTGAAGGGCTGGCGCAGTCAGCAGCTCGCCCGGAATCTCTCGCTCGGGTACGTCGGTGATCAGGAGCGTACGCTCCGGGCCTTCGCACGGCCCGAGCTGGAGGCGTTCTTCGATCACGCCGACGAGGAGGTCCTGCCTGTTCGGGGCAAGACCGAGGACATGAACGGCCCGGGACGCTCCTCGCCTCACTTCGTTGGCGTCGGCGCAGCTCGCTCGTCCTGCGCGACGACGAGGAGGACGGGGCCCCGCCGCACCGCACCAGCATCGACCTGGACGGAGGCGCGGCGGTGGTGCGTCTCCCCTGAGGCGCCACGACTGCCGCAACCAGGGTGGCGTGCCTGCCGCGCGCGCCGGAAAAACCAGGTGCGTGCGGCGGGCACGCCACCTACCGTGCCGTGCATGCGCGTCGTTTTCACTAAAGGTCCCGGTACGAGTTACGACATCGCCGTGCACCGCGAGACCGGTGCCGCGCTCGCCCCGCGCAACGGGCCCGGCGGGCATCCGTATCTCCCGCACGACCTGGTGCACTTCCTCGTCGAGGCGGAGGCGGGCATCAAGCTCGGGGTCTACGGGCGGCTGGCCGCCGGTGACAACGGCCTGTTCTGGCCCGCCGACCCCGTGGAGCGCGCCAAGGCCGCCCGGCGCCGCAAGTCGAAGCGGGTGAAGTCGTCCCCCCGGGCGAAGGCCGACATGGCCAGGTCGGAGGAGCTGGCGGGCATCGCCGTACCCGTGTGGGAGGTGCGGCACGGCCACGCGCGGGAGCTGCCGGCGTATGTGACGGCGGGGGAGATCCCCCCGGTGGTCGACCGGATCGTCTCCCGGTTCGACGACTGCACCGACCGCTGGCACACGCTGCCGGTCGGAGGTTCGCTGACCCTGACATGGTGACGCCGACTCAGCCAACCTGGCCCAGCTGCCACTCATCGGCCTTGGCGAGGACGACGAGGGATGGGGGAGCCTGGATGTCGCAGGTGTCTCTCGATCTGCCGGATTATTGTCAGGGGTGAGGCGCCGGACCCGGGAAGGCCTGGACGAAGGTTGGTTTCTGACGCGTGAGCAATTGCCGAGATCTCTGGATCGATAGCGATCTGCGGTATCTGACTTCCTCATCGTCGTGGCCGGGCAGGGTCGTCAGGCGAACTCATTGAGGAAGTCCGAGAGCAAGGTGTGCAGAGTTTCGGGCTGTTCCAGGTGCAGGTCGTGGCCGGTTCCGGGGATGCTGACGCCCACGGTGGCGGGTCGCTGACGCAGCATGTTGTCGGCTTCGTGCGGAGGGATGATGCTGGACTGGGCCAGTACGACCAAGGTCGGGCACGTGACTTGTCCCCAGTCCTCCCAGAAAGAACGCCGGGCGTTCTCCGCCAGTGAGCGGACCATCACGTCCCGGTCGAAGCGCGGCCACCAGGAACCGCCGCGTTCTTCCAGACCGGCCGCCCAGCCTTCGCCGACCGGTCCACCGCCGAGAAACTGTGCTGCCGCCTCGCGTGAGGTGAAAGGCGTCGGCCACGAGTCGAGCCATCCGCCGATCCGGACGGGACTGTTCGCATCCGCACGCCTGGGCCGGCTTCGATGAGTACGAGCGCGCGCACCCGTTCGGGGTGTGCGGCGGCAGTGAGCATGGCCGTGTGCCCGCCCAGTGATTGGCCGACCAGGACCGGCCGGCGCAACTCAAGCTGATCGATAGCGGTGATGACGTCGGCGACGTAGGCAGCGCGGGAGGTGTCCTGCGGGTGGCGTTCGCTGGCGCCGTGCCCGCGTTGGTCGAGTGCGACGACTTGATACCGGGGGCTCAGGCGCCGGGCCGTCGCATCCCACTCACCTGCGTGGCCGGCCAGGCCATGCAGCAGCACGATGGGCTGCCCCGGACCACCCCAGTCCCGGCAGGCGATTCGGACACCGTCTCGCACCACACTGCGCTCAGACCAGTTCACGCGGGATCTCCATGGGATCGGCTGGCCTTGATCATGCCGCAAGCTTCTCCGGGAGCTCGACCAGGTGGCCGCGTTCGAAGCGGGCTCCGGCGCGGACGAGCGCGACGAGGTGGGGTGCGTACACGGCCCACCAGCGAGCCTGGGCCGACTCGACCAGCTTGAAGACCATGGCCGGCCCGGCGGCCCACCTTCGGCGCCCTTGGTGACCTTCGTCCGCAGTCGCACGGTTGCGAAGGCCGACTGGAAGAACGCCAGCAGTTCGTCCTCGTCATCGGTGATCTGCTTGACAGCCTTGGGATACTTTGCGCCGTACTGCCGCGCGAACGCGACGACGGCCTTGCGGGCCGCTTCGTTGTCCTCGGCGTTGCAGATGTCCTGGATCGGGCGCTTGGCGGCGGGCTGCTCGGACTTCGCAAACGTGTCCAGGACATTGGCGGTTTTGTGTACCCAGCACCTTTGTTCGCGGGTGTCGGGAACACCTCGGCCAGCGCCTTCCAGAAGCCGAGTGCGCCGTCGCCGACGGCCAGGACCGGGGCGCGCATGCCCCGGTGGGCGCAGTCGCGCAGCAGGCCCGCCCATGCCTCCGTCGACTCGCGGTAGCCGTCGGCCAGGGCGATCAGCTCCTTGGTGCCGTCCGCCCGCACGCCCATCACCACCAGCACGGCGGCCTTGGCCTCCTCAGCATGTACGGGGTGGACTGGAAGGACCTGTCCCGACTGGCCGGCCACAAGCCCCTCCGTTTCCTGGACATCACCGGCTTGGACGACCTGGAGGACGTCAGCGCCCTGACCGGGCTGCCCGACCTCGCCGAAGTCCGCTTCCGCGACAACGCCGTCCTCACGGACTGCCGCCCGCTGCTTGACATGCCGTCCCTGAAGCGGGTCACGATGACGCGCCGGATGAACTCGAAGGCGTACTTCGGCAATCCCGATCCCGTCATGGTCGGACTCGAGGCACGGTGCCCGGTGACGAGCGCTACGAGCGGGTTGTGACTGTGCCTTTCGGTAAGACGGTGACGTTGCCCAGCCATCTGCAAGCCGTCAACCCCATGCCACCACTGGGCGAGACACACCCAGTCCTCGGGGCGTATGTCCGTCTCGGATTTCGGCAGCTCGCCTCTTCCCTCAATGCCACCTGGCAGGGCATCACGATCATGGCGGCAAGCTCCTCAGGACCGTTTAGCATGCCCAGGTTTGAGGAGATGGGTCTGTCACGTTTCGGGTTCTTCGGTGTACAGGAATTCGGGGCCGTAGGTCTTCCCGCTGCCGTCAGGCAGTTCGAGCGTCATCAGGGCCCGCGCCTTGGGGCTCATCCGGAACATGTGCCCCACGGCCGCCCGCACGTGTTGGGTGGCCGTGTTCGGATCGTCCGCCTGCCATGCCCTTTCCAGAGTCCGCAGCATCGAGCTGAATTCCGTGTTGAACGCGTCCAGGGCCTGCTGGACCTCGGGGCTGGGCACGTTTTGTTCGTCGTTGGCCCACCCGCCCTGGGGGACCCTGCCCATGGGGTGGGCTGGGGGCAGCGGGATCTCGTCACCCGCGTAGTCCCAAACGTCCGGAGATTCGGAGATCTTGATCAGTTTCTTGCCGTGGAACAACTCGCGGAACACGTAGAAGTGCGCCAGCTCTCCGGAATTTTCGGGGAAGGGGTTTTCGGGTGAGGTGGAGGTTCCCTCGCCCTGTTCTTTGATGATGTCGATGGCATCGCGGACTTTTTCGATCGTGCCGAGCGGGACGATGTCGTTTCCCTCCCCGTGGTGGGCCATGGGGAAGTCGACCTGCCGGGTGCCCTTGATCAGGTGTTGGTGCTTCTCGAACGCCTCTTCTACTGCGGTGTAGAAGGCGCCGATGGTGGTGAAGGACTCGGACTGGGCGACGGGTTGGTCCGGGCGCTCGATCTCGGAGAACATCTCGACTGAAGCCTTGCTCAGGCCCTCAAGGAAGACGATCAGCTCGGGCCGTACGCCACCCGGCAGCGGGCGTTCGTACTTCGGCACCACCTTCGGGTCGGCGATGACCGGAGATCCTCCGATGCTGGTGAGCATGTTGCACACCAGCCCCATGTGGGTCATCTCGTCGAAGATGACCCGCCGGATAGCGTCGTAGACCGGTCCCGAGCCTTCCCGGATCGACCAGAGGGCACTCGCGTAGGGGCCGATGGTCGCGACCTCGACCATGATCGCCTGCTGCAGGGCGTTCTTCAGCCACTCCTCGTCGCGGTCTGGCGGGAGGACCGCCATCAGTTCGACGATGGCGTTGCTTTCGTATGCGAGGATTTGGTTCACGCCGCACCCTTCTCATTCATATCTGGACCGCATTGCGTGGCATGAGGTACGTACGTTCACTTACCGACGGCGGCAATCTATGTCGGCCTGCGGTCCGGACGGCGGATGCGCCCATGTGGTTCACCTGATCGAGTTTGCCGTTTGCCGTGGGGCGTTACCTGTGTCGAGCCCACGGAAAGGGTGACGGCGGACAGTCCGCCGCGACAGCAGGAAGGAGCGCGAGATGATAGTGCGCTTCATGCGTGGCCCGCTCGGTGGCCGTGAGCTCGTGACCGGCCCGAGCCCGTGGGCGGGCGGCTGGTTCCAAGTCGGTGACGGCGACTGGACGCTGTACGTGCCGACGCACCCGGCGCAGTGCGGCGTGCTGCTTGTGGAGGAGTACAGGCCGACCCGGACAGCAGACGAAGCAGAACTGAGAGAGACAACAGGGCCCGCGCCTCCGGCGGATTCCAGGAGTCGTTGCAACACGTGGTTGGTTGATCAGGCCGCAAACAGTTTAGACAGACGCTCGGCTGGGGTTTCCCAGCCGAGCGTCTTGCGTGGGCGGCGGTTGAATTCGGCTGCGACGGCGACGTTCGACACTGACCTTCGTCGTTACAAGCTCCGTTGAACAGATCAAACTTCGCGCTCATGGCTGTGCGGAGGATTACTGGGGCCGGGATTTCGGCCTCCGGGGTGCCCTCTCCCTCCTGTTATCCCCTCCCCCTGGGGCAGCAGCGCCTCCAGGGCCAGCGGCTGGTGTGGGATGAGCCGCTGGTCGTACGGACCGTAGGGGATGAGTTCGCTCCACCACTGGGCGGCGGGGTCGTAGCGGGCATGGGCGATGGCGCCGACCAGGTCGGAGTCGCGGGCCTGGAGAACCCGTAGTGCGAACGCGGGGCCGTCGGGCAGGTGGGCGATCCCGTCGATCACGAGCTTGCCGAGCTCGGTGGACATGACGGGGCCCGTGCTGTCCGGGCGAGCCCGGAGACCTGCCGTACGGCGTCCGCGTACACGTTCACGGTCCGGGCCAGTGGGAGGCCGAAGTAGCGGCGCGGGCCCGTGTCCCATTCCACGAACATGTAGTACGGGACGATGCCCAGCTCCACCTGTTCCTGCCACATCCGGGCCCAGATGTCCAGGTCGTCGTTGACGTGCCGGATGACGGGGGCCTGGGTGCGCAGGACCGCGCCCGTTTCGCGCAGCCGTCGCAGGGCCGGCGGGCGAGTGCGGGGTGGAGCTCGCGGGGGTGTGAGACGTGGAGCATCAGGGCCAGGTGGCGGCCGGAGGCGACGACGCGTTCGAAGAGGCGGAGCAGGTCGTCGGCGTCGGGCGCGGTGAGAAGGCGTTGCGGGGAGAAGGAGGCGGCCTTGGTGCCGAGGCGGACGTACGGATGCGGGGGTATTTGTGTTGAAGTCCCCAGCCGTCGTTCGGCACGTTGAGCCGGAGCTGGCCGCCCGGGTGTGGGTTGAGCCGGTCGCGCAGGGTGGCCACGGTCGTGCGCAGCGGCTGCTCACCGGCCTTGTGCGCTGCCTCGACGGCGGCGGGCGTCGGTGAGCGCGGATTCACGTTCCCCGACCCCGGTACGGCCGGTCACGGGGGCGTCCATCGGTCGTACCCGGCCGTCGTGACCGGCTGGTTCCGGTTCCGGATCCGGATGCGCTTTGCGGGCGGAGCCGGCCCGGGTCCGACGGACCGGTCCGTTGCCGTGCGGAGCGCGGATGACGGCGGGCGCCTTATCCGGCGGCCGACGTGTCCGGGACCGTCTGCGACGGCGAGGTTACGGGTGGGGACGCCTCGTCGGTGCGCCAGCGCTGGGACCTGCGGATCCTGTCCTGCGGGACGGGCTCCAGAAGGATGATCGACCCCTCGACCCGGAGATCGGGCGTCACGGCGACTCCGGGCTCCTCAACGGAGGTGAGCAGGCCGTCGGCTGCCAGGTCGAACCGCGTGTCGCCGGACTCCTCGCCGTCCGGGCCCGTCGAGGCGCCACATGGGCGCAGTGCGAGGTTGCCGTTCAGCTCGGCGTGCAGGCACAGCCCCGGGTCCGCCCGGCTCCGCAGTCGGCCCCTGTCTTCCAGCAGCCACACCTGGGTCGCCGATCCCCCGCACTGCGCCGTCACCGCGGGCGCGCCCGCCACCGCGTTGGAAGCGGCTATGTCGAGGCACAGCCCCGTCCTGGAGTTCCGCAGCCGCGTGACCAGAGCCTCGCCCGCGCCGGGCGCCGCGGACGTGCCCGGTGACCGGGTGGGAGCGGCGGACGACCCGGTGGCGGGGGCGGAGGGGTTCCGCGTGGGTCCAGGCGCCGGACCACCCGTCTGTTCCCCGTCGTCACCGGTTCCGCTCAGGGCCATCGGGATCGCCACGATCACCCCGAGCAGCACCACGCCCATGGCGACGAGTAACGGCAACCGGCGGCGCCGCCGCCGTGTGGGCTCGGTCGCGGCGCCCGCGTGCTCCAGGACGGACTCCGACCGCGCGCGAGCCGACGCGATCGCCGGGCGGGCGGGCCGGGTCGCGAGGTAGTCCGCCGCGCGGAATCCCACGACGGCGTCGGCGAGCAGGGTGCGGAGCCGGTCCGGGGACTGGTCCAGTTGGTCCACCGCCGCCCCGCAGTAGGCGCAGCCGTCGAGGTGTTCGAGCACCTCCGCCGGCGTCCTCCCGGACCCGGGGCGGGAGTGGACGTCGATGAGTCGGTTGTAGCGGCGGCAGCGCTCGTCGGGCGCCAGGTCGAGGTGGGCCCGCACGCACTCGTCGCGCAGCAGGGTTCGGGCGCGCGCCGGGTTCAGCAGGGAGGGCTCGGCGTCGAGCAGGGACGCCACCGCCTCGATGTCCTCCGCCTCGACCTCGGTGTGCCACAGCAGCACCTGGGCGCGGTCCGGCAGGTTCCGGTAGGCACGCCGGAGCAGGTTCCTGTCTCCGGTCCCATGGTCCGTGGCGGACGCCGCCCGGTATGCGGGACGGGTTGCGCCGTCCCGCAGGTCCGGATGGAGGGACGAGCGCCTGTCGTCGGCGCTCCATTCCCGGGCGGCATCGAGGACCGCCGCGAGTAGCCGTGGCCGCCACGGGAAGCCGGCACCGGCGTGCGATGCCGCGTCCCCGTAGGTGTGGCGGAAGGCCTGCCCGGCGAGCCGCTCCGCGGCGCCCGGGCTCGGCCCGGTGCACAGCGCCGCGTAGTCCAGGACGGGTTTGCCGTGCAGCGACAGCAGTTCGTCGACCCAGGATGCCGCATCTCCTGCTTCCTGTTTCCCCGGCTCGGCCTGCTCGGAGACGAAATGCTCTCCGGGCCCGGAGGGGAAAACCTCTCCGGATGCCATTCGCTCTCCTCCGCCGAACGGAGGCTCCGTCGCGAGAGCACCATCCATGAAACCGGTCCCCCTCCCTGTTCCGTACCGTTGACGCGTCCGTCCGCCAGTCCGTACGTCCTGCACCATGACATGGTTCACCGCATCCGGGAGGCGCAGTCCCGGACGCTCTGCTACTCGGCCTTGACGGCGGTCAGGATGTTCAGGCCGACCGCCCGGCGGGCTGCCCAGATCGCGGCGAGCACTCCGACACCGCCGGCCATCACCAGGAAGAGGGCGATCCTCCAAGGCACGACCATCTCATAGCCGGTGATGGTCCCCTGGGCGAACGTCCCGGCCGCCCAGACGAGGAAGATGCCGGTCCCGATGCCAAGCACGGCACCGAAGAGGGAAATCAGCAGGGCCTCCCACCGGATTATCCGTCTGTTCTCGGCGCGATCGAGGCCGACGGCCCGCAGCATGCCGATCTCACGGGAGCGTTCCAGGACGGACAGGACGCGGGTGTTGACGACGCCCAGTACGGCGATCAGCACGGCCATGGCCAGCAGTCCGTAGAGGACGTTCAGCAGGAGGGTGACATCGGTACGGCCGCTCGACTGGGCGATTCGTCCGGGGTCTGGATGCTGATGACCGGGTTGTCGTCCAGCGCGTGGCGGATCGCCGAGCGGGCCCGGTCGCTGGTGCCGGAGGAGGTGCGCACCAGGACGCGGTGGCCCCGGTGTCCTGGACGCGGGCGGTCGCCGCCTCCCACGTCAGCTCGGCGGCTTCACGGGCCGGGCTCTGCGCGTGCCGGTCGTTCGGGATGTCCACCCGGCCACGGTAGTGGCCGCCCCCGGCGGCGGCCTCGCTCCGGGGCTGGGTAGCCGTACCGGCTGGGGCGAATCTTGTGGGGCCGTATGTCGAGCTGTCGTACATGGAAGATGTACGCGAGCGCCGTCGGCGTCCGCTGCTGGACTGTGTGACGGCCCGGTTCGAGGACGTGGCTCCGGTACGGCCGTTTCGCCGGGCGCATGGTGAGCGTCATTTCCCGGGCCGGCGCTGGTCGGCTACGACCGGACGGCATGTGGGCGCCATCGCCTACCACCTCCGGCACACCGAATCCTGGAAGGCACGCGTCAAGAGCTCATCGATCTCGAAATGGGATTGCTTGAGAGGGTGTCGACCGAGTTGTTGCTGACGATGCTGACAGGCTTTACCGGCAGCAGCGTTGAGACGTCAGGCATCTCGGACGAGGGTGTCAGCGTCAGCGCTGACTGAATCCCCGGCCAACCGGGGCCTTCGGCCGTGCAGTGCCACAAGGTGGCGGGCCAGGGGGAGTGCGGCGAGCAACGCCACGAGCGCGCACACGCCCCGCCAACCGCTCTGGCTGTAGGCGTGTACCCCGAGCCAGGAGCCCGCGCTGCCGCCCAAGTAGGCGCAGGTCATGTAGGCGGTGTTGAGCCTGCTGTGGGCGTCAGGACGCAGGGTGAAGACCCGGGCCTGGTTGGCGACCATGCCGCACTGCATCGCGACGTCGAGCAGCAGCGTGCCGAGGATCAGGGCGGTCAGACCCAGCGCGCCGCCCCGGGCCCCTACGGTGAGGACCGCGGCCGAGACAAGGACCCCCAGTGTGCAGACGAGGTTTACCGGATCGGGCCCCCGGTGGTCCACCAGGCGTCCGGCGAGCGGGGTGCAGAGCATGGTCGCCGCGCCGACCAGGGCAAGTATCCCGACCGCCTGGGCGCCCAGGCCGTAGGCCGGACTGGTGAGGAGGAGCGCCAGGCAGGTCCAGACGGCCGAGAACCCGGCGAAGATCGTCGCCTGGTAGAGGCAGGAGCGGCGCAGGTCCGGCTCGGTGCGGAGTAGGCGCAGCGACTCGGCCAGGAGCGCCGGGTAGGGCCGGCGCGCGGGCGGGGTGGTGACCGGTACCGCGAAGGCCAGGACGGTTGCGAGAAGCAGTACCAGGACCGCAGCCACCAGGTAGGGGGCCCGCCACCCCAGCCATTCGCCGAGCGTCCCGCTGAAGGTGCGGGCCAGCAGCATGCCGCCGATTGACCCGCTCAGCAAGGTGCCGATCACCGCTCCGCGGCGATCGGCTGCCACAAGCCCGGCCGCCAGCGGGGCGATGATCTGCGCGGCCACGGTGGTGACGCCGACGAGAGCGCTGGCGGCGACGAGGGTGGTGAGGGTGGGTGCGAAGCCTGCGGCGAGCAGGCCTACGCCGGTGAGGGCGAGCAGGGTCACGAGGAACGTACGGTGCGGGAGCCGGTCGCCGAGCGGCACCAGCAGGAAGATACCGGCCGTGTAGCCGACTTGGGTAGCGGTCACGACCAGCGCGGCGGAATCGGGGGACACCCCCAGCCCGGCGGCGACCAGGGGGCTGACCGCCTGAGGGAAGTAGATGTTGCCCACGGCCACGGCGCAGGTCACGGCCAGGATCAGGACCATTCGGCGGCTCATCTCAGTCCACCGGCCCGCCGGCGACGTAGATGACTTGGCCGGAGACGAACCCCGCCTCGGGGCTTACGAGGAAGGACGCGGTGTGCGCGATGTCCTCCGGCTGCCCCACGCGACCGACCGGGATGGATCGCGCCGCGATGCGCTGGTGCTCTTCGAAGTCGCGGCCGAGGCGCCGGGCCGAGGTTCTGGTCATGTCGCTCGCGACGAAGCCCGGGGCGATGGCGTTGGCGGTGATGCCGTGCTGTCCGAGCTGTAGGGCGAGCGATTTGGTGAAGCCGATCAGACCGGCCTTGGCGCCGGCGTAGTCGACACGGCCCGTGTCACCGAGCGCGGAGATGCTCGACATGTTGACGATCCGTCCCCAGCCCGCCGCCCTCATATGCGGGCCGATGGCACGGGTGACGAAGAACGGGCCGCGCAGATTGACTCCCAAGACCGTGTCCCACTGCTGCGTGGTCATCTCCGCGATGTCGGCATTGGGTCCGCCGACGCCGGCGTTGTTGACCAGCACCGTCGGCGGCCCCAGCTCGGCGGCGACCCGGGCGACGGCGGCGGTCACCGCGGCCTCGTCGGCGACGTCGGCGGCGACTGCTGTCGCTGACCCGCCGTCGCTCGTGATGGCCTCCACCGTGGCGGCGCAGTCCGCCTCGTCCAGGTCGATCACGCCGACCGCCAGTCCGTCGCGCGCCAGCCGTTTGGCCACTGCGGCGCCAATACCGCGTGCCGCGCCTGTGACAACCGCCGTGCGCTGCCCATGAGTTGTATGTGTCATGCGGCGAAGTCCACGGCACCGACGCCCCGGTGCCAATCGATGTAGCGTATGGCTTAATGATCAGCTTTGTGCTTGGCGTCGAGGACCTCGCGGACACGCGATTCACCGTCTCGCCCTTGAACGAGACCGTGCTCAGCCTGCGGGTCCTGCGTGATCCCGGCCTGTCCGCGTTGCACCTCCCGTGGCGCAGGTCCGTATCCGGCGAACTCGATGCGCTCGACACCGGCCTGCTCATGTCCCTGGTCGCGGCAAGGCACACTCTTCCCGACTTCCTGACCCCGCGGCCTGCGAGCTTCGCCCCGGCCTTCGATGAAGAACTGGCTGTCGTCCGCCAGACCTCTCCGGATCTGGTCCGCCGCGACCTGCTGGCCGCGCACGCACCGGACCCGCTTCCCGAAGCTCTGCACGACGCCACCGCTGCCGACGACGCGCCGGTCATCAGACTCCGCGGCGCCATCTGCGAGCTCTTGCGGCAGTACTGGGACGTCGCCATCAAGCCGATGTGGCCGCAGATGCAACTCTTGCTGGAAGCTGACATGACCTACCGTGCGCGGCGATTGGCCATGGGAGGCGCCCGCCTGCTGTTCGCCGACATGCACCCGAATCTGCGATGGCACAACGGCGTGCTGCACATCGACAAGATGATCGGCAGGCACCGCGTCGCGGCCTCCGGTCGAGGGCTGCTGCTGGTGCCGTCCGTCTTCGCTCACAAGCCGGCGCCTCCCGTCAGTCCAGAGGAACCGCCGCTGCTCGCATACCCCAGCCGTGGAGTAGCCACGCTATGGTCCTCGGCGCCACCCGTTGACGCGCCTGCTCTCGTGTCGCTTCTCGGTGCGCCAAGGGTGACGCTGCTCAATCTCCTCGCAGAGCCGCTGCCCACGATCGAACTCGCCCGCCGCCTCAGGGTGACCCCGAGTGCCGTGTCCCAGCACCTGCGCGTGCTGTATGCGACGGGTCTGGTCACCCGGGCCCGCAGCGGACGGCAGGTCCTGTACCGCCGTAGCCCTCTCGGTGACCAGCTGGCCGACCGGCGTCAGCCCCACCAACTCGCGACCTTTGGCAAAGGACATCAGCCGCTGCGAAAAGCAATCGGTCGGCATGGTCCCTGATTCGGGTGGGCAACGTGCGGCCTCCGGGCCGCATCCTTCTGGGCGTGATCGAATCCGGTCTTCTCCGACCGTCGCGTGCCTGCCCCGGGCGCATCGTGACCATCGACGTCGCCGAAGACGATCTCGCAGGCCAATCAGCAGGTCAAGGGCGCCCAGGTCCGTACGATCCACGTCCTTCCGCCCTCACCGTGTACGGCCACCGACAGCACAGTCATCGCCAGTCCGGAACCGGCGACCATGCCCGCTGGGCCGGTCCGGACGCGGGAGAGCGCGTCGGCCGGCTACCGCCGCGCCCTGGCCGCGCACCAGGCGACCAGCCCGGGCAGGAGAGACAACCCGGCAATCCAGGCCGCATTGGAGCGAAACCGCCCGAGGCCGAGCATGCGCCCCAGTGAGCAAGTCCGGGACAGCCCGCCGAAGGTTGGTGGCCCAGCGATGAGTTTCGGGGCGGGCTGGGTCAACGAGTACGAGGAAGACCGACGACAGGAACGACCATGGACACCGCAGAGACCCCCCAGAGGACCAGCATCACGTCCACCCCGTCACTGGCGGACACGGAACGACAGGCTGCCGGGGGGGAAGGTGCTGTGGCACTTCACCATGTCGCTGGACGGGTTCGTGGCAGGGCCGAACCATGCGATGGACTGGATGACGGGTTTCTCGTCCCGGCCCGGCCTCATCGAGGAGTATGCCGAGACGACCGGCACCGTGCTGGGCGGTCGGGACGGCTGGGATGCCTATCCCGATGCCGGCAACATCTACGGCGGCGCGTGGCAGGGTCCGCTCTTCGTCCTGACGTACCACCCTGAAGACGCGCAGCCCGCCGACGGCGTGACGTTCCTGAGCTGCGATGTGGCCGAGGCGGTCCGGATCGGGCTGGAGGCCGCCGGCGGCAAGAACCTTGAGGTCTTCTCGCCCACGATCGGGCGACAACTCCTTGAGCGCGGACTGATCGACGAGATCGACCTGCACATCGCGCCGGTGCTGCTCGGCGATGGGATCCGGCTGTTCGACAACCCCGGGGGCGTGCCTGTTCGGCTCGAGCTGCTCAATGGCGGCAATCGCTCAGCGGCGGTGAACCTGAGGTACCACCCGGTCGCGACCAGCTGATGGCTTTCTGAGCCAGTGGTGTCTGATCGCAGGTGTCAGGACGAGGTTGCCCTTCGGAAAAGCCGCCCGCGCCACCCGCACCGTCTCCACCGGGATCTCCTCCGGCTCCATCGGCTGCATCGACATCCTCCCCATACGACAACGCCGGCTCCCAAGACCACAACCAGGCCTTGGGAGCCGACGTCACGCGAGAGCTGGAATTAACCAACAGCGTCCCCCAACAGGAGCCCGGCCCTCACTCGTATGCGCTCGCACCAGCTGCGTACTCGCTTGTGTCAGCTGCCGGCGCAGTAGCTCATCAGCTGGTCGTGGTTGGCCTTGTACTGATCGTAGAGCGCGGCATTGTCGATCTTCAGCAGCGTCTCGTCATTGGCGCGCAGGGCCGGGTAGGTGTAGTTGTGGCTGCCGGTGAAGACCAGCTTCTTCCCGGACGCCCCGTCGTACACCCCGTTGATCAGCAGGTACTTGGAGTGCAGCCCGACCTTCGCGACACCGGTGCCGCGGTCCTCGTAGCACTCCACCCGCTGGGTCAGCTTGCCTGAGATGGTCGACTCCACGACGCTGCCCATCGCGCCGGGGGCGCCGTCGGCCGCCAGGGTGACGGCGCAGCCCGCGTTCTTGAGGGCGACGAGCTTCTGCGCGATGGCGTTACGGGTGAAGAGGTTGGCGGCCATCCGCACCTGGGTGCCGCCCGTGCAGCTGACGTTGTCGAGTATCAGCTTGATGGTGTCCGTGGAGGGATCGTTGTTGAAGTCGGTGCCCGCTGCTTCCTTACGAGGGAAGAAGTACGTCTTGTACGCGCCACTGGACGGGGTCTTGTAGTAGTGGCTCACGCCCGTCGAGGTTCCGTAGGCGAGCAGATCGGCGAAGTACGCCTGGTAGATGTCGTACAACCCGCCGTTGACGATCGTCACGGCATTGTTGAAGAGGTCGGTGCGCTGCAGGCTGGTCATATTGGCCGAGGCCTGCACGACGACCTTGTTGGCACCTCCCACCTGTGAGAACAGGAAGAACTTGTTGTGGTTGATGGTGCCGTCGTCGTCATTCGTCAGCACCCGGCCGCCGATGCAGCCGCGGCGGGCCGGACAGGCCAGTACCCAGGAGGACTTGGTCCGGTCGGTGCCGAGGCCGGCGACCAGGGCGTTGTACTCGCCGCTGTCCATGGTCACGGTGGTGTGGTCGACGATCACCTTGACAGCGACTCCGCGCTGCTTCGCGGCGACCAGCGCGGCACTGACCGTGTCGTCGGTGAAGGTGTACATCGAGACCGTGATCGAGGTGCCCGACCCGGCGTCTTTGATCAGGCTCACGATGTGGTCGCGGACCCTGCTCTGTTCGGCGGAGGTCCCGGCCGGGTTGTTGAAGGTGGCGGTTGTGGTGACCACCAGCGCCTCGGTCTCCGCGGACGCGGTGGCCGTGGAGAGAGTGACAGCGGACATCAACGCGGCGGCCAGACTTAGCAACCATGTGGTGGAACGGCGCAAAAGACTTTCCCTTCATGACGACTTACGGCGCATACATGACAATCAGAGAGGATCCTAGCCACCCACGCGCACACAGAGAGAGGGGGGCCGAGGGCCGGGCCGTGGAAGGGCCTCGGCGTCCGGCCTCCCTCTCGTCTCTTCACGATCTCGACTGCAGGGGAGCAAACTGTGCGCAATGCCGCGGTGACGCACGAGGGCGACCAGATCCGCTGGGTTGAGCTGCCGGGGCAGGAGCCATCACGCGTCTACGCGCATGGTCTGGGCGCCACTTCGCCTGCCTACTTCACGGAGGTTGCGGTTCATCCTCTGCTGGCCGGCCGCCGTTCGCTGCTGATCGACCTGCTCGGTCACGGCATCAGCGACCGGCCGACAGGCTTCGATTACACCTGGAGTCCCACGCGGATGCACTCGCCGTGGCCCTGACCTCCGCGGGCGTCACCGGCGCAGAGCTGATCGCGCACAGCATGGGAGGCTCGGTGGCCATCGTCCTGGCGGCCCGGCATCCGCACTTGGTCTCCCGCCTGGTGCTGGTCGACGCCAACCTCGACCCGATCCCGGCCACGCCCGCCTCTGGAGGCAGCAGCGGCATCGCCGCCTATTCCGAGCAGGAATTTCTGACGGACGGAGGGGAAGAGGTCCGCGACCGGGCCGGCTCCCACTGGTGGTCCACGATGCGCCTGGCCGGCCGTGACGCCCTGCATCGCAGCGCGATCCACCTGACCCGCGGCACCGTCCCCACCATGCGTGAGCTCCTGCTGGACCTGAAGATTCCCCGCACCTACCTGCTGCCCGAGACCGACGGCCCGCTCCCGGGCACCGACGCACTCACCGAAGCCGGGGTGTCCGTCGTCGCCATCCCGGACTGTGGACACAACATCATGCTGGACAACCCGGAGGCATTCGCCCGCGCCAGCGCTGCGGCGCTCGCGAACTGAGACCAGGAAAGGCCAGGCGGCGCGCCACATTGGAGCGTGACGTGGAGATGTCCGCACATGTTTCTTGTGTGTGATGACGAAGGAGTGGGCCCGTGCGGCCTCGTGAAGGCCGAGGTCGGCGAAGGATGCCGGGGCCTGGCCAACGAGTTCCCCGGTCAGGTCAGCGCCCCGCCGAGAAGGCCGAAGGATGACGCCCGCTTGGCGAGTGGTACGCCTGGCGAGAGGCGTGCCGACGGCAGTCGTCTCGCCGGATCTGCGTCGAGCACGCCAACGCCGAACACAAGCAGTGGCGCCCGCTGCAGCGGTACACCAGCCGCCGTGAACGCTTCGCACAGACCTGTCGCGCAGTCGCCAGCCTGTCTCCGACCGCGTCGGCCGCCGGGCCACCCAATGGCGGACAGGCACCGAACTCGTCCTCGCCCGCCCGGCCGCCGACTGATCACTCACCGGCCAAGCCGCCTGGACGCCACCCACCCGGACCTCGGGCGCGGCTGGGAGCGGGCATGATGCGGGGCCAGGTCCTACGCGGTCCTCGGCGCGGCCCGCATGCCGATTGCGACGTTGCCACCCTGGACTGAGAACCAAACGGACACTCCCGTGAGAAATCCTGATCAACGGAGTGAGAGGCAGCACCGTCGGTGAAACGGGGTGACTGTTCACGCGGCGGGCCGTTGATCCCGTTATGGATACATTTGGTTCGGGCGGGCGGGCCATCGTCCGCGCTGTCGCATCACTCCTGCTCCTCGCCGCCACGGCCGTGGCCGGCCCCACCGCCACCGCCACCGCCACCGGCGACAGCCACCCGCCGCCATCGGCGGACCCCGCCGCGATCCGCGAGTGGAACGCCATCGCGACCGACACCATCACCACCAATCTCGGCACCCGCCCCTCCGGGCAGGCCGTCATCTGGCACGGGTTCGTCTCGGCCGCCGTCTACAACGCCGTGGTCGGTATTGAGGGGCGCTACGCCCCGTACAAGTGGCATGCGCACGGGCTCTCCACCGCATCCCCCGAGGCAGCGGCCGTGACCGCCGCGCACCACGTACTGCTCACCTACTTCCCCGCCTCCCGGGCCCCGCTCGATGCCGCATACGCCGATTCACTCGCCAAGATCCCCGAAGGCGAGGCAAAGAGGCAGGGCGTGGCCTTCGGGGAACGCGCCGCCGACCATCTCATCGAACTGCGCGAAGGGGACGGCCGGTTCGCACCGGTGGAGTTCACCGCTCCGCCCGCGCCCGGCGTCTGGCGGCCCACCCCGCCCGCCTACCTGCCCTTCATGGACACCTGGCTCGGCAGGCTTCGCCCGCTGCTGCTCACTTCCCCGGATCAGTTCCGTCCGGGCGAGCCGCCCGCCCTTTCCTCGGCCCGCTACGCCGAGGACGTGAACGAGGTGAAGACCATGGGGGCGAAGATCGGCTCGTCCCGCACTGCCCTTCAGACCGAAACCGCCCTGTTCTTCGGGGGCGGTCTGGTGGTGCAGCTCCAAGAGGCGTTCCGGGACTACACCGCCCGGCACCATCTGGGGATCGCCGAGACAGCGCGGCTGTTCGCCGCGGGGAACGCGTCGGCGACCGACGCCGTTGTCACCGCTTGGGACGCCAAACTCCACTACGGATTCTGGCGGCCGATCACGGCTGTTCATCTGGCCGACACCGACGGCAATCCCGCGACCGAAGCCGACCCGCAGTGGCAGCCGTTGCTCGTCACACCACCGCACCCCGACTACATCAGCGGCCACGCCGCGGTCGCCGGCGCCGTGACCCAGACCCTGACCGGGATCCTCGGGACCACACGCCTCGACCTCAACATCTCCTCCGAGATCACCGGCACCACACGGCACTACGAATACGCCGATCAGTTCAACGAGGACATGATCAACGCCCGCGTCTGGTCCGGAATCCACTCCCGCGCGGCGGACACCGCCGGCTGCCGGGCCGGCAACCGCATCGGCGTCTGGACACTCACCCACTACTTCCAACCGCTGCGCCCGCCACGCCCGCAAGCCACGCCGCCGGTCCAGCCGACGTGCCCGCACGGCAGCGCGAGCTGACGAGTCCCGGCTCGACGCACCTGGGTTTCTGGGGCGCCTTCCACGAACCAACCCCGCGGGAGGGCCCGTCCACGGCGAGCCGGCGGGTCAAACGCTTAGCCGACGCCCCCGAAGACCTCTTCCAGGGGCAGTGGCAAAACCGCCCCACCGGCCTCGACGAATGCAAGCCCTACCTGGACGACCGCTGGAACCAGGGATGCGCCAACGCCTGGAAGCTGTGGGAGGAGATCGTGCCTTTCTGCTACAAGGGCAGCTACCAGCGAGTTCGCACCTACCTGCGGGAGAAACGTCTCTCGCCTGGACCGGTTTCCGCCCGGCCGCCGACCCCTCGGACGGTCTCCGGGTGGATTCTACATTGCCTTCTGATGGCTTCCGAGCCCTTCGCGGGTGTTGGCAGACCAGGCTTACGCCGCCATGAAGCGGCCCAGTTCGCGTGACTTCTGCTGAAGGGCGGCTGCCCAAGCCCCCTCACAGGAATCCGGGACCGTCGGGACCAGAACATCCTTGAGGCCGCCGACCTCGGCGAAGCCCGTCGGCTGCCATTTCACCTCGATGCCTGCTCGCTCCGCCAGGACCAGCACCGTGGCAACGAACCCCTCGGACAGGGCAGCCATGACTGCGTGACTCGTTTTCCGGTGCCACGCGAGCAGGACGTCGACGAACGTTTTGAACACGAGGGGGTCGATCTGGCACTCGTCAGCCTGCATGGGTCCGATGCCGGACGGCAGACCCAGTTCCGCTTGGTAGACGCTCACCTGACTCATGAACAGCCGGGATGCCCCGTTGGACGGGTTCCATAGGGTCTGGTCACCCATGTCGTAGTACTGGCTCAATGCAGCCCCTCCCTGCTGGTCATACCGGCCAGCGTCGACGGAAAGTGAGCCAGAACCCAGACTGACGAAGCGGCTGCCGCCCTTCTTGCTCTGACGGCTTGCAGAGCCGGGCTCAGCCACCGAACACCGCCTTGATGTCGTCGGGGTTGTAACCGGCGGCGTAAGTGCGCTGCAGTTCGTGCCGAGCTTGGGGCGCTTCCGCAGATCGTCTGTGGCGAGTACACCGAACCGAGGTTGGACGCCGTCACTCCCACTCCGTCTGAGGTTCACAAGGGCACGAGCGTTCAACGCTTTCACGCACTACAGAGTGCGAGCCGGTTGGCATGGTGCTGCTGAAGGGCTTGCCTGGAACTGAGGCCACGAGGCCAGGCGATGCGATTCCCTACACCCCCAAGGAGGACTGCCGTGCACATTGAGGACGCCCACAGCGAGGAGATCGTTCAAGCGCGGCAGCGACTCGACGCACTGGACATGCAGATTATCCGGATCGTCAAGGAACGGGCGTCGTTCTTTGCCCTGGTGCGGTCGGCGCGTACGGCAGGGGCGGATGCCGCACGGACAGCAGCCGGCGTGAGAGCGTGATCGTCACGCGTTATTGCGAAGGGCTCGGCCCTGTCGGTCGCGAATCGCGCTGAGCCTCTTGCGCCTGTGTCGTGGTGCTGATCCCGGCCAGGTGGCCAACCGCGCTCGGGAACCGTTCCGTCGTTCCTTTGTACCGACCTTCAACTCGTCATGCTCTGCAGCGTGTTGGATGCCCAGTGTGAGCGAATGCGGGTGGTGGCACGTACCCCGCCACCGCTGATCGCGGCCCTCGACTACCAGTCCCGAGACAGCTCACGAATCGTCCGGCGGCGCGTTTCGCACCCCTGGCTGCGGCTGGGACACGCAATTGGCCATTGACAGCACC
This sequence comes from Streptomyces sp. NPDC052236, assembly GCF_044548015.1. Classification (NCBI taxonomy): domain Bacteria; kingdom Bacillati; phylum Actinomycetota; class Actinomycetes; order Kitasatosporales; family Streptomycetaceae; genus Streptomyces; species Streptomyces sp. NPDC052236. Next base: position 91,822 of record NZ_JBIUBL010000024.1, on the reverse strand, counting down.
TGCCGTTTCCGTTCAAACCCTCATTTCCTGTCTGGGAGATCATCCATGGCAGTAACCGAATCACCATGTGTCTGGCGCAACGATGCCCCGTACCCGCGGGATGCCTCTCTGGAGGTGTTGTTCTCTCGTCGTGTGGCACTGGCCGGGGACGATCCTGCGGTGGTGGACGGTGACCGTGTCGTCAGCTATCGGGAGCTCGACCGGATTTCCGGCGCTATCGCCCAGGCGCTGGCCGTGAGAAAACTTCAGCCGGGCACAGCCGTTGGTGTACTGGGGACCCGGTCGTGGGAGGCGAGTGCCGCGTTCCTGGGCATCCTGAAAGCTGGCGGCGTCTGTGTGCCCTTCGACGCACATTACCCGACCGCGCGGCTGAGCAGCATGCTCGCCGATGCGGGCGTGGACACCGTGATTCTGCTGCCGGGCCAGGCCCCGGTCACCGAAGCCGAGGCGGGTGCAGCCTGGCTGCCCTTTACCCGTCTGCTCGACCACCCCACCACCGATGTCCAGGTGGGGCGGCCACTTCGGTCGGCGCAGGACGGTGCCTATGTGCTGTTCACCTCCGGCACCACGGGCCGGTCCAAGCCCGTGCTCTTCCCGCACCGCGCGGTGACCCGCCTGGCCGGGGACGACGTCCCGTGGAGCGCAGGTGCCGACGGGCGGGTGCTGCAGACGTTCGGGCTGTCCTTTGACGGTTCGCTGTTCGAGACCTGGGCGACCCTGTTGCGGGGCGGATGTCTCGTCGTAGCCGACCGGGCCACCATGCTCGACACCGCCGCCCTGCGCTCCCTGCTGGCCGCCCAGCGCATCAGCCACGCGTTCATGACCACCAGCCTGTTCCATCACACGGTGCGGACCTCTCCCGATGCCTTCGCCCAGCTGGAGATGGTGCTGATCGGCGGCGAGGCCATGGACACCGGCCTGGCCCGGTCCGTGCTGGCGGCCGGCCCTCCCCGCTACCTGATCAACGGGTACGGGCCGACCGAGGGCGGGATCATGGTCAGCGCCTACCAAACACGTCTCCTGGCCCCGAACGCCGTCTCCGTACCCATCGGACGCCCGGTGGCCGGCAGCTCATGCCACGTGCTGCGCGCGGACCGTACCCCGGCACCGCCAGGAGAGGCGGGAGAACTGTTTCTCGGTGGAGACGGCCTCGCCCTGGAATATCTGGGTATGCCCGAGGAAACCGGGCAGGCCTTCGTGCACCTGACCGTCGACGGCCGCCGGGTGCGGCTGTATCGCAGCGGGGATCGGGCACGCTGGAATCAGGACGGCATGCTGGAGTTCCAGGGGCGCACCGACCGGCAGGTCAAGATCCGCGGCTTCCGTGTCGAACTGGACGCTGTCGAGGCTCAGCTGCGTTCCCACCCCGATGTCGCCGAAGCCGCCGTTCACCTGCGCGGTAACGACGGTATCGGCAAGGGCATCGCCGCCTACGTCACCCACTCTGATCCCGCGCGTCCCGCTGATCCTGTTCGTCTGCGCGCGTACCTGGCCACGCGCCTGCCCACGCACAGTGTGCCGGCGCCGATCACCGTGCTGCGGCAGTTCCCGCTCACCGCCAATGGAAAGATCGACTACGTCGCGCTGCGTGCCCTGACATCCTCCGACACCGATGACACGGCCCCGCAGGCCTCGGGTGACGATCTCGCGGCCCGTATGTGGAACAGCGTGCTCGGCACCACGGTCGGCCCGGACACGAACTTCTTCGATGCCGGCGGCAACTCGCTGCTCGCGGCACAGGTCGTCACGCGCACTCTGAAAGGCCTCGGGCTCGGGCCGCGCGCTTTCAGCGCAACCCTGCAGAAGCTGCTCGCCCAGCCCACCCTCGCCCACTACCGCACTGTCGTCGACGGCCTGAGCGACGGTGGCTCCGCCGATGGTGATTGCCTGATGGTCGACCACGAGCAGCAGGCCCGCGTGGAACTCGCTCCCGTGGCAGTCCGCCAGTCGCCCCCATCGCCGCGCAACGCCAGGAACATCCTGATGACCGGAGCCACGGGCTTCGTCGGCGCGTTTCTGCTCGAACGCCTTCTGCACCACAGCGATGCCGCAGTGCACTGCCCCGTGCGGGCCGCCACAGTTGACGAGGCAGCCGACCGGGTCCGCGAGAACCTACGCCGCCACGGCCTCCCGCTCCAGGACCTCGACCGGGTAAACGCCTTCCCCGCCGACCTGGCACAGCCCGACCTGGGCATGGACCCTGGCACTCTCAACCGGCTCGCACGGCGGCTCGACCTGATACTCCACAACGGGGCCCGCGTGAACTTCCTCTACCCCTACCACCGGCTGCACGACAGCAACGTCACAGGCACCCGCACCATCATTGACATCGCCGCGCCCCGTCGCATCCCACTGCACCACGTTTCCACCACCGCGGTCCTGGCCGGCAGCGGTGTAGGTGGTATCACAACCGTGGACGAGACGACCCCGCTCAGCCACCCGCATCTGATCAGCATGGGCTACGCGGAGACCAAATGGGTCGCCGAACGGATGCTGCAGCACACCACCGCCGACGGGCTCCCTGTCACCGTCTACCGGCCCTACGAAATCGCCGGACACAGCAAGACCGGCGTATGGAACACCACCAGTGCCATCTGTGCCGTCTTCGGCGCGATGACCGAACTCGGTCTCGCTCCCGACATCCCCCTGCCCCTGGACCTGGTTCCGGTCGACCACGTGGCGGAGACCATCGTCGGTACAGCCCTCCGCATGCCCCACCTCGGCGGAGTGCTGCACCTGACCAACCCCCGTCCGGCACACCTGACCGACATGGCCCGGCGCATGCGCGCAGCCGGCTACCCCCTCAACGACGTGCCCTACGGCCACTGGGTCAAGGCCATGCTCGACCACGTCGACCAGCACCCCCAGGCCCCGATCGCCCCGTTCGCCCCGCTGTTCGCCACCCGGGTCAACGGCAGCGACATCAGCATCAAGGAGATGTACTTCGACAACGTCTTCCCCGCCATCCACCGCAGCCGCACCGACGAGGTCGTACCCGACTGGCAGGCCAACTGCCCACCGGTTGACGACGCCCTGCTCGACCACTACATCACCTACCTGACCAGCCAAGGCTGCCTGGCAAGAAGGGAGCTTGTGCGCGAGGGGGTGCGTTGACCCCAACGTGGTGCACCGGCCCTGTCCGAGCTCTGGGCTGGACATAGGCCGAGCAGTGACATCGACTCCGGCACCACATCCCGGGCGGCTTGACCGCGCGAAGCATTTTTCAGCCGCACTGACCCCTGGAGATGGCCCCATGACAACAAGCGGCATCACACGTGCTCCCGGTGCACTTCCGGCCGTTGGGCATATGCTGCGATTGCTCCGCGATCCATTGGATTTCCTCACCTCGCTGCCGCGCCACGGTGATCTGGTGCGCATCGAGTTGGGACGTGTTCCCGCAATCGTGGTCTGTGCCCCGGAGCTGACCCAGCAAGTCCTCGTAGACGATCACACCTTCGACAAAGGCGGACCGCTGTTTGACCGGCTCCGGGAAGAAGTACTCAAGGATGGACTCGTCAGTTGCCCGCACAGCCGCCACCGGCACTACCGGCGGCTGATCCAGCCCACCTTCCACCCCGCCCGCCTGCCCGGATACGCACTGACAATGACGCGGCAAACCGCCGCCCTGGCGAACGTCTGGCATGACGGCGAGATCATCGACGTGCTTGCCGAGTTGGTCACTCTCACCAGCCGGATCCTGGTGGAAGCGATGTTCTCGGACGCGCTGCCGCCCAGGAAGCTCCAGCAGGCCATTGACGATCTCGCTACCATCAACCGGCGCCTCTACCGACGAGCGGTCATGCCTGCCCTCATGAACCGGATTCCCACATCGGGAAACCGCCAGTACCGCAGGGCACTGTCCAGCCTGCAGCAGACCGTGGGCAACGTCATCGACGACCGCAGGGCTTCACGCAGCGACAGGGGAGACCTCATATCAGCCCTACTGGGCAACTCCTCAGACGCCGAGAAGGACCTCGGTCAGGGCCTGTCGGATGCCCAAATCGCCGACCACGTCCTCAACTTCTTCATCGCCGGATCGGAGACAACCTCCAACGCCCTGGCGTGGGCCGTTCTCCTCCTCGGGCAGCACCCCCAAGTACAGGCACGAGTACACGCCGAGGCGGACTCGGTGCTGGCCGGATCACCAGCCACCCTTGAGCATCTGCCACGACTGGAGCTGGTGAACCGCGTCGTCAGCGAAACACTGCGAATGTATCCGCCGGCATGGATGCTGACACGAACAGTCACCACCGACACCAAGCTGGGCGGAGAACTGCTCCTATCGGGTACCGCCGTGATCATCAGCCCCTATCTCATCCACCACCGTCGCGACATCCACGACGCCCCTGACCTCTTCGACCCTGATCGATGGGCCAGCACAGCAACGGCGGGAACCACTCACCACTCCTTCATCCCCTTCGGAGCAGGTGCCCGCCAATGCATCGGTGACCAGTTCGGCCTCGTCGAGGCCGCCCTGGTTCTTGCAACCCTTTTCGCCCAATGGCACTTCGAGCCCATGCCGGGAGAACACCTACGCCCCTCCGTGGCATTCACCCTGCCACCGAAGGGCACGCGAATGCGCGTAACCGCACGGTGAGGCTGTGCCCCTGGCTGACTCCAAGAAGCACTGACCGGCTAGTAGTGCAACGACACTCCGTGATGGCCTCTGCGTTTGTAGTGGCTGATGCGGGCTCGGGCTTGGCTATTTCTTCGCCATAGGGACCAGGCGAGTCACCACGCGGTGTAGCCGCGGACCTGGTAGTGGTGGAGTCCGGTTTCGTTCTTCGCGGTCTGGAAACATTCCTCGACCATCCACCGGGCTCCTGCAATCCGTGCAGGTTCCTTCAGTGGGGTTCCGGCCGGGCAGAAGCAGATGTTTACTCGGGCAAGGCCGTCCACCGGGTCTTTGCCTCCTGCGGCCAGGAAGCCTTCTTCGAAGAGCACGTGCACGCGCTTCGCACGCTGGGGCGGCGTCCCGCGGAGCAAGATCCGCTACGACAACCTGAAGTCAGCCGTCGCCCAGGCGCTGGGGCTGAACCGTCGCGTCCAACGAGTCGTTCGGTGGGTGGACAAGGACGTTCACCGATCCCCGACTCTGCGCGGCCATCGTCGACCGCCCGACGTTCAACGGCACGATCATCGAGACCTGGCACCGACTCCTACCGGCTCGCCCCCACCAGGGCACGAGCTGAGGAAACCGCCAAGGCCGGCTGACCGCCCGAGGCGCGACTCGACGGCCCGCCTCAGGGCGGCCCCGGGAAGCAAAACAGCCGGCCGGGGCCAGCCCTGAGGCCCGGTCACTTTCGCCAGAACAGGTGGTGCGTCACCCCGCTCGGGCTGGGAACGACCTCCAGGTGGAACCGGTCGAGCAGCTCATCGGGGGACTCCCAGAGTCGTACTCCGGACCCGAGCTTCACCGGCGAGACCGCCACGTGCATGGTGTCGACGAGGTCGGCGTCGAGAAACTGCCGGATGGTGGTAACCCCGCCGCCGAGTCGGACGTCCTTGCCCTGCGCCGCCTCCCGGGCCTGCTCGAGGACCGTGGCAGGGTCGCCATCGACGAAGTGGAACGTGGTGTCGGAAAGCGTGAGCGAAGGACGCTTGTGGTGGGTCAGGACGAATACCGGGGTGCGGAACGGGGGCTCGTCACCCCACCAGCCCTGCCACTCATGGTCCTGCCAGGGCCCGCGCTGGGGCCCGAACTTGTTGCGGCCCATGATCTCGGCGCCGATGTTGCGTGCGTAGTCCCGCGTGAGGTAGTCGTCCAGGCCCCGGCTCCCCCCGGGGTCGGTGCGCATGGGCCAGCTGGCCGTGGCGCCGGCCCAGGCGAGCAGCCTCTCGGGATCGACATGACCGAACGGCCTCTCGAGGGTCTGGTCCTCACCGGCACCGATTCCGTCACTCGAGACGTTGAAGTTCTGGACTCTCAGTAGCTGAGCCACGCGTTCCTCCTGTGATGGGGCGATAACGGTGGTGAGACTCTCCGGGCCGGGAAAACTCATCGCTGCGTCCGTGACCGGTCAGAAATTGGGCTACCCAGTGTCCTGATCTGTGAGGTTTGCGCGGTTTGGGCAGAGCTCCTGTGGTGAGGGGGCGTCGCCCCTGCGGAGCCGTTCACCATCTGCTCGGACATGGAGGAGGCTTGAAGGAGCTGTCACAGACGGCGGGCGGCCCATGCAGTGACGTCGTGAACATTCAGGCCACCGTCGACCGCCACCTGACGCCCGAACCGATGGACAAACGCTGCCGCTTGAAGTGAACGAAGCCACCCCCCACAGCCGCCGCGCTTAGCGGAACCTATCCATAGGCCAGCCGCCGTAGAACCGTCGTGTCCGCTTCGGGTGCGAGGTGCCGGGACGGCTCACCGAAAGGGCACGAGCCGTAGGCGACCTTCTCGTTGAGGACACGCCGGCTCCTTCGGTACGCAGCGTTCCTGGCACCGTCCGGTGCCAGGAACGCTGCGTACGGCGTCGATCGGTGCTGCAGGGTGGGGTGACGCGCATACCCGCTGGGGTGCCGAACCTGCCGCGCTGGCGAGGTCAGCCCTCGAGGTGGGCGAGGACGGAGCGCACCGCGTCGTGCACGGCCTGACGGGTCTCCTCGGTGGGGTCCATCGTCTCGAAGCCGTGCAGGCCCTCCGGGACGTCGATCACCTCGATGTCCCGTCCGTGCGTCTCCGCGGCGGTGAGGAACTCCTCGACGGTCGCTGCGATCTCGACGCGTTCCCGCTCCACCCGGGTCAGCACAATCGGCAGCGGACCGGCGGTGGCCAGCGCGGCCGCAGGCCGGAAACGGGCGTCGGTCAGGCCCCAGTTCGGCAGCGGAGCGAGCACCGGGTACGACGCGGCCACGCAGCGCAGCCACGGCGGGGGCACCGCGATCCAGTCCGCCGAGATCAGCCCGCCGGCGGAGAAGAACCAGAGCGCGACGCGGTCCGGGTCGACGCGCGGGTCGTCGCGGACGCGTTCGACCGCCGCGGCGACGTCCTCGGCGGCCCGCTCGTAGTCGGCGAGGTCGTGCAGCCGGTGGTCCACCGTCACGCCGACCGCGCCCAGGCTCGCCACGTACCGGCCGTAGCCGATGAAGGCCGGCCAGTCGCGCGGGGTCGGCGTCACGCCGGCGGGCACGGGACCGCCGTGCACGAACACCACCGCGGGGCGGGGGCCGTCCGCTTCGGGCAGGTAGAGGTCGACGTGTCCCACTCGTTCGCGCGGCCGCTCCGGCACGTCGAGGAGGAACGGCCGCAGATGCGCCGGCCGCTCGCTCGCCGCGGGGTCCAGCCGGTACCCGTCCCCCGCAGCGGCCTTGAGCAGGACAGCGGCGAGCTCGTCCGGGGTGGAGAGCATCGGCCAGTGCCCGGTGTCGAGTTCGAAGAAGGTCACACGGCGGTCGAGGAGCGCCTGGAACCGGGGGTCGCCGAGCCCTACGAAGGCCTCGACCGTGGCGATGCTCGACCCGTTCCCGGTGCACAGGACGCCGGTCGTCGGCAGCTCGGCGCTCACGCCGGTCAGCCGGAGCGGCTGCCTGAGGGTGCCCAGGGGGTGCGGTGCGGCCAGGCGGGTCAGCCGGGCCAGCGCGTCGTCGGGGATGCCGGCGGTGCTGCCCCAGCGCTGCCAGTCCTCGTGTGCCGGGACAGGGATCCGCCAGTCGGCCCCGGCTGCGTCCGCCCCGTCGAGGAGCAGTTCGCGCAGCTTCTGGTCGGGGACCAGGTTGAGGGCGGGCTCGCCGTCCTGGGGGATGCCGGTGTCCAGGTGGACGATCCGGCCGATCCGGTCCGGGCGGCGGTCGGCCGCGCCGAGCACCGGGTGGATGCCGTAGTCGTGGCCGACGATCACCACGTCCTGAGCGTCCACGTGGTCGATCAGCTCGACCAGGTCCTGGACGTGGGTCTCCAGGTTCGTCCCAGGGCCTGCCAGGTGGCGGCGGTCGCCCAGGCCGGTGAGCGTCGCCGGATAGACCTCGGCCCCCGACTCCCGCAACCGGTCCGCGAGTTCCTGCCAGACCCAGCCGCCGGTGTACGTGCCCGACACCAGGATGAATGCCGTCATGAATCTCTCCTCGCGTTCTTCGGTGCGCGGGGCGCCGTACGGGCCGTCCGCGCTTGCCGATACCGTAGGAACTCCCCCTGAGGGAGGTTCAAGCCTTGTCGCCCGACGGCATGTGGAGCATCGGAGAGCTCGCCGAGCACGCCGGCGTCTCCGTCAAGACCGTCCGCTTCTACTCGGATCGCGGTCTGCTGCCCGAGGCCGCGCGCAGCGCCGGGGGGCATCGCCGGTACGGCCCCGAGGCGCTCGACCGGCTTCGTCTGATCCGCTCCCTGCGGACCCTGGATCTGCCGGTGCCGGACGTGGGGCGGGTCCTCGACCAGGAGGACGCCCTGGAGGACGTCATCGCGGGGCAGTTGCGGGCGCTCGGTTCGCAACTCGCCGCCCTGCGCTGGCGCGAGGCGGCCCTGCGCCTGCTGCGGGACTGCACCGCGCAGGAGCGTGCCGAGCGGCTGCGGCTCGTCGGGGCCGTGACCGCCCCACCCAGCACGGAAGCGCTGGCGCGGTTCTGGCGGCGCTGGCTGCCGCCGCGGCTCCCGGCCCGGCTGGTGTCGTCGATCCTCGAACAGACGGTTCCGCAGCCTCCGGAGGATCCGGACCCGGCCCAGGTGCTGGCCTTCGCCCGGCTGCACGCCTTTGTCTCCCGCCCCTGCGTCGGAAATGACCGCGGCCAGCCCGCGGCACACCGGCCGGACGAGGGCTACCGTCCGGTGGTGCTCTACGACGGGCTCGCGGAGGCGTACGCCCTGGCGGCCCCGGCCCTGCGGGCGGGGCGGCCGCCGGACGTGGGCGACGCGCTCGACTGCTTCGTCGCCGCGTATGCCCGCTCGCGCGGGGCGCGCGACACGCCCGCATTCCGGCATCGGCTCGGCGGCGTGCTCGCGGCGGACCCCCGTATCGACCGCTACTGGCAGCTCGTCGCCGAACTGGCCGGTCCCGCGTACCCCACGCCGGGCGCGGCTCACGACTGGCTGCTGGCCGCGCTGGACGGCGACATCGCGGGCTCCGCCGCCTGACGGTGGGGCTCCGCGCGCTCCTCGCCGTGCCGGGGCGGCAGATCGAGGCGGGGGAGGTGGGCAGGGGCGAGCGCCCGGAGGAAGTCTGCGGCGCCGAACGCCTCCCCGGCCGCGACCACGCCCCCCGCCGTCTCCGTCCTGCCCCAGCCGGAGTGGCGAGGTGCTGCGGACCTCACCCCCGCAGGGGCTGGAGGCCGCTTTCTTCGAGCGTTGCAGCGCCGTGCTGTGTCCGGCAGCCGTAGCGCGGCGTAGCCGGCGGCGGAGATGCCCGCGCACTTCATCGCCTTCGACGTCCTGCAAATTGAGGGCCGGGAGCTGCTCAGCGAGCCGTACGAGCGGCGCCGCGGGATCCTGGTGAAAATCTGTTCACCGAGCATGGTCTTGCGCCGCAGTGGACGTTGTGTCCGATGACGACTGATCCGGCCGTCGCTCAGGAGTGGCTGAGCTCCTGGACGGAGGTGCAGGGCGTGGAGGGCATCGTCATCAAGGGCTTGGGCCAGCGGTATGTGAGCGGTGCCCGCGGCTGGTTCAAGGTCCGAAACAGGATGAATTGCATTGGCCGCAACAGTCCGTAGACCCATGCCTCGACCGTTTCCGCTGGTCATCGCCGCTGCCTCAGGAGCGTCCTGAGCCGCCGCTGATGGCGGGCCAGCACCTTCGACCTAGACGCAACAATGATGCGTTTGATACAACGGCGGACATGGTCACTGAGGCACCCGGTTCGGTGCGTCTTGCCCTGGCCCCGAACGTTGTCCTTCTGGACCCGGAGCCAGCGGTTTTCTCTGCAATGAAGGAGGGTTGGGCGCGGCAACAGTCCGCGCGGTTTCTCCAGGCGTCGACGGTCCAGCCTCGGCTGCGCCTGATCCAACGGTTCGAGGAGTTCACGGGGTTGTATCCGTGGCAGTGGACTCCCGCCGATGGCGAGGCGTTCATCGTGCACCTTCGCAGCGGGTCCAAGCCGATCCAGTTGTCTACGGCTCGGGCGTACGAGGTGGTGATCGAGCTGTTCGTGGAGTACCTGCTGGACCGCCGCTATGGGTGGGTTGAGACCTGCCAGGACCGGTTCGGTCTGTCGCCGCAGGTGATCTTCCACGAGGGCAACTCCGTTCTGCACTCGGTGGAGTACGAAGGCGATCCCCGGCGTCGGCCTCTGACTTACGACGAGGTCCAGGCGCTGTTTGACGCCGCCGATGCCCGACCTCGACGCATTCACGGACAAGGTCGCAAGGGCACGCTCACCGCGCTGCGCGATGCTGCCGCGCTCAAGACGATCTACGCCTACGGCACCCGGCGGACCGAGTCCTCAAAGGTCGACCTGGTGGATCTGCGGCGGCACAGGAAGGCGCCGCAGTTCGGTACCGCCGGCAGCATGACCGTCCGGTACGGCAAGTCCTCCAAGGGGACGCCGCCGAAGCGGCGGACCGTGCTTCTGGTCCCGGAGATGGACTGGGTAGTGGACGTGCTCGACGAGTGGGTGCGCGAGGTTCGTCCGAGGCTTTCGCCGGGCCTGCACCCGGCCTTGTGGGTGACGGAGCGGGCTGGCCGGATGTCTCCCCGCTCGATCAACGAGGCGTTCGTGGCGGCGCGCCAGGATGCCGGCCTAGACGAGGATCTCGACCTGCACTGCCTGCGCCACATTGTCTCTGCTTAGTTTCCGTGTGGCGATTGGCTTCAACTGTGTTGTTGGCCTGGTGGTTTGGGCTTTGCGCTGAGCCGTGTGGTGTTTCTACTGTCAGCGCTCATGATCCTGAGCTTCTTCTCGTCCCGGGGCTGGGAGTCCTGGGACATCGAGCATCGGCCGTTGATCCCCGAGGGAATGCCCGTGCTCATCGACGACGACCTGCGCTTCGAGGACGGACCGGCTGCGCTGCGCCCGACGGCGGTGGTGAACCGGTGGCTGCGTGAACTCCCGGTCAGCGGGGCGCCCGCGCCGAGTTCATGGGAGAACTACGCGCGAGTCCTCAAGGAGTGGTTGGAGTTCCTGGCCGTACACGGGGTGGGACTGTTCGACTCGCGGGAGCGGTTGAAGGCAGGGCTGAGCCGGTACGCCGAGCATCGGGCGGCGGGGCCGTTGAAGGCCCGGTTCGCGGCGACGACGTGGGGCCAGCACATGAGCATCCTGTCGTTGTTCTACCGGTGGGCGATGCATGAGGAGTACGCGGCGGCCGAGCCGTTCACCTACCGGGCCGCGCGGGTCCTGTTCGCCGGGACCGGCCGGGAGGTGAAGGTGAATCTGGCGGTTCGCCGCACGCCGAAGCCGCACGTGACGATCAAGTACCTGGAGCCGGACTTCACCGAGCTGTTCCGCAAGGGCCTGCGTGGGCTGGCCCCGGACGGCTCGCAGGACACCGGTTTCCACGGGCGGGAGCTGACCCGCAACGGGGCGGTCGGGGATCACGCGCTGGCCACTGGGATGCGGCTGCAGGAGTTCACCTATCTGCTGCCCTGGGAGATCCCCGCCCTGCCGCCGGAGGCGACCGCGGTTCCGATCCCGTTCCCGGTGCCAGCCGGGATCACCAAGGGTAAGAAGTTCCGCACTACGTGGACCTCTTACGAGGCCCTGGCCGGGTTGCACGATTATGTCGAGTTGGACCGGGCCGCCACGACGGACGGCTCGCTCTGGCGGCCGCCACGACGGTGGGGCGAACCGCTGATGGTGACCGAGCCGGACGCCCGGGGCGGGCTGATCAACGGGGTCCGGCGGCCCTGGGAATCGCTGACTCCGGCCGAGCGGCGTCGTCTGGTCGCGCCGGAGGGCGGTTCGTGCCTGCTGGCGGTGAAGAACGGCGGCGGCCCGTTCACCGCCTGGGGCACGGTCTTCGAGCGGACATCCGACCGGATCCGGGCTCGCTTCGAACCGCGGTTCCCGCACGTCTGGCCCCACCGATGCCGCCACACCTTCTCCATGAGGACCCTGGAATACCTGGTCACAGGGCATTACCGGCAGGCCGCGAAGCTCGTGCGGGACACCGATGCCGACGCCGCTCTGGTCTTCTACCTGAGCAAGGCCGACCCACTGCTGGTGCTTCGTGATCTTCTAGGACATTCCACCGTCCTCACCACGGAAAAGTACCTTCGGCGCTTGGATACGACGCGCATCTTCCGGGAGGCATACGAGGGGGCCGGCGCCGCGGCCGGGCTGACCGACGACGCGGGCGCCGACCGGGAAGCCGCCGCCGAGTTCGACGACGACATCGAGGGCGGGGCTCTCTGATGCCGACCATGCTGATCGGCCAACCCCTGGGAGTCACCTGCGTGTTCAGCGATGGAAGCCGTGCGGCGTTCTCGCTGGACGGCTTGCCGAATCCGCTGCTGGCCCGGCAGTTGGCCACCGGCCTGGTGGATGTGATCCACCCGCACGGAACTGCGGATTCCGCGGGCACGGTCAACCATTACGTCCAGGCGATCCGGGGCATGGTGCGGACCCTGGCTGCGCAGGGTTTCACCGGTGGTCTTGACCAGCTCAAACGGGGCAGGCTGGCCGAGTATTTGATGGGATGCTCGGGCGGCCGGGAGGCGTGCACCCGCGCGATGGTCGAGGCGTTCGGTCAGGCCGGCGGTTCGTTGGCGGACGGGGTGCTTGAGCTCGCGGCCGGACGGAACTTCAACGTTCAGCCCAACCACCACGCCCTGCCTCCCTACTCGGAGAGCGAGTGGCAGCGGCTGGGCGACCTCTGCCGACGGCTCGTCGAGGAGTCGTACGCGGCCCACCGGCAGGCCCTGACCGCTGTCGCTCACGGACAGCATCCCGGCGAGGGCGGATGGACTCCCCAGAATCTTCGCTGGTTGCTGGCCACCGTCGGGCCGGTGAGCATCTCCGAGTTCGGCCGCAACGTCGGCATCTCGGCCGCTTTGGTCCACCGCCGCGGCGGTTTCCACGACGCGACGCAGGCCCTGTTCCCGCACCTGGAAGTGCTCATCGCCTACCGGCTGTTGTTCGGCATCTACTCCGGCATCGTGCCGGACGGCATCGAGGACCTGGTCACACAGGACATTGACTGGGCCGGGGACTCCACGATCCTGCTCTCCTACGTCAAGGGCCGCACTGCGGCCGAGAGCCTGAATCTGCCACGCAGGGCCGTGCGTCTGCTGGAGCAGTGGCTGGCCCACTCCACGCTGCTGCGGAGCTTCGTTCCGCCGGACGAGGGCCGCAAACTGTGGTTGGGCCTGAGCCGGGCCGGCGGTGACCGGCGGGTGAGGAAGTTCGACCGCGTCGCCATCCAGCGGTGGGTCCAGCGCCACCAGCTGGGCGGGGACGACGGAGAGCCCTTGAAGATCCACCGGTCCCGGATCCGCACCACGCACGAGGCGATGCGGGACAAGAGCACGTGGAACGGCAGCGGCCGGGCCACCATCGACCCCAACCACACCCCCGCCGTCGAAGGCGACCACTATCTGACGGCCGCAACCCCGGCCCAGCAACGTGCGGTCGAGGCCGTGATCGAAGACGCCCAGCATGACCTGCTACGCAGGTCGCATCCGCCGACGGTGATCACCGAGGAAGAGGCCGCCGCCCTGGCCGAGGGCTATCCGCAGCTCGTGGCGGACCTTGCCCTCGACGATGAGGTGATCGCCGAACTCGTCGGCGGACAGAGGGATGCGTTCACCGCCGCCTGCGGCGATCAGCTGTCCGGACTGCACGGCCCGAAGGGCAAACCCTGTCCGGCTCGCCCCTGGGTCTGCCTGTTGTGTCCCCTGGCGGTGTTCGCACCACGGCATGCGGTCAACCTGCTGCGGCTGAAGGCGTTCTTCTCCCGGCAGTGGCAGCAGATGCCCGCCGCCCACTTCATGGCGGTCTTCGGCCCCTATACCGCCCGCATCCAGCAGGTCCTGGACCGCTTCGATCCGGCCGTGGTCACCTCGGCCGCAGCCCATGTCACCGACCGGGACGACGAACTTCCCCTGCGGCCCGAGGAGATGACCGCATGAGCACAGCTTTCGATCCGGCCTTCGACGGACGCTCCGCCGTCTTTGCGGGCGCCGATGTCTGCGACGAAGCCGGGCTAGCCCTTCCGGACAACGCCGCTCGCCCCACGTTCGAGGACGGCATCTGGGACTTCACCCACGTCATCGGGCTGCCGACCCAGTTGAGCCCCTCGGTGAGGCGCTTCGACTTCACCCTGATCACGGACTCGCGTTGGCGACTGGTGGCCAAGGAACTGGTCCTGGCGATGCTCGCACCACGCCACCAGACGGTCGCCCCGTTGCCCCGCGCCTTCCGCAACCCGCTCCACGTCACCAGTTGCCGCGGTCGTCTCGACGAACTCGTCCGCTTCTTCAACTGGCTGGGCGAACGGGCGACCAGCAGCCTGCAGCAGGTCACCACCCGGGACTGTGAGGCATACCTGGCTCACCGCCGCTACGTGCTCGACGACGACGGAGCCGTGATCGGCGAGAACAGCCACGCGACCAGGAGATCCGCCGCCCAGGTCGTCGTCGACCTGGTGAACTACTGCGACCTGTTCACCGCCGACCGCGTCCCCGCCGGGCTGCGGCCCTGGGGCGGCGCCACCGCCTCCGCCGTCGCCGAGATGCCCAGCGGCCGAGACGAGAACAAGACCCAACCGGTCGCGGACGAGATCATGCAGCCGATGCTCGCGGCCGCCCTCTATCTGATGTCCACACTAGGTCCGCACGCCGTCGACCTGGCACACAAGATCCGCGAATCCGACCGCCACTCGGCCCGACGAGCACAAGGACTCCGGCGGGTCGGGCCCAAGAACCGCGTCCCGGTCCTGGAGCTCAGCGAAATCCTCGCCGAGTACACGCGAACGTGCACAGCCCTGCCCATGCTGGAGGACCATTACGTCGCGAAGCGCCTCGATAAGGGCTGGGCTGAGGACGACCCCCTTCTCCTGGTGGCCATGGGCACCCTCGCCCGCCGGGCTGGGCTGAGCCAGTTCTGCAATCCGTGGCTGCCCACCATGAGGCCGGCGCTGGAAGCCACCCTCGCGCAGGTCGGCGTCGAGAGACCATTCGGCCGTGATGTCGACATGGTCCCCGCGGCCGACGGGACATCGTCACTGCCCTGGACCCTGCCGGTGTCCCGGCTCCAGGCCGTCGCCCTGGTCGGTATCGTCCGCACCGCCGCGATCATCACCGCTGCCGCTATCTCAGGCATGCGTGCGAGTGAGCTGATGGAATTGCGCATCGGCTGCCGACGACCGCCCGACGAGGCCGTCCCGGGCCTGACCCGCTACCGGATCGCCAGCAAGATCGTCAAAGGGCAGCCGCTGGGCGGCACCAACGACGAGTGGGTCGTTATCGAGCCGGTCTATCGAGCGATCGAACTCCTCGAGCAACTGCACGACGCCCCGGCAGAAGGGGCTTTGCTGATCGGCAGGTTCTCCTTCAACGTCCGCTTCAAGTGGTTCAAGAACTGGGCCAACTCCGAGGCCGGGAGGCGCCTTGGCCTGGCGCCAATCCCCGGGGGGCCAGTCAACTTGCGGATGCTGCGGCGCACTTTGTCCCTCGAAATGGCCTACCGGCCCGGCGGCGTCCTGGCCACCAAGATCCACATGAAACATATCGCCGTGGCCACAACGGAAGGCTATGCCTCGCGCCCCGGCGGGGCCCAGGCCGAGCTGTTGGCCGAGGTCAACAAGCACGAGAGCGAGCGCAATCTCCAGCTGGTACTGGAGGAGTTCCGAAACTACCAGGAAGGCGTTCTGCCCGCCGGTCCCGGCGCCCGCAGCCTCACCGAGTTCTTCGCCGGCATCGACGCCCAACTCGACACCGCCTCGGCCACGGCCCCGAAAACCCAGCGCAACGACCGCGACGTCCTCAACCTCCTGACCAAACGCGCCAACGTCCTGCACCTCGGACCGGCGAACTACTGCTGGTTCACCGACCCTTCCCGGGCGCTCTGCCTCAAACTCGCCGGCACCCCCGCCGCGGACCGTCCGCTGATCGGGATGTGTGACTCCGCCCGCTGTCCGCAGGCCACCCACCATCCCGGCCACCGCCCCGTCTGGGCCGAGCACGCCGACAGAACAAAGATCTTCATCGGCCAACTCGGCACCACCCGCAAGACCGAACGCACCCGACTCCAGGCCGATTACGACCGAGCCCTCCGGGTCATCGCCGAGATCGACGCCGCCAGCGCCACCATGGAGGAGGAGTCCGCATGAGAATCTCCGCAGCCCAGCGCACGGAGAACGAGAACCGCATCCGGGCCGCCATGGACCGGCTCCTGCGCGGCGAGATCCCGCCCGGCGGAAAATGCGATATCAAGACCCTCGCCCGCGAAGCGGGCGTCGACCGCACCGCGTTCTACGGCACCCGCCCCTACGCTCACCTCCGCACCGAGTTCGAACGACGCCTCCAAGCACTCCAAGACGCTGGCGAGATCTCCGACCCCCGCGAGGCCCAGATCGCCCGGCTCAAGGCAGAGAACTCAAAGTTCAAAGAACGGCTGGCCCAGTCGGAACAGGCGATCGGCGAGCTCGCGGACTTCCGCACCCAGGCCCTGGCCCGGCTCGCCGCCCAGCATGACGAAATCGTTCACCTGCGAGAGTCCGCGGCCGGGACAAGCCGGGTGAGTCGCCTTCCCGCTCCGCGAACCACGGTGATCGGAACCTGCAGTTGAAGGGGGGACGACACTGGTGGGCGTCGTCAGCAGGCTGGCTGATGGACCCCGTGACTCTCGCAAGCAGTCACTCCCCGAACTACGCGTCAGGCGAAAGGTCTCACCTCCAAGCGGACCTCATCCCACAGTGGTGCCCATGCTGAACCGAGTAGCCGTCCTGTCCGACATTCACGGAGTCCTGCCCGCCCTTGAGGCCGTGCTCGCCGAACCAGAGGTGAGCGCTGCCGATCGCATCGTGCTCACCGGCGACATCACCGCCGGCCCTCAGCCCACCCAGGTCCTCGACCTGTTGACCAGTCTCGGCGACCGCATCGTCTGGATCAGCGGCAACGCCGACCGCGAACTCCTCGAATACCGCCGCGGTCAACGCGACTCGATCCCCGATCCAATCGCCCCATGGGCTGCCGAACAACTACGCGAAGAACACCTCGACCTTCTCAGTCAGTGGCCGCGATCACTCTCTCTGCCAGTGCGTGGCCTGGGGAAGGTGCTGTTCTGCCACGCCACCCCTCGAGACGATGAGGAAGTAGTCCTGGTCGACTCACGCCTCGACCGCTGGCGAGAGGTCTTCAGCGGGCTCGACAGCGACACCCGCACAGTGGTCTGCGGGCACACGCACATGCCGTTCGTTCGCCTCGCCCACGGCCGACTCGTGATCAACCCCGGCAGTGTCGGCATGCCCTACGGACGGGCCGGGGCCCACTGGGCGCTCCTGGGCCCCGGCGTCGAACTACGCTCCACGCACTTCGACATCGAGGCCGCCGTCACCCAGGTCACTCAAGACTCCTCTTACCCTGAAATCGCTGAATGGGCCGACTACTTCCTTCACGCGCGAGCTACCGATGCAGACGCCCTCGAAGCCTTCGGCCCACGGGACGGACGCAGTCACACACCATGACGCCTCCCGAAGGGTGTGATCTGCATCATGATCGACAGGGCGGAATGCAACACGGTCGACGGACTGCGTCGCGAAAGTATTCGCGCTGACCCGCCTGGTGAATCGCTACACGGGGGTGTCCGCACACGGCCTCTGCGGACACAAGGCACGGCTACGTCACGCATCTGACCGAGTTCGGCTACCCTGCCCGCTTCGTTCAAGTTCTCTTGAGTCCTCAGCAGTGTGTCCACGACGTGCAGCACGAGCCCGTAGTGAGCGGAGATCTGCCTGGTGGAGGTGGTTATCTACCGCCGTCTACCACGCACGTCTCCGGGAGGTTTGATGCTGGTGCAACGGGTGCTGATGCCCGACTCGACGCTTGAGTCGTGGACAGTCCTCGGCGGTGAGGGCGGCATAGTCGAGCCGATCGAGCGCTACCTGGCCTACCTGACCGACATCGAGCGGTCGCCGAACACGATCAAGGCATATGCCCATGATCTGAAGGACTGGTTCGTCTTCCTCGACCGACGCGGCTTGGACTGGCCCGAGGTCCGGTTGGAGGACCTGGGTGAGTTCGTCGCCTGGCTCCGACTGCCGCCCGCGGGCCGCGACGGCGGTGTCACGCTGCTGCCCTCGGCGGAGCATCACTGCGGGGTGACCACGGTCAACCGGAAGCTGTCCGCGGTCAGCGGTCTCTACGTCTTCCACGCACGTCACGGTGTGGACCTCGGAGATCTCGTCACCGAGCTGCAGCCGGTCCGGGCCCGGCGCACGGGCTGGAAGCCGTTCCTGTATCACCTGGCTGGCGGCCAGCCGGAGCGTCGCCGCACGATCAAGCTGAAGGCGCCTCGCACGCATCCGACGCTCCTGACCGCCACCCAGGTCCAGGCGATCCTGGACGCCTGCACTCGGCTGCGGGACCGGTTCCTGTTCGCGCTGCTGTGGGAGACTGGGATCCGGATCGGCGAAGCCCTGGGCCTGCGGCACGAGGGCCTAGCCGTGGCGGAAGGCGAGTTGACCGTCATGCCGCGCGTCAACGACAACCGGGCACGAGCCAAGTCCGCCTCTCCCCGCACCGTTCCTGTCGGTCCCGAGATCGTGCGGCTCTACGCCGACTACCTCCACGGCGAGTACGGCGACCTGGACAGCGACTACATGTTCGTCAACCTCTGGGGCGGCTCTTACGGGCGCCCGCTGACCTACGCGTCCGTCTATGACCTGGTGTTGCGGCTGCGGCGGGAGATCAGGGTCGACTTCGACCCCCATTGGTTCCGGCACACCCGAGCCACCCTGCTCCTGCGGCAGGGGGTGCCGATCGAAGTGGTCAGCACGTTGCTCGGGCATTCCTCGATCGCCACCACGCACGACATTTACGGCCATCTGTCCGTGGAGGATGCTCGCCGAGCCCTGGAGGTCGCAGGGTTCCTGACCGGCGGGGAGGTGAGCTGGTGAGCGACGCGATGTCTGCCGCTCCGGCCCCCGATGCTGGGCTGCTCGGAAAGCTGATGGCCGTCGTCCGGCCGGAGTTCCGCGTGGACGTGTTCATCCCCGCGCCGGGGGAACTGATCTTCGGGCTGGGGTCCTGCCGGGTCCCCGGATGCCCGCGTCAGCCCCGCACCCGTCAGCTCTGCCGAGGCCACTACTACCGCTGGCAGCGGCGTGGGAAACCGGACGTCGAGGCGTTCATCGCGGATCCCGGGGCCGACCCGGTCGGACGGTCGGAACTGACGGCATGTGCCGTCGCCGGATGCCGCTTCGGGGCGGCCCGGCAGGGCTTGTGCGTGCGCCACCACGGCTTTTGGGAGCGAGCGGGCAAGCCCAGCAAGAGGACGTGGGTGGCCAGCCTGCCAGCTGTCAACGACAGCGACCAGTCCCGCTGGTATGCCGTCGGCAGCCCCGAGATCGAGGAGTTCGTGCGCCGCTGCGAGGCCGCCGGGGACGACCGGTTCGACTACCGGCCGCTGAAGGGGAAACGGCAGCTGCGGCTGGAACTGCAATACGCGCTCCAGTGCCGTCACGACGAGCGGCAGGTCAACACCCACAGCTCGGCCGTCGCCCCGGTGATCCGGCTGGTCGCCGCCAGCGGCACCGCCTCGCTGCTGGAGTGGCCGATGCAGCGGTGGAGCGAGTACTACGCCACCGGACGCGGCTCCAGCCACAACCAAAACGGGCAACTGGCCTTCCTGCGCTATGCGTACACACACCTGGAGGACCTCGCTCACGGCGAAGGCTGGGAGAGTGAGTTCCCGCGCGATGTGTGGGAACTACGTCGGCTCGGCATCAAGGGCACCCGGGCCCGGCTGCGGTTCGACCGCATCCTCCAGCCGTGGCTACGCGAGCCGGCCAAGCGGTTCGTGCGCTGGCGGCTGAGCATCGGTCGCAGCGTCAACCAGGCCGTCATCGACATCCTGGCCCTCAACCGGTTCTCCGGATTCCTGGCCGATCCCCGTGTCTCCGCCGACGAGCTGGCCCGCGTGGACCGGGCCGTGCTGGAACGCTACCTCGCCGACCTGGCCCTCGACCCGCGCTCAACTCATTCCCGCGGCCGGGACATCGGCTCGCTGAACGCCTTCTTCCACGCCATGCGCCGCCACGGCTGGGACCACAGCCTCCCGGCGAGCGCGGCCTTCTACCCCGATGACTTCCCCCGCCCTGACAAGCGGCTGCCCCGTGCACTGGCTGAGCACGTGATGGCCCAGGTCGAACAGCCCGCCAACCTCGACCGCTGGCACACTCCCGCCGGCCGGGCGCTGACCTTGATCCTCATGCGCTGCGGACTGCGGGTCGGCGACGCCTGCCACCTGGCATTCGACTGCATCATCCGGGACGCCGACGGCGCCGCCTACATGCGCTACCTCAATCGGAAGATGAAACGCGAAGCCCTGGTCCCCATCGACGAGGAGGTCGAGGGCGAGATCGCTGCCCAGCAGCAGCGTGTCCTTGAGCGTTGGCCCGGCGGCGGCCGGTGGCTGTTCCCGGCGCCACGGATGAACCCGGACGGAACTCGGCCGCTGACCACGCACTCCTACCGGGGCCAGCTCGATCGCTGGCTGGAGCGGTGCGAGGTCCGGGATGAACATGGTCGCGCAGTGCATCTGACGCCCCATCAATGGCGCCACACTTTTGGAACCAGGCTGATCAACCGGGACGTCCCGCAGGAAGTCGTACGCGTCCTTCTCGATCACTCGTCCGGTGAGATGACCGCCCACTATGCCCGGTTGCACGATTCCACGGTCCGCCAGCACTGGGAGAAGGCGCGCAAGGTCAACATCAAGGGCGAGAGCGTCACCCTCGATCCCCAGGGCCCTCTGGCCGAGGCCACCTGGGCCAAGCAGCGGCTCGGTCGCGTGACCCAGGCCCTGCCCAACGGCTACTGCGGCCTACCAGCGCAACGAACCTGTCCGCATGCCAATGCCTGCCTGACCTGCCCGATGTTCGTCACAACCCCCGAGTTCCTGCCACAGCACCATGAGCAACGGCAGCAGCTGCTGCAGATCGTCTCCGCCGCCGAGGCCCGCGGCCAAGCACGCGTGGTCGAGATGAACCGCCAGGTTCTCGGCAACCTGGAGAAGATCATCACCGGTCTGGAAGACGACCCCGGACATCCGGAGGCGACCGCCGATGCGAGCTGACAACAGCCAGCACATCGTCGACGCCGCCCGCCGCCGCAGCGAGTACACCCGAGCCAAGGCCATCCAGGCCCTCCGCACCCTCGACGCAGCGGGCGAGCCGGTCACCTTCGAGACTGTCGCGACACAGGCAGGAGTGTCCCGGTCCTGGCTCTATGCCCAGCCGGACCTGCGAGCGGAGATCGAGCGACTACGGGCAGCACACCGCCGGGAACCCCGGTCGCCGGTTCCCGCACATCAGCGCACTTCCGATGCTTCGCTGCTGCGACGACTCGAAGCCGCCAACGCCCGCATCCGGCGGCTCACCGAGGAGAACCAGCAACTCCGCGAGCAACTCGCTCGTGCACTCGGCAAACAACGCGCCGCGACGACCCGCACCAACCCACAACGGGCAGGTGCAAGCAACCCTGCCGACGGTCACGCAGTTCCCCACCACCAGCGTCAACTTCCCCGCCCACCCGTTCGAGCTGATCGTGTCGAGTAGGCGGGTGCTCGGCGCGGCCCTGCGCCCCCGGCTACACCAACGGCAGGAGCGCCAGCGCCTCTTCCAGGTTGTGCTCAGCGATCCCCTGCATGAACGCCCGGTCAGGGAAGTCACCGTCGAGGAGACGCAGTGGACCGGCTACCAGCGACAGACGCATCGCGAGCATATAGAGGTCGAGGCGCTGCGGATCGAGACCGGGCCGGGCCAAAGCGGTGTACCACTCGCCGAAGCGGAGCTGGAGGAAAACGTGCTCCCACTCAACATCGAAGTACATCAGGCCCTCGATGTCGATCAGGGCAGGGTGACCGTCGCCGTCGACCAGGACGTGGTCGGGTCCGAGTTCTCCGTGGATCAGTCCGTATTCCGCGCGAGGGCTCACCCGATCGGCCAGTTCCTGCAGATGGTCGCGCAATGCCGTGCCGGCTGCCGCGATCCTGCCGTCACGCCCCGCTGCCTCCTCAAGGTCCCGCAGAGCGCGGTCGAGGACCCGTCGCTCGCACGAGATCTCGGATGCGGAGCCGCCCCGCTCCAACAGGTCCACCCTGCCGTAGTGCTGGGCCTGGTGCCGGTGCATCACCTCAAGCATCTCGGCGAGTTCCCCCAGGGCTTCGGCGGCGCGCGTGGGATCGGTTTCGAAGAGCGCTTCGAGCGTGCCGCCGGAGACATCCTCAACAACGGCGACGTCCGCCGGATACTGGCGCCGGCTGTCATCCGCCAGGAGTACCCGTGGAACCCGTGCACCGAGGCTGTTCAAGCTCCGCTGCGCGGTCAGGAACGGGACCAGCCCGGAGGCGGGCGCGAACGGGTCGGTCGGGTCGGCCTCGCGCGCGCCTGGCCAGAAGTTCTCAGCTTCGGCCCAGCTGTAGATGATCACACTCGCCGGGTGGCTTCCATCAAGGCGGACCCGGTACACCCCTTTCTTGCTTCCCCCGCGCAACCGGTCCACCGCGACAACGTGGCATCCCGCTCCCAGTGCGTCACGCACGAGCCCCGACAGGTCTTCGATATCCGCGAATTGCCGCATCCGCAAAACCTACTGAAGAGGCCGCCGCGCGTGCCACTGGATACCTCCTCCGCAGCCTCCGACTGCCGACGAATGGCCGACGCCCGGGAGACCCTCCAAGAGACCGTCGACAAGCAATCCCAGGTCGGTAACGATCGGCCCGTGCTGAAAGGCCCCCCAATGCCCTCATCAGCTACGTCACGGACAATGACCGCAACACAAACGCACAGTTCAACAGCCTGCCAGCCCAGCGAACTAAAGATAATACAGGAGCAGGTGGGCCACAGCCACGCTGCTACGACGGCCATCTACATGGGTGTCTCCGATGAGTACCGGAACCAGCTACTGGAGGCTTCGCTGAAGCGTCGGCTGGGTGACGACTGGGATCTTAAATGATCAAGAAGATGGGCTACGAGTGGTGTCTGCGGGCCACGATGGCCGAGCATCAGATGTTCCAGACCTCGGACCTGGTGCCGCTCCTGGCGGAACGCGGCGTGAGCTTGTCGCGTGAGCAGGTCTACCGCTTGGTGACGCAGCCGCCCCAGCGGATGAGCATGGACACCTTGGTCGCGCTGTGCGACATCTTCGAGTGCACGCCGAACGATCTCATCAAGCCGAAGGTGGTCAACGCACAGGTCAAGAAGACCGCGGACGGACAGGCCGAGCCACTGCCGCTCAAGGAGCGGCGTACCACGATCCGGCGCCCGGGTCAGCCGTGAGGCCACTGACACCGGACCAGATCCGCTTACGCGCCGAACTCTCCGCCGCCCGGGGACAGATCATCGCGCTGCTGAGGACAGCGGTGGGCGAATCCCTTGCCCCCGAACACGCGCAGGCCGTGGCGGAGGAAGCCCGGGCATGGCGTGGTGCTAACGCCTTTCGCCTGGTGCGCTATCTGTCCGACAGGCCCGACGCTTTGAGCATGCCCAGTAGCGACTGCCCGACCTGCGTGGTGCGTTTGCTGGCCGCGCTCACCGCCGCCGGGCACGGTGACAAGGTCGCCCTGGTGCCCTGCGGCGACTGCGGACGGACCGACCCGCTTCCCACCAACAACGGACCGGAGGGGCGACTGTGTTCACGCTGCGCCGGCCGACGTGCTAAGAAGCCCTGCGCCCGCTGCGGCAAAGTGGTCAGCATCTACGCCCGCCGACCGGAGGGCGGCATCTGCAATCCGTGCAGGAACAAGGAGCCGGATGCCAAGGAGGAATGCGCCGACTGCCGCCGGATGATGATCTCGTACCGGCGCCTGCCCGACGGCACCAGCCTCTGCCAGACCTGTGCTCCCAAGAACACTCAGACGTGCTGCCGTTGCGGACGACTACGCCGGGTCAACGCCCTGACCTCCGACGGGCCGGTCTGCGGCGGCTGCTACTCCAGCCCTGCCCGCCTGTGCGGTATCTGCGGACAGATTGTTCCCATCGTCGCCCGAGCCGACGGCACCAGGCCGGACACCTGCGACCGGTGCTATAAGCGACACGAGAAGACCTGCGCCATCTGTGAAAGGGTCCGCCCCGGCCACCACATCAACGGTGGCCGGGGCCCCTTCCACTGCGACACATGCCGCCCTCGCGAAGAGCGCGCCTGCGCCCTGTGCAGCCAGGTCGCGAAGGTCAAGGTCCTCTGGCCGCGAGGGCCGGTGTGCAACTCCTGCTACAGAACAGCCCTGTCGACCCCTGCACCGTGCGCCTCGTGCAGTCGGCATCGCATTCTGATCGGCCGGACGGCGGAGGGAGCCCTCCTGTGCAAGGCGTGCTCGCTGCCCGACGAACCGGTCGAGCGCTGTTCGGCCTGCGGTGAGCCGGCGGATCTCTACTCAGGCCACCGCTGCCCCCGTTGCATCCTGGCCGCCCGCGTGAGCGATCTGCTCTCCGCAGACGGCGCGAGCATGGCCCAGCCGCTCAAACCCCTCGCCGTTGTTCTGACCGGCGCGGAGAACCCCTACCGCGTCCTGCAGTGGCTGCGCCGAAGCCCCGCCGCCCACCTCCTGCGACGCCTTGCCCTCGAGCCCGAAGCACTGAACCACGACTCCCTCGACACGCTGCCACAACGGGCTGCCACCGCCTACGTACGCGGGCTACTCGTGACCGCCGGCATCCTGCCGCCACGCGATGAGAATCTCGCCCTGCTCACCAACTGGGTCGCACGGACCGTGGCCGAACTCCCAGCACGGCACGCCCATCTCATCCGTCCCTTCGCCGAGTGGCACATCATCCGCGACGCCCGCCGACGCTCAGCCCGCGGCCGCTACACCTACGCCGCGCACAAAGGCGACTGCGGCAACGTGCTCGCCGCCATCGACTTCCTGAACTGGCTCGACTCCCAACACCTGAGCCTGCGCCAGCTTCGACAGCGGCATTTGGACACCTGGGCGACCGACCGACCAACCCTGCGCTCCCGCTCGATCCCCTTCCTCCGCTGGAGCACCGCACGACGCCTCTGCCCGCCCGGTCTGAGCATCGATCGCCCCGCCTCGCAACTCCCCGGCCACTTCCAAGCCGAGGACGAGGCCCGAAACGAACTGCTGCACTGCCTCAACGACACCGCGTTGCCCCTGGACGTCCGCGTCGCAGCTGCTCTCGTCCGTCTCTACGCCCTTCCCCTGACCCGCATCGTCGAGCTCACCGAGGACCACATCAGCCGCGACGATGAGCACACCTACCTGACGGTCAACCAGCACCCATTCGTGCTCCCCCCGAAGCTCGCTCGTCTCATCGACGATCAGCTCCGCCACAGCATGCCCCGGCACAGCACCGCAGCCGAGCATAGGTACCTCCTGCCGGGCCAAAGCCCTGGACGCTCACGTAACCCCCTCGGCCTCGCCGATACCCTGAGACACCATGGTCTGCCCGCCCGCGCAGCCCGGAACACCGCCATGATGGACGCCCTGGTAGACCTGCCGCCCATGGTCATCGCCGACCTGCTCGGCATCCACCCCAAGACAGCCGAACGCTGGGCCACGCTCGCCGGCGAGAACTGGTCCGAATACTTGTCCTCGCTGACGTGACGGGGCCGGCGGGGAGGACTGCTCGGGGCAGCTCTACGAACGCTACGAGGACGCGGCCCGTCTCTTAAGTACACGGCGCCGCCGAAGGAGCTCGCAGAAACTCCGTCATCGCAGGTCAGGGTGTGCAGGCGCTGTCCGAGAAGATCTCGATCTTCACGCCGACTTCGCGCCGCTGCTGATCTGCTGGGTGAGCTTGAGCAGTTCTTCGACGTGTCGGCGTGGATCTCCTTGATCCGCTCGGTCAGCTCGACGTCGCGACGCCGCCGTTCGCAGGGCTCCTTCTCTGCGCGGCGCCAGCGGTAGTAGGTGGAGGAGGGGATGTGGAGTTCCCGAAGTACGCACTCGACTCCCAGGCGGGGATGCTCGTCGACGAGCGCCGTCACCTGGGCCGGGTCCGAGTTGCGCCGCGAAAAACGCCGAAGCCGTCCGCAGGACGTCGTTGGCCCGCTTGAACTGGGTGTTCTCCCTGCGCAGGGCCGTGAGTTCGGCGCGTTCGTCGCTGGTGAGACGGTCGTCGCGCTCGCCGGCGTCCGCCTCGGCCTGGCGGATCCAGCCACGCAGTGCCTCCGGGTGCACGCCGAGGTCGACGGCCAGCCTCTTGATCTGGGGCTTCGGCTCAGCGGTGCGATACATACGTACCGCACGCTGACGCAACTCGAGCGAGTATTTCCGGGGTGCAGCCATGGTCACAGGTCCTCTCATGAGTCCCATCTGACCTGCTGTCAACTTCCTCCGCATCCCGGGGAACCTCAGTTCGGCCTGGGACGGCTACAAGGGCCACTTCACCGAGACCTGCGACGCCCGGGAGACCAGCCGACCGCACCTGATCACCCACGTGGTGACCACGGACGCCACGGCCGGCGACCCCGTGGTCGTCGACGAGATCCACGACCGGCTCGACGCCAAGGGCCTGCTGCCGGGCGAACACCTCATGGACGCCGGCTACATCTCCGCGGAACTCCTGCTCACGGCGCCCAGCCAACGAGGCGTCCGCGTTATCGGCCCGGTCCGACCCATGACCCGTCGCACCGTCCAAGCAACCGGCTACGACAAAGCATCCTTCACCATCGGCTGGGACGCTCATCGGGCAATCTGCCCCGACAGCTCCCATAGCCGTTACTGGACCGAGGGCCTCGACAACAACCAGCGATCCGCGATCCGCATCCGCTTCGCTACCGAGACCTACGCGCCTGCCCCTCCCGCGGACAGTGCACCAACTCGACACGCTACGGTCGGCAGCTCACCGTCCGCCTGCAAGATCAAGACGCCGTTCTCGAGCACGCCCGCGCCGAGCAGTCCACAGAGGAATGGAAGGCCGTCTACGCGATCCGCTCCGGCATTGAGGGCACAATCCACCAGGCGGTCACAGCCACCGGCGCACGCAGAACCCGCTACGCAGGACTGGGGAAGACCGCCCTCGCGCACATCCTCACAGCCACCGCCGTCAACCTGCTCCGACTCGACGCCTGGTGGACCGGACAACCACTCGCCCCACTCGGACATCACACCTCGCTGCCCTCGACCTCGCCGCATAAGCAATTGGGCAACGGGGTCATCGATGGGTTCTACAACTCCCGGCGCATCCAGAAACTGCTCGGCTACCTCAGTCTGATCGAGTTCGAGGAGAAGCACTACGCCGACCAGGCAACGGCCGAACGAACGAATCCGAAACCCCGTCAACCCACCCTTACCGGCTGAATCACCACCCCCCGCACGCCGGGGGATCCTCAATCCGCAACTCAGCCCCAACACGGCCTGCACGACTCCGAAACGATCAACCGGGAATCAAGCCGGTGGATCCGGGCTGAAGCCCAGCCAGGGACAACTTGTCCGCGGTTAAAGTGGGCCTTCATCTGATTTTCGGTTCGGGCCAGGATGGGTGTGTCGAACAGGGGAGGTCGGACGATGGACCGGGCGTTGCTGGCGGATTTTCTTCGCGCGCGTCGTGAGGTGTTGCAGCCGGAGGATGTCGGGCTTCCTCGTGGGCAGCGGCGCCGTACCGGTGGGTTGCGGCGCGAGGAGGTGGCGGCGCTGGCCGGCATGTCGGCCGACTACTACAGCCGGATCGAGCAGCAGCGTGGTCCGGCGCCCTCCGAGCGGATGCTCGTCGCGCTGGCCCGGGCGTTGCGGCTCAGCCTGAGCGAGCGTGACCATCTCTTTTCCCTCGGCGGGATCGCGGCGCCCCGGCGGATCGTGCGTGATGACCATGTCGGTCCCACGATGATGCGGATCGTCGTCGGCCTCTCGGACGTGCCGGCCATCGTGCTGTCACGGTTCGGTGAGGCGTTGCTGCAGACGCGTCCGGCGGTTGCGCTGCTCGGTGACTTCACCCGGTATTCGGGTCTGTCCCGGTACCTGGTCTACCGCTGGTTCACCCATGACCCGCAGGTCCGCGGCTTGTACCCCGTCGAGGATCATTCGCTGCGGGGCAGGGTTTTCGCCGCGGAGATCCGGGACGCGTACACGGC
The DNA here is from genome assembly GCF_044548015.1 of Streptomyces sp. NPDC052236. Taxonomy (NCBI): domain Bacteria; kingdom Bacillati; phylum Actinomycetota; class Actinomycetes; order Kitasatosporales; family Streptomycetaceae; genus Streptomyces; species Streptomyces sp. NPDC052236. The sequence goes on along the minus strand of NZ_JBIUBL010000024.1, from coordinate 63,708 downwards.
GGACCCCACGGGGAAGGCCGGTGAGATCGTCGCGGCCCTGCTCGAGGCCAGTCCCGAGTTCGCGGAGGTCTGGCGGTTGCATGAGGTGGGGGTGACCCATCACCACGACCTCAAGCGCTACCTGCACCCCGAGCTGGGGGAACTGGAGCTCTACTCGGAGATGTTGATGGATCCCGAGCAGTGCCAACAGCTGCTGGTGTTCACCGCCACGCCCGGCTCCCCGAGCCATCACAAGCTCCAGCTCCTGGCCGCTGTCGCCCCTTAGCGGTTTTCGGCTCTCTCGCACCCCTGAGCATTGTTTCGAAGTCGAAGCGTGCTCCAACCACAAACTGATTCATATCTGAATCAGTTCCCGCATTGTGAAAGTTGAGGCATGCCATGAAGGCAGTGCGTTTCCACGAGTTCGGCACCCCGGACGTCCTGCGCTACGAGGAGATGGAACAGCCGGTCCCCGGGATCGGAGAAGTCCGGATCCGGGTGGCTGCGACATCGTTCAACCCGGTCGACGGCAACATCCGCGCCGGCTTCATGCAGGGCCCCATCCCAGTGGCTCTGCCCCACACCCCCGGCATCGACGTCGCCGGCACGGTCGACGCGCTCGGCGAGGACGCGGACGGCGTCGAGGTCGGTGACCGGGTTGTCGGTTTCCTGTCGATGACCGGCGCCGGCGCGGCCGCGGAATACGTCCTCGCACCGACTGGGATCCTGACGCGGGCGCCCACGAGCATTCCGCTGGCCGATGCCGGCGGGCTGCCGTTGGTCGGCCTCACCGCCTGGCAGGCCCTCTTCGACCAAGCCGGGCTGACTGCCGGCCAGCGCGTGCTGATCAACGGCGCGGGCGGCGCGGTCGGCGGCTACGCCGTACAGCTGGCCAAGCACGCCGGCGCCCACGTGATCGCCACGGCCGGGCCGGGCAGCAGTGAGCGTGTCAAGGCGGCCGGTGCCGACGAGGTCCTCGGCCACGGACTTCCCGAACTGGCTGAGCCGGTCGACGTCGTGCTCAACCTCGCGCCGGTCGACCCGGCGCAGCTGGCCGCGCTGACCGATGTGGTCCGCGACGGCGGTGTCGTGGTGAACACGACGGTGTGGATGCCCGCACCATCCGACGAGGAACGCGGTGTGCGCGGCATCGACCTCTTCGTCAACAGCGACGCCGCCCAACTGGCGCGGCTGGTGGCACTGGTCGACTCCGGCAAGCTGCGCGTCGACATCGCCCGGCGGGTGCCACTGGCCGACCTGCCGGCCCTGCACGCCGAAGCCGCCGCGAGCCCGATCTCCGGAAAGGCCATCGTCCTTCCCCCCGCCGCGCTCGCCTAGGCAGCATCACCCTTTGCAGCGTGCTGCCGTCAGCCTGCTCCCTGCGTGCGACGCGGGCCTGGGGTGCCCGGACAGGCCCGGCTGGACTGGCAGGCCCGGCTGGACTGTACGTCGAGGCGATCAACAGCTGTCCCTTCGACGGACGGTTCCGCGTCGCCAGGCCATGGGCGGCGCCGTCCCGCCAGCGATCTCCCGGATGACAGCGCGGTCATGACCGCGTTCGGCGAACGCGGAGCAGGCGGCCCCCAAGACAGCCGCCTCACTCGCCTCAGAATCCCGCCTGCGCCTGAGCCTGGGTCTGCGTCTCCTGATCCGGTTCTCCGCGCTCGCCGGCCAGGCGCACAGCCGGCCCCAACAGCCCTGAACCTACTCGTTCTGCGACGGCCATCAATAACATCGCCAGCCATCGGAGCACTTCATGAACCTCGAACCACTGACCCCCGAGAACACCACGATCGTCCTGGTGGACCACGCCGTCGGGTTCGCCAACGTGCTGCGGTCGCACGACACGGCGGAGCACATCAACAACGTGGTGGGACTGGCGAAAACAGCCTTGTGGTACGAAAGCGGCCTGGTCGTGACGAACGGTCAGCCCGGTAAGCCGTCCGGGCCGCTCTACCCGCAACTGAAGGAGACGATCGGGGACCACCCCGTGATCGAGCGGGGCGGCAACTTCAACGGCTTTCTGGACGCGGACTTCGCACGAGCTGTACGCGAGACCGGGCGCCGCAACCTCGCCATCGCGGGCGTGTCCACCGAGGGATGCGTCCTGCAGACCGTGCTGGGCGCGCTGCGCGAAGATTACGAGGTCTACCTGGTCGTGGATGCCACCGCGAGCCTGACAGCCGAAACCCACGCCGTCGCGGTCGAGCGCATGGTGCAGGCCGGCGCCTCCCCGATCACCTGGTTCTCCCTGGCCGGGGAGTTCACCGTGGACCACCGCGCCGCGACCGCACCCCACTTCCAGCGGTTGATGCGCGAGCACGTACCGACCATGGCCATGGGTGTCCAGTCCTATCTGTCCGCCCTCCAGCAGGTCGGGCCGGGTTCGGCATGAGGCATGTCGACCGGGGGCGGACGTCGGCCGGCCGACTGTCTCTGCTCACCGCCGTCGGCCCGTCCAGGGACAACTTGTCCCCTGATGAAGTGAGCCTTCATCCGCTCTCCCGTCCGCGCCAGGATTGCTTTGTCGAACAGGGGAGGCCGGACGATGGACCGGGCGTTACTGGCAGATTTTCTCCGCGCGCGTCGTGAGGCGCTGCAGCCGGAGGACGTTGGGCTTCCTCGTGGGCAGCGTCGCCGTACCGGCGGGTTGCGGCGCGAGGAGGTGGCGGCGCTGGCCGGCATGTCGGCCGACTACTACAGCCGGATCGAACAGCAGCGTGGCCCGACACCGTCCGAGCGAATGCTCGTCGCACTCGCCCGGGCATTGCGGCTCAACCTGAGCGAGCGCGACCACCTCTTCGTCCTCGGCGGGATCCCGGCGCCCCGGCGGATCGTACGTGACGACCATGTCGGTCCCACGATGATGCGGATCGTCGCCGGCCTCTCGAACGTACCGGCGATGTTGATGTCGCGATTCGGCGAGGCGCTCTTGCAGACGCCTCCGGCGGTCGTGCTGCTCGGCGACTTCACCCGGTACGCGGGTCCATCGCGGTACTTGGCCTACCGCTGGTTCACCGGCGAGGCGCAGGTCCGCAGCCTCTACCCCGTCGAGGACCATCCGCTACGGGGCAGGGTCTTCGCCGCGGAGATCCGGGACGCGTACACGGCGGACCCCACGGGGAAGGCCGGTGAGATCGTCGCGGCCCTGCTCGAGGCCAGTCCCGAGTTCGCGGAAATCTGGCGGTCGCGTGAGGTGACGGCGACCCATCACCACGGCTTGAAGCGCTATCTGCACTCCGAGTTGGGGGAACTGGAACTCTACTCAGAGGTGCTGGTGGATCCCGAGCAGTGCCAGACGCTGCTGGTCTTCACCGCCGTGCCCGGCTCGCCGAGCCAGGGCAAGCTGCAGCTGCTGTTCGCTGTCGGTCCCTAGCGGCAGGCGCCGCCCTCGCACCCTGACATGTCGCTTCGAAACCGGAGTGTCCTTCGACCTCCCAACGCTTCAAAACTGAAGCACATTGCACGCAGCGAACGTTGAGGTCGCCTCTCCCGGGCGGCGGTCGAGCCGGCTCGGCGTCGAATCGGCTCGGGGCTCCGAACGACCAGCTCAGACCCATCCGACCAAGAAGGCAGGACAGTCATGTCACTCAGTTTCGACCCCGAGTTCGCCCAGGTGTTCGCCGCCATGGCCGAGGCCATGGCAGGTGCCACCCCTCCGCCGGTAGGCGACGTCGCCGCGCGCCGCGCCATGTGGGAACCGATCATTGGTGCCGCCTCGGCGGCCCAACCGGTCCCGGCCGACGTCACGACCACCGAGTACTACGCGACCGCCGACGACGGTACGAAGATCACCATGCGCTGGTACGCCAAGACGGGCGCCCCTGCCGGACCGGCCGCGCTGTTCTTCCACGGCGGCGGCTACATCTTCGGCCACATCGACCTGTTCGACGGCCCCGTTGCCCGCTACGTCTCCGCCAGCGGGGTGCCGATGCTGTCGGTCGAATACCGCCGAGCACCCGAACACCCCTTCCCCACACCGGTCGAGGACGCGTACACCGCCCTGCTCTGGCTGCACGAACACGCCGACGAGCTGGGTGTCGATCCCGCGCGGATCGGTGTGATGGGCGACAGCGCCGGAGGCGGGCTGGCCGCGGCGCTGTCGATCCTCGCCCGGGAACGCGGCGGCCCGCAGATCGCGCGGCAGATCCTGCTCATGCCGATGCTCGACGACCGCACCACCACGCCCGACCCGCACATCGAGCCCTACCTGCTGTGGTCCTACGACGACAGCCGCACCGCGTGGCCCGCCCTGCTCGGCGACGCCGCGGGCGGCCCCGACGTACCCGCCACGGCCGCCCCGGCCCGCCTCGAGGACGCGAGCGGTCTGCCTCCCGCCTACATCGAGGTCGGCCAGCTCGACGTCTTCCGCGACGAGGGCCTCGCCTACGCCCTCAAACTCAGCCAAGCCGGCGTACCCGTGGAGTTCCACCTCCACCCCGGCGTGCCGCACGAGTTCGACTCCATCGCCTTCACCACCGATGTCGCCCGCCGCGCCATCGCCGACCGCGTACGCGCCCTCGCCTCCCTCTAGCCCTTCCCCACCCTCTTCGGCCTCTGATCCCTCTGCAGCAGAAAGTGCTCACCCATGACTGTCTGGACCCCCGTCACCGTCGGCGCCATGAAGCTGCCGCACCGGCTCGTCATGGCTCCCATGAGCCGTGACTGCTCCCTGGCGGACGGCGCTCCCAGCGAGCTCAATGTCGAGTATTACCGGCAGCGGGCCTCCATGGCCCTGATCATCACCGAGGGCACTCAGCCGTCCGAAGACGGTCAGGGCTACCTGCTGACGCCGGGAATGCACACCGACGCGCACATCGCCGGCTGGCGCAAGGTCACCGACGCCGTCCAGGCCGAGGGCGGCCGCATCGTCGTCCAGCTGATGCACGCCGGCCGTATCTCCCACCCTGACAACACCCCGCACCACCGCACGCCCGTCGCCCCCTCGGCCGTACAGCCCAAGGGCGTCATGTTCACCGCCACCGGCCTCCAGGAGATGCCCGTCCCCCGGGCCCTCACCGTCGACGAGATCACCGGTGTGGTCGACGAGTTCCGCCGCGCGGCGGCGGCAGCCGTCGCCGCCGGGTTCGACGGCGTGGAGATCCACGGCGGCAATGGCTACCTCGTCCACCAGTTCCTCTCCTCCAACGCCAACGAGCGTACCGACCGGTACGGCGGCTCCGTCGCCCACCGCATCCGCTTCGCCACCGAGGTGACGTCCGCGGTGGCCGCCGAAATCGGCGCCGACCGCACCGGCCTGCGCATCTCTCCCGGCAACCCCGACAACGACATCACCGAGCACGACATGCACGACGTCTACCAGGCGATGCTCAACGCCATCGACCCGCTCGGCCTCGCCTACCTGCACCTCATCCAGGGCCCCGACGAGGAACTCCTGCAGCACATACGCCGGCAGTGGACCACGGCGCTGATCGTCAACCGCGGCGGCACCCAGCTCGACAACCGCTTCGCCGACCTCGACTCCGCTCTGGCCGACGCCGTCTCGGTCGGCGCCACGGCACTGGCCAACCCCGACCTGCCCCACCGCCTCCGCACCGGCGCCCCGCTCAACGAGCCCGACCCGGCCACCTTCTACGGCGGCGACCACCGCGGCTACACCGACTACCCCACCCTCCCCATCACCACCACCACGGAGAGCTGAACCATGACCACACTCCTCATCGGCCCGGCCGACAAGACCGTCACCATCACCGTCCAGCAGCGGACCCGCACGGCACCCCAGGACGCCTTCCGCATCCTGGCGCCCATCGACCTCCCCACCGTCTTCCGCCCGGTGGCCCCGTTCCCCGGCGTCAGCAGCGTGAAGAACCAGACCGAGGCCTGGGACCACGCGGGCCCGCGAAGAAACCCGCAGTTCGACGACGGCTCCCAGGCCGACGAAGAACTCACCGAGTACGTACCGGGCTCCAGCTTCGCCTACCAGCTGACCGGCTTCACCAACGTCCTCTCCCGCCTCGCGGCCGGCATTCGGGGCGAGTTCAACGTCAACCCCGACGGTGACGGCACCCTCATCCGCTGGACCTACGAGTTCAAGCCGCTGCCCGGCCGCCGCTGGATCCTCGCCGGCCCCTTCGTCCCGCTCTGGCGCCGCTACATGGTGGCCGCCCTCGACCAGTGCGTCCACGTCATCGAAACAGCGGAAAACAGCGCGCAGGTGCAGCTCCGAGCCGGGTGACGGCCCGAAGCAGCGGCACCAGAGTTCCGACCTGGCCGTTCCGGCCGAGCTGAACTCGTAGGAACCCGTCCTCGAGGCCGGGCCTCCCACGGACTCCAGTCCCGACGATCAGCTCGGACGCGCCCCCGAGGTCCACGGCACGAGACCCGCGGCAGGGCCGGAAAGAGCGCCACAGCAGTGATGGACGCCCTGGTCCGGCGGATGCACGAGGTGAACACACCCATCGCCTCCGAGCACTGCCGGCATCCCGAGGTGGGCGTGCTGGAGCTGCCCTGACAGTGACTGGCAGACCCTGCTCGGGCCCGGAAGCTGCTGAACAGCCCCGGGCGCGGGCAGGCGGCCCGAAGTTCCGTGGCTCCAGCCCGCGAACGAGCCCATCCAGCAGATGTTTGGCTAGCCACATGATCGGCGTCACGTTTTAGGTGTCCAGCCACCTAATTGGTTTCGCCGGATCAACTCATCGAAGGAGACACAGTTATGAAGGCCATCGTTTTCGACACGTTCGGCGGCACCGAGGTCCTGCACGAGGCGCAGACCGAGATCCCCGAGCCCGGCTCCGGCCAGGTCCGCGTGCGTGTACAGGCGGTCGGCGTCAACCCGGTGGACGGAAAGATCCGATCCGGGATCATGGAAGCCATCTTTCCCACCACCCTGCCCGCCGTCCCCGGCGGGGAGATCGCCGGGATCGTCGACGCCGTCGGCGAGGGCGTCGACCAGCTGCAGGTGGGCGACGAGGTGCTGGGCTGGTCCGACACCGGCGCCTACGCCCAGTACGCCCTCGCCAGTGCGGCCGTTCTCGCCCTCAAGCCGGCCGGTCTGGACTGGACGCACGCGGCCGCCCTGCCGGTGGCGGGCGACGGCGCCGACCGGGTCCTGGACCTGCTCGGCGTCAAGGCCGGCGAGACCCTGCTGATCCACGGCGCGTCCGGCGCGCTCGGCACCGTCGCCGTCCAGCTCGCCGTCGCCCGCGGCGCCCGCGTCATCGGCACCGCCGGCCCGGCCAACCAGGAGTACGTGACCTCGCTCGGCGCCACCGCGCTGGTCTATGGAGAGGGTCTGGTCGAGCGGGTGCGCGCGCTCGCCCCCAACGGCGTGGACGCGGTGCTCGACGCCGCGGGCAAGGGCGCGCTGGAGGACTCCATCACCCTGCGCGGCGGCACCGACCGGATCGTCACCACCGCCGACTTCCGGGCCCGCGAACTCGGCGTCGTCTTCGCCGAGGGCCCGGCGCGGCGCTCGGCCGCCCGGCTGGCCGAACTGGCCCGGCAGGCCGCCGCCGGCACACTGGCGATCACGGTCGGCGCGACCTACCCGCTTACCGACGCGGCCAAGGCCCAGCAGACCAGCGACGCCGGCCACAGCCGCGGAAAGCTCGTCCTCACCGTCGGCTGACCTCCTCCCGCGGGGCCGGCCCCGCGGCCGCCCGCAACCAGCCGGTCCTCTCCATCTCCAGTCAGTCCGTATCCACGCGATATGCGGATACGTCGTGTGCGGCCCACACCGTCCCCTGCTCCGCCCATGTCCCCCTGTGTCCCTCCCTCACCGAAGGTGAACGCCCGCTTCACACGGGTGCGGTCGCACGCACAAACTCACAGCACCACCAGTCAAGTTCAGGCCTGCGAGTCAGAGCACCGGGATTCACTCTGGGGGGGCGAATCCCGACCCCTTGCTCCGCTCCGCAGGAGTCCGATTCCGCGCCGGCTTGAAGGCCGGAGTTTCCTTGGAGGTCTCCGATGACCATGGCCTATCTGGCGCAGCCCGAACAGCAGCAGAAGCTCGAATGGCTCGACGGGGGAACGTTCTCCGTGCTGCTCGACAAGGAAGCCACCGAGGGCAAGCTGACCGTGGGCCGCTTCGATGTCGCCAAGGGCGAAGCCCCGCCGTTCCACCTGCACACCCGCGAGGACGAGGTGTTCATGCTGATCAAGGGCACGGCCCTGGTGTGGTCCGGGGAGGAGGAACACGAACTGAGCGAAGGCGGGATCGTCTACCTGCCCCGCAACGTCCCGCACGGCTACCGCATCACCTCCGACCGCGCCGACCTTCTGATGATCGCCACGCCCGGCGGCATCGAGGGCATGTTCCGCCACGCCGGACGCGACCTCACCACCCCGCGCCCCGACGACTTCGAGATCCCCAAGTCCCTCCTGGCGGAAGCATCCGAACTCTACGGCGGTGTCATCCTCGGCCCGCCGCGCTGAACCGCTCACGGACCAGAGCACCCGTGCCGCGACAGCCGCCGCCCCCGGCTGCCGCCTGCTCTTAAGACGTCATCTCATTTGGTGAGTCTGCGGTAGCAGATGAGGGTGCAGGCGATGCTGGTGAAGGCCAGAAAGTGCTCGGCTTTGCGCTCGTAGCGGCGGTGCAGTCTGCGGCATCCGGCAAGCCAGGACATGGTGCGTTCTATGGTCCAGCGGTGGCGGCCCAGGCGGGTCGAGGACTCGATGCCTCTGCGGGCGATGCGGTGGCGGATGCCGCGTCCGCGTAACCATCGCCGCAGGTGGTCGTAGTCGTATCCCTTGTCGGCGTGGAGCTTTCCCGGTCTACGTCGCCGGCGTCCGCGCCGGGAGCGGATCGGCGGTATCCCCTTCACCAGTGGGATCAGCACCTGGCTGTCGTGCAGGTTCGCTCCAGAAATTCCGGCGGACAGGGGCAGACCGGTCCGTTCGGTGATCAGGTGGATCTTCGAGCCGTACTTGCCCCGGTCCACAGGATTCGGGCCTGTCAGCTCCCCCTTTTCAGGGCCCGCATGCTCACGGAGTCGATCGCGCAACGGGACCAGTCCAACTCGCCGCGGGAGCCGAGTTCGTCGAGGACCAGGCGGTGGAGCTTGGCCCACACGCGAGCCTTGGACCACTCGGCAAAGCGCCGGTGAGCCGTCGTTCCTGACGGACCGAACGACGTCGACGGAAGCTGCTGCCACGTGCAGCCCGACGTGGCCACGAACACGATTGCGGCCAGTACCTCCCGGTCACCATGCCGACGCCGACCGCCGCCCTGGGGCCGCGACGGTGCCTCTGGGACCACTCGCTGGAACAACTCCCACAACTCATCCGGCACCAGCCGCTCAACGATCGAAACCACGACCAACAGGCTACCGAACCAAATGAGATGACGTCTCAGTGAGCGGGAACTCGAGCAGGCCCAACGCTGAACTCGCTACCCGTATCCGGACCGCGATCCTCATCCGTCCCCGTCACTACGACCCGGCCGCCTGGCTCCGCGGAACCAGCCTGCTCCACACCAGACGCCGAACCGGTTGATCCGCATCGTCTGGTACGGCGGCAGCACGGCCAGATCCTCCGGTTTGATCTCCCAGCCCTCGGCGGCGAGCTGGCGCAGCACGTTCATCATGTCCAAGGTGGTGTGGAAGATGACGGCGTCGGTCAACAGGGTGGAGAACTTGATGTGCTTCTCCTGCTCGGCGGGGTCGTTGTCGCGGACCCGGCCCTCGTTGCCGAACCGGCACCAGGCGGAGAAGTTGTTGTAGGACTCGACGTTGTTGGTCGCCGCCGTGGTCCGCCGGCGTAGCTGCGGATCCGACAGGTAGCGCAGCTATCTGGCCGATGAGTCGTACCGCCGGCGCATCGCCCGGCAGTTGAACAAGGGCGAGAACCTGCACGCCCTGCGCCGGGAACTGGCCTACGCCGGCGAGGGAGCGGTCCGGCGCCGGCACCACGAGCAGCAGTCGGAGCAGATGTGGTGCCTGACGGTGGCCACCAACGCGATCGTTACCTGGAGCACCGAGTTATTACGGCCTGGTGGTGACCGCGCTGCGTCGTGCCGGCCGGCCCATCGACGATGAGCTGCTGGCGCACATCTGGCCCAGCCACCACGCCAACGTCAACTTTTACGGAACCCACTCGGTGGACATCGACGGCGAGTTGGCCAAGCGGGACACCGACGGCTACCGGCCGCTGCGGCTACCCAGGGCCGCCCGCGGCTGATCTGTGCTGTGGCTGCTCGCCTTACAGGCATGGCCAGCGAACTGCACGATGCCTACACCGGCCGGCTGCGTTCGTTCCTCAACAACGCACGCACCAGCATCGGACCCGGTTCCTTCGTCGTCCGCGGCCGCCGCGGTGGCGGCGATTCCACGACCAAGCCGCGGCGCCGATGACCCGCCTCGCCAACCGCGTCGTGCGCTCTGAACCCGCCCAGGGTCCGCTGCAGCTGCACCGCCTCGACCGCAAGACCGGGATCGCGTGCAGCCGGTGCGGCACCCGCAGCCAGACCACGGTAGTCGCCACCCTCGACGCAGACTGGACCAGGTCCCGCTGATCCCGAGGCCGACCACCAGGGCCCGCTGTCGCGATGTCGTGTTCTTGTCCATGGGATTGCGCGTGTGGGACAGCAGCACCACGCTGCCGTCCATCCAGGCGGCCGACCCGGAACGGGTCAGGCAGCACGGCCTGGAGATCGCTATGGCGGTGTCCCAGACGTTCTGTGTCCAGCGGGAACCGGTGGGCAAGCGGATCACCGCGGCCATCGAGCTGGCCCGACGACCCCGGTGGAGACCCGGCCGGACGGCAGCCCTCCTGACCCGAACCCGGCCAGCGTGGCGCCCCCTGGAGGACCGGCTTGAGTCCCGCCGAGCCGACGACAGCAGTCGGCGGTTACCAGACCCGCCGCGCAGCACCCGCATCCTTCGGCTCGGGTGGCGCCTGTCAGGGGGGCCAGGATCAGAGCCTGCCAGGGTTGCCCACTGCGCAGGCGAATACTGCAACTCTCGAATACCGACGCTTCACCAGTGCCACCGCCAGACCATCGAAGCCGTCATCGGCGCCGTCACCGGCACACTGCGCCGCCCGCAGCTGCTTGTCCTCCGGCGGCCTGCTGCGCGCGGTCGGGCGCACCACGCCGCTGAAGCCGGACGCCGCCCGCCGGCTCGCCGAGCACCTCACCCAGGCCGGTCCCGACCATCCATGGACCGGCGTGCGGTTCACCACTGCTTGGGGCAGCCGTGACGCCCTCGACCCGACCCTGGTCGTCCCCGACCTGGTCGCCGAGTTCAGCGCTGACACCGCCATCAACCGGGGCACCTGGCGTTACCCGCTGCGCTTCGTACGGCTGCGCCTGGACGTCACGGTGGCCGACGTGCCGCCCTTCGGGGAGAGCATGGCCCCTGCAGCTGGATGAACGGGGGCACGGCCGGTCGGATCGGCACCGGGTTCGGGACCGGGGCGGGTGCGCGTCAGCCGACCGGGTCGGTCGGCTCCGGCGACGGGGCGGGCGACGGCTGGGGGATCGCGGGCGGCTGTGCCGCCGGGGCCTGGGGGGTTAGCTGCTGAACTGTCGGTGCCGTGACCGTCGGCGGCTGGACCGCGGACAGCGGAAGCGTCTGCGCCGGGATCGTCGGCGCCGGGAGGACGCCCACCGGCGCCTGATACGTCGGCGCCTGCTGCTCGGCCAGGATCAGGGCGCTGGACGGGACGGCGGCGCGCATTTCGTGCAGGCCCAGAAGGGCGATGTGCAGATGCTCGGCGCCCTCGTAGGCGTCGTAGGCCAGGACGAGCCTGGCGCGCGTCTCCAGACTCTGCCAAGCGTAGCGTCTGCGGAGGTTCGTCATGTGGCGGGCGTCCGCCCGCAGGAAGGTCGACCCGGCCGAGAACCCGGCGGCCAGGAGGGCCAGGATGGCCGCGGGCACCCGCGCCCCGGCGGAGGCCAGACCCGCCGCGCCCGAGATGCCGGCGAGGACCGCCGCGGGGAAACCCAGGCTGAGATAGGCCGGGTGCCAGAGCTTGGCGCGGCGCTGCGCCCGCCGCGCACCGATCTGGGCCTCGGTGACGATCTTCTCGACTTCGGCGCGCAGCGCGAGCAACCGTGCGTCGCCAGCGGCACCCTGCACGGCTCCGGCGGAGGCGCTTTCGGCCACGAATCCCCCTGTCTGGAAAGGGAGTTGGAGGTCTCGGTCGGAGTGTAGGGGCTGTGCCCGGGTTGGCGACAGGGGACGCACCCGCGTCACCCGTAGAGGATCAGCCGCTGCCGAAGGTCCTGTGCCGGTGCACCCGGTACCGCTGACGACCTAGTGCCGTATCAGGCAACGTTCGCCTCGTAGTTGGGGACGTGGTTCACGCCGTGGGTCTGTCGGTGTCTGCCAGAATTGGCGGATGCTGAGCATCGGAACGATCGTGATGGGGGCCGCTGATGTGCGGCGGGCCGCGGAGTTCTGGAGTCGGGCACTGGGCTACGTCCCTCGCGATGGTGAGGTGAAGGACGACTGGGCGGTACTGGTGCCGGCCGATGGCTCCGGTGCCGCACTGGCCCTCGACCTCAGTACGACGCCCGTGCAGGAACACCCGAGAATTCACCTCGACCTCTATGCCGGCGACGCCGCCGATCAGGAGGCCGAAGTGGCGCGACTGATTTCCCTTGGCGCTGAACGCGTCGACTGGGACTCTTATCCGGACGACGCCGACTTCGTCGTGCTCGCCGATCCCGAGGGCAACCGCTTCTGCGTCATCGACACCAGTCACAGTTGACGGACACGGGGCCTCGGATGGCGGAGCGCGTGCGGGTGCGGGAGATCGACGGCGACGAGGGGCGGCGGCTGCTGCGGATCATCCGCCGCGGCACCGGTCGGTGGTGACCTGGCGGCGGGCCCAGATGGTGCTGCTGTCCGCGCAGGGCATGCCGGTGGCGAAGATCGCCGAGGTTACCTTCACCAGCGACGACCGGGTCCGGGATGTGATCCACAACTTCAACGCCGACGGCTTCGACTCCCTGTATCCGAAGTACAAGGGCGGGCGGCCGAAGACCTTCACACTGCCCGAGCGATGCGAGACCAAGAAGATCGCGAGGTCCAAGCCGGCCGAGCACGGCCTGCCGTTCTCGACCTGGAGCCTGACCAAACTGGCGGACTTCCTGGTCGCTGAGGGGGCTTCAACCTGAGGTAGACGACGACGGAGTGGAGCCAGGATCATCCTGGCTCCACTCCATGGTGCGGGCGTGTCACTGGAACTGTGCGAAGAACCGCCAGATCTCTCCCTTGGTCCAGGTGGCGACGCCGCTCTCGGCGGGGGAGCCGTCGACCGGACCGGGTCCGTGGCCTCCGTCGAACGCGGCCCACTGGACCGGGTACCCGGCACGGCAGCCCGAGTAGGTGGTGGTGATGTGCGTCCGGCTACCCGGCGCGGGCTCGCGCGGGCTCTGGGGAGTGCAGCCGTTGTTGCTGACGAATTTGTCGCGCAGGGACCGTCCTTGCCCGATGTTGAGGACGGAGTCGCTGATGCCGTGGATTCCGAAGTAGGCGCTGGGCTGGGTGCCGCCGCTGCACCCGCTGATCTGGCCGCCGGAGATGACCGCGACAGCCCTGAAGACGTTCGCCCGGGTGCATGCGAGTGCGTAGCTCATACCGCCGCCCCAGCTGAAGCCCGTGGCGAAACGCTGTGCCGGGTTGACGCAGAGGCCGCCCTCGATTCGCCGGATCATGTCGTCGACGAAGGTGACGTCCTCACCGCCCGAATTGGCCCAGCCGTTGCCGAGGCCCTGGGGGGCGACGAGGATCGCGCTGTTGTTCGACTGTTCCTGTTGGCCGTAGTAGGACCAGGCGGTCCCGCTCGTTCCGCCCGAGGAGACGTCGCCGGCGGTTCCGCCCCGCCAGTGGAACGCGAAGATCAGCCGGTAGGGGTTGCTGTTGTTGTAGTTGGCGGGAACCCTGAGAATGAAGCTGCGGCTCTTACCGTTGCTCTGAATCGTGTGCGTACCGCTCGCCAGGGTCGGGGCGCTGCCGCATCCGCCGCCGCCGCCACCGGACGACAGCTTGATCATCTGCCATTGCTGGTTGGCGCCGCTCCAGTCGGTGTACTGGACGACGTTGCCGCCGTCGGCGGTGGAGGCGCCCTGCACCTCCACGGCCTTGCCGCTGTTGCGGTTGATCAGCCGGACGTGGCCTGCGTCGGAGTCGGCCAGGCGGAACTGCTGGTTGGCCCCGTTGCCGTCGGCCCACTGCTGGATCGCGGCACCGTCGGCGGTCGAGGCGCCGGCCACGTCGAGAACCTTGCCCGAATGCCGGGCCTTGAGCCGGTAGAAGCCGCCGCCGGAGTCCACGAACTGCCACTGCTGGTTGGCTCCGTCGCTGCGCGTCCACTGGTTGACCCGCGCGCCGTCGGCGGCGGACACGCCAGAGACGTCCAGCGCCTTGCCACTGTTGCGATTGACCAGGACGTACGAGGCATTGGGGTCTACCGTCGCCGCCTCGGCGGGCGTCGGCTGCACCGCGACGAGCATGCCGGTCGCGAGGGTCGCCGCCACCACGGCGGCGATCCGGGACCACCAGCGATGTCTTTGTGGAGGGGCGGGGGAAGCCGCACCGTAGGTCTTCATCGGTTCACCCTTTCGCTGTTGTGACAGGTCAGGTGCGGGTCCAGCGTTGGTTGCTGCCGTTCGAGCAGGAGTAGAGCTGGATCAGGGTGCCGTTGGCGGTGCCGTTGGCGGCGGCGTCAAGGCAGAGGCCGGACTGGACGCCGACGATGGATCCGTCGGAGTTGAGGCGCCATTTCTGGTTGTCGCCACCCCAGCAGCTGTAGATCTGGACTTTGGCGCCGTTGCCGGTGCCGGCGGCGTCCAGGCACTTGTTGCCGTAGACCCTGAGCTCGCCTCCGGCGGTGGAGGTCCACTGCTGGTTGGTGCCGTTGCCGCAGTCCCGCAGGTTGAGCTGGGTGCCGTCGGTGGTGCTGGCGCCGGGCACGTCCAGGCAGCGGCCTGAACCGACGCCCTTGATCTGTCCAGAACCGGGCGAGGGGGTGGTGGCGTTGAGTGCGTTGAGGACGGCGGTGTAGGCGGGCTTTTTGCTTCCGTTGCCGTTGAACAGCAGCGGCGAGTGCTCCGGTCGCCAGGAGTCGGTGTCGCGCACACCCCAGACGGTGATGCCGAGGCAGCGCGGGACGGCCAGGCAGTCGTTGGTCACATTGGCGAAGGTCGTGCCCGAGGCGCCCTGGATGTCGAGTTCGGTGATGGCCACATCGACGCCGAGGGCGGCGAAGTTCTGCAGGGTGGTGCGGAAGTTGCTGTTGTAAGGGCTGCCGCTGTTGAAGTGCGACTGGAAGCCGACGCAGTCGATCGGCACGCCGCGCTGCTTGAAGTCTCGGACCATGCGGTACATGGCCTGGGTTTTGGCCCAGGTCCAGTCCTCGACGTTGTAGTCGTTGTAGCAGAGCTTGGCGGCCGGGTCGGCGGCGCGCGCGGTGCGGAAGGCGACCTCGATCCAGTCGTTGCCGGTGCGCTGCAGGTTGGAGTCGCGCCGGGCTCCCGAGTTGCCGTCTTCGAAGGCCTCGTTCACGACATCCCACTGGACGATCTTGCCCTTGTAGTGGGACATCACGCCGGTGATGTGGTTGTTCATCGCCTGGCGCAGCGGACTGCCGCTGAGGCTCCGCATCCAGTTGGGCTGCTGGGAGTGCCAGGCCAGGGTGTGGCCGCGCACCTGCTTGCCGTTCTGCACCGCCCAGTTGTAGACGCGGTCACCGGCGGTGAAGTTGAACCGGCCCTGCTGGGGTTCGGTGGCGTCGATCTTCATCTCGTTCTCGGCCGTCACCGAGTTGAACTCGCGGCCCGCGATCGTCGTGTACGCCGAGTCGTTGAGCCTGCCCGAGGCGATGGCGGTGCCGAAGTAACGGCCGCTCTGCGCCGCCGCGGCGCCGAGCGTGCTCTCGGCGGCGTGTGAGGTCTGCGGCGCCACCAGCACGGCGGCCGAACCGAGGACGCCGACGACCAGCGCCATACACAGACCGACGATCTTCCGGCGGACGGTGGGTGGGGGAATGGCATTTAAGCCCATGACTGAGCCTCCAGGACAGAAATCACGGAAGGAATTAGAGCGCGGCAGAATGAATTCGCGTTAGCGACGCCCGCGTCCATTGGCAAAGGACGCTCACTACCAGGGCGTAACGATCCAAGGCTGGCGCCCGGCACTTGCACAGACGGGCGACACCGCCTCGGGACTCAGTGTGGAAACCCCGCCGAAACATGTCAAGAGTTTCGAAAGGATTTCGAGAATCCTTCCCTCGAAGGTAGCCCAGTAGCGGCTTTCGGTGCACAAGGGTCATCGAAACTCTTTCGGTGAGGATGCCCGAGCTGGCTGCCGTTGAAAGCTCAGGCAAAATTAGATGATCACGTGACGTCCCCTGCCGTCTCGTGTTGGCTCCTGGACATCCATCACATTCACTTTCGGACAAAGAAAGAGGAACCCGGGCCGGGCACGGATGTCAGCGCCAACAAGTGGGCGCTGGATCTGAACGGCGCGCTCCTGAGGAGAGATCCCGCCATAAACGAGTATTTCCTTCAGTTCGCATCTCTGAGACGCCGATATCCGTCGCCCCAGAGCGGCCACCCCATTGAAGCTGGGAGGGTGACTTCACGTGCAATCCGTACACGGCCCGCGCAGATGGACGGTCATCGGGACCGCCGTCGGCGTAGCGGCGCCACGGGTCACCGGCGATGCCCGGGGCCGCCTTGAGCTGTCCGTGAACGGGACCCGCGCTGCCGTACCTGACTGTTCGTCGGGAACGACGTCCGGCGAGGTGGGGGCCTCGGTCAGCGCAGGACTGTGTTGAACTTCAGGGTGGGGTTGGCGTTCCGGAAGGGGGACTTGGCCTGCTCCGGCCACCACACGCCGGCCGCGGGATCGACGATGCCGTACTCCGGGTCGATGGTGCCGCCCGGGATGCTGCGGTTGTACTGGCCGTCGGACCGGCCGACGGTCTTGATCCACAGGTAGGCGTCGACGAGCGGGACGCCGGTGTTCGCGGTCGGGCGGTCGCCGATGCCGCGACCGGGAGTGTTGCACCAGGTCTGCGGGTCGCCGCCGTACTTGCCGGCGGGCGGGCTCCAAGCGCCCCGGCCGTTGCGGCTGGTGTCGACGACGAGGTGGGTGAGCTCCTGCGCGGGCGGGGTGCCGACGTTCTGCTGGAACCACAGGTAGGTCCAGTGCCAGGTGGACGGGTCGTCCACGTTCACGGAGTTTCCCGGCTGCCCGTCGTTCGGTGCTGCAGGGGAGTGGTACTGGCTCGCGCACCAGTCGGGGTGCCCCTTGGCCCAGTCCGGGCCCTTGGTGGCGAAACCACAGGCACTGGGAGACCCAGGTGCCGTAGTGGGTGGACAGGTCGGTGGTCAGATAGTTGGAGACGTTCAGCGAGAAGCCCTGGGTGCGGGTGACACCGGCCTGGAGGAGGCGTTGCGCGATGTCGCCGACGCTGCGCCAGTGGCTGTTGCCGGCGTCCAGGTAGACGACGCTGTTCGGCTGCCGCTCCAGGGCGTCGATCGTGTGGTTGAGGTCGGCGAAGCGTCCGGTGGTGATCGCGCCGGTGGGGTCGCTGTCGGGACCGCAGCCGGGGGGGAGGTTGGCCAGCCCGTCCGGTTCGAGGATGACGACGGCCTTACCGCGGCCGAGCCCCCGGGCGAAGGCGCTGATCCAGGCCTGGTACTCGGCGTCCGACTGCGCACCGCCGGAGGAGTACTGGGAGCAGTCGCGCAGCGGGATGTTGTAGGCCACCAGGACGGGAACCGTCCGGGTTCGCTCGGCGCGGCGTACCAGGTCGCGTACGCGAGATTCGACCTGGTCCGGATTGCCGTCGGTGAACCAGGCAGCCTCCGGCCAACTGGCCAATTCCGCCATGGACTTGGCGGCCTCGAAGTCCCGGTGGAGGAGGTCGGTGACGGCCTGGTGGGCCGCGTCGCTGCCGGGATCGACGTAGAAGCGGGTGTTTGCGGGAAGTGTGTGGGAGGCCGGCGCGGAGCTCGCCTCGGCAGAGGCCGGGCGGCGGCGCCGAGGAGCAGCGTGAGTGCGCTCGCGGTCAGGACGGATCGGTACAGGGGGATACGCACGGAGTTCCTTCGGCATGGGTGTTCGGTGTCGCGGGCCCTGGCGTTAGGACCGGGTGGGGGTCGGCCCGGCGCCAGGGCCCGGCCTTCGGCGAGGGAACGGGTCAGTAGCCGTAGATCATCTTGTAGGCGACCTCCGGCAGGAACTGTCCGGCCGAGGAGCCGGCCCCGACGCCGCAGTTGCCGTCGGACTCGCCGGGGATCTTGATCCACAGCAGCATCTCGGCACCGCCGCCGTGCTGGCTGGGAGTACCGATCCGGCGGCCGGCGGGGTTGCACCACTGGCCGTTGGAACCGTTGCCGTTGCGGCTGGTGTCGACGACGAATGGCTTGGTGTAGCCGTAGGAGCCCAGGGCGGAGTTGACCGCGTTGCCGTAGGAGGTGTTCTGGTCGGCGGTGAAGTAGTTGGAGACGTTCAGCACGAAGCCGTGTGCCCCGCTGACACCGGCGGCTGCGAGCTGCTGCGCCATGGTCGAGGCGCCGATCCAGCCGGGGTTCCCGGCGTCGAGGTAGACCCAGGTGTTGGGTGCCTTGGCCTTGAACTGGGCGATCGCGTTCTTCAGCATGGCGTTGCGCTCGGCGATCTGACCGGCCGTCATGCAGCTCTCGTGGCCGAGCGCGTCGGGTTCGAGGACGACGACGGCCGGGCGGCTGCCGATGCCACTGGCGAAGGCGGCGATCCAGGTGTCGTACGCGGCGCGGCTCCCGGCGCCGCCGCCGGAGTGACCGGCGCAGATGTCCCGGTTGGGGATGTTGTACGCGACCAGGATCGGCAGCTTGTCGTAGGAGTCCGCGCGGCCGACGTAGGCGCCGGCGGCCGTGCCGATGTCGCCGCTCCAGTTGCCGAACCAGCGGGCTGCCGGGGTGTTGGCGATGGACGTCCGGATCGCTGCCGCCCGCCCGTCGCCGGGGTTCGCGTTGGCCCACCGCAGGGCGGAGTTGTCGGGGTCGGCGTAGAAGCCGCTGGTCATGGTGGTCGGGTCGGCGGCGTGCGCCGGGCCGGCGTTGATCGCGGCGAGACCGGTGGTGAGCACACCGGCCAGCAGGGCGGATGCGGCTCGGACGGACTTGCGCATGGTTCTTCCTCCGGTGGGTGGGGGGCGGGGAAGTGGAAGCGCTTCCAGTTTTGACGTGAGTTGGACCGCGTTGATGGGATGATTGGGTCCGTCGGCAGGGTGTGTCAAGAGGTTGAACACGGCAGTGTCACGGTGGCTGGTATGGCGCGATAGGTTGGAAGCGCTGCCAAATCGAGACAAGGGCATCATCCGCGTGCAGGTCCGAAGTCGGGACGGTGCATGGGATCATGGCCCCTGTTCGCCGTCCGCGTGAGCCTGAGGAGCAGTTTTTCCATGGAGCCGCCACCCAAGCGCATGCCGACTCTCGACGAGGTGGCTGCACGAGCCGGCGTGTCGCGCACGGCGGCCTCCCGGGTGATCAACAACGCCCCGCACGTCAGCCGCGCCAAGCGGGAGGCGGTCCAACGGGCGGTGCGCGAGCTGGATTTCGTGCCCAATCCGTCCGCGCAGGCCCTGGCGACCCGCAGGGTCGGAGCGGTGGTGCTGGCGGTCTCCAGCGACGAGCCGGGGCTGTTCGCGGACCCGTTCTTCGCGGAGGTCATCGTCGGCGTCAGCGCGGCGCTGGAGCAGACGGAACTGGAACTGATCCTGCTGCTGGCCAACACCCCGCGCGGCCGGGAGCGGTTCGAGCGGTTGCTGCGCTCCCGCCGGGCCGACGGCGTCATGCTGATGGCGCTGCGCGGCGACGATCCGCTGGGACGCCTGGGCGAGGAGGTCGATCTCCCCGTCGTCTTCGGCGGACTCCCGCTCATCGGGGAGCCCACGTGGTACGTGGACGCCGACAACCGGGGCGGTGCCCGCCTGGCCGCCGAGCACTTCGCGCGTACCGGCCGCCGACGGCCCGTCATGATCACCGGACAGGTGGACGCCAGGGCCGCCGTAGCGCGGGAGCAGGGGTTCACCGATGGTCTGACGTTGTCCGGCCTGCCGCTGCTCGGGGTCGAGCCCGGGCAGTTCACCGAGGACGGCGGCGCCGAGGCGATGGAGCGACTGCTCCGGGCGCACCCCGATCCCGACGCGGTGTTCGCGGCCTCCGACGCGATGGCCATCGGCGCTCTGCGCACCTTGCGAGAACGGGGGCTCCGGGTGCCCGAGGACGTCGCGGTGATCGGCTTCAATGACCTGGCGAGCGCCCGGCACACCAGCCCGCCGCTGACCACGGTCCATCAGCCGGTGCGGGCGCTGGGGCAGGAGATGGCCAGGATGCTGGTCAGTGCCATCGAAGGACACCGCCCCAGCCCGCTGATCCTCCCGACCCGCCTGACCGTGCGCGAGTCCGCCCCCGACCTGCCCGCGTCGGCCTGATCGGTGGGCGCTTCCGTCAGGGTCGGCCCACGCCCGATCTGACCGGGTGCGCTTCCCACTCGTTTCCCGGCCATTGCCGCCTCAAGTCTTGACATCATCCCCTCGTGCGGCGGAAACTTCCCGGCGTGATCGCCTGGAAGCGCTTCCAAAGCCCAGGGGCCACCCTCTTCGAGCTCCTCGGTCTCTCCCGCTGGGAGGCTCCACGAGCCAACACACCGTCAGCATGCGAGCGCTCCCGCATGACCCCATCAGTCCAGGCCCCCGTCGCCGCATCGCCGCGAGCCGGCGAGCAGGAAGCCTCTGACGGACTTCTCCGCTTTCCCGCGGGCTTCCTGTGGGGCAGCCTCACCTCGGCGTACCAGATCGAGGGAGCGGTCGGCGAGGGCGGGCTTCTCTGGGGGCCAGCCCGGTGTGGTGTGACGTTGTGTGGGGGCAGTAAGTTGATCTTCTGAGGCTCGCTCTCGGGGGGTGTGGCTCCGGGTCAGCCAGGAACGACGGCGCGAGGCCGTCGACCGGGTCACCGCCCTGCAGTTCGACCGTCGCGGCAACCGCGTCTGGCGCAAAGCACAGGCAATGCTGGACTCCGAACACGTGCGGCGGGCCATTGGAGAAGTGGCCACGGCCTACGGCATCTGCCTGGAACCGCACAACGTCGCGGCCGGCGGGCAGAGTTGCCCGCTTCGCTTCCGCTGCGTCGGCTGCGACCACTTCCGCACTGACGTCTCCTACCTTCCCGACCTGGAGCGCTACCTCTCTGACCTGCTCCGCAGCCGCGAGCGGCTCATGTCGGCGTTCGAGGCCGACGACTGGGCCCGCAGCGAGGCCATACCCTCCGAAGAGGAGATCCGTCGCGTCCGCCGCCTGATCAACCGGGTCAAGGCGGACCTGGACGACCTGTCAGAAGAAGAACGCGCCCAGATCGAGGAAGCCGTCGCCGTGGTCCGCCGCGGCCGCGTGGTGATGCTGGGCATGCCCCGCGTCGGCCAGCCACTTCCCGATGTCAGGCCCTGGAGGCTGCCGTGATCCCCGCCATGCGCGACGGCCGTCAGGCGGACACCGACCGCCGCCGCCAGCGGGTGGCAACAGCGGTGAAGAACGCCGCGAAGAACGGCACCCCGATCAGCGTCTCGGCCATCGCCCGGCAAGCCGGAGTCGACCGCAGCTTCCATTACCGTCACCGCGACCTGCTCGAAATCGTCCACGCCGCCGAACTCGAACCGGCAGCCCAGGACCCGGCCGGCGGCTCGCCGGTCAGCCGGGCCTCGCTCCAGGCCGACCTCGCCAACGCCCAGGCCCGCAACACCCGCCTGGCCGCCCGCGTCCAGCAGTTGGAGAAACGGTTGTCGCAGGCGCTGGGAGCTCAGGCATGGCAGGAGTCCGGACTGGGAGCCCCGATGGACATCGACGAACTCCAACGAAAGATCACCAGGCTGGAGCAGCAAAACGTCGAGCTCACCGCCAAGTTGGAAGAGGCTCGGTCCGACCTTGATGCCGCACGAGCGGCCAACCGGGACCTTACGAGAGTTCTGAACCAACGCGGCTGAGCTCGGAGACGAGGCGATCCGGTCACCACGGTGGCCGGCCCTCGCCCGTGTCAGCGGATTCGGCCGCCTTCCGTGACCAGCCATTCGCCGGTTTCCCAGTCGGACGGGCCGTTTTCGATCTGATAGCACAGGTCGAATCGGATATCCAGACCCGGCCAAGGGCTGAGGACTGGTACGACGCGGAAGATCTCCTCAAGCTCAGGGAACGTGATCCCTTCGGGCTCGGGAAACATCTGCTCCAGTTCTGCGCGGGTCAGGTCGGTCCAGAGCGCAAACTGCCACTGGGTCTGCGTCAGCCACTGGTCGTAGACCAGCTCGAACCTGGGCTCGCGGCCGACGACGAAGTCACGGATGTCGCCGAGGAGTTCATCCGATGTCGATGGAAGGACGAACGGCCAGTCCTCGCCGGTGGGATAGCGGTACATGGTGGACGCCGAGGCGAGTGCGGTCGTGAGGTCGCGCCACTGCTCGGGCGAGGTGGCACAGGCGGGCACGTTCACGCCCGTGTGATCAACGCGCTGGACGTGCCCGGCAAGGCGGCGGGTCAGGTCCGCCATCTCGACCTGGGCCGGCAGGGCCCGCGTCTCGTGCGTGTCAGCGTCACCCCACATACCGATGGAGTGCCCTGTGTCGAGTGCGATCTCAGGCGCACGAACGTTGGCCAGCTCAAATATCGTCACGGGACGGGCTTCGGCGGGCTGCGGTGGGGTGAGGGTCAGGCGGTCACCCACCCTGCCGGCCGTGCCCGCAGAACCGGTGAAGTCGGCGTACGCCACCTCGGCGAACAGCAAGCGCAGCTCATCGAGGAAACTACGCGATTCCGGTGCGTCGGGCAGAAGGAACGTGATCTCGGACAGGCGATCCATGCGCCTGACCGTAGCCGAATTCGCGTGAATCCCCGGGGGTGATCTGCCAGCCCGCCTGGCGGAGACGAGTGCCACTGCTGAACCTCAGCGAGTCTCACGACAAGTAGCGCCACACATGTTGCGCACGATACTGTCGTTCACACCGGCGCTGAGCTGCACAAAGTGGTCCCACTCGCCTCGCGCCACACGGTTACCCCCAGAGAAGACGGCGCACCCCGTCGACCTGGGACACCTTCAGCCGCACCCCCGGCAAGGTGCACCGGGGCGACACCGGTGACATCGCGGTCGACCACTGCCACCGATGGCGCGAGGACGTGGCCTTGATGAAGGACCTCGGGCTGAAGGCCTACCGCTTCTCGGTGGCCTGACCGCGGGTGCAGCCCACCGGCCGGGGCCCGGCCGCGGAGCGCGGACTCGACTTCTACGCCACCTGGTGGACGAGCTCCTGGCGGCCGGGATCACCCCGGTGCCCACGCTCTACCACTGGGACCTCCCACAGGAGTTGGAGGCTCCGTCAGTCAGCGGCTCCGCCAGGGGCGGCGGCCGCCCCGCCCGGGACACCGCCGAACGCTTCGGCGAGTACGCGGCCCTGGTGGCCGACGCCCTGGGCGACCGGGTGCCGTACTGGACCACCCTGAACGAGCCCTGGTGCTCGGCCTTCCTCGGCTACGGCTCCGGCGTGCACGCCCCCGGCCGGACCGACCCCGTCGACGCGCTGCGCGCCGCCCACCACCTGAACCTGGCGCACGGCCGGGGGGTGGCCTCGCTCCGTGCCGCCCTGCCCGGTACGGCCCAGGTGTCGGTCTCGCTCAACCTGCACCAGGTCCGGCCTCCGACCAACAGCCCCGAGGACCAGGAGGCCGTCCGGCGGATCGACGCGGTCGGCAACCGGATCTTCCTCAGCCCGTGTTGCGGGGGCCTGCCGGCTGTGCTGGACGCCCTCGCGGAGATCAGCGGCGGGTACCTGCCGCTGCCCGTCCCACCCCTGCTGTGGAGGGTGGCGCCTCCAAGTCCGGCGGACCCGGCCGCCTTGCGGTGAAATCCGCGGCTTGCGGGCACGCGGTCGGGGCGCGGCACGGGGGCCCGGCATGCCCGGGATGACGGTATGTCGCCCCGCCGCCGTCACCGGGACCGGAAGGCCTGACGCACAGACGGCCAGACGCAGTGACAGGTGGGGCGGGACCGGACGAGCGGTTCCGCCCCACCGCCGTGCGCGCCGCCACACCCCATCGGGGTGGAACATGCCGCTGCCGACGGCCGGCACGCACCGGACCCGGCTTCTTCCGCAGGCCTGGCCTGAGGGCTCCGGTCCGCCGCGGTGCGCCGTCGAGCACGTTGCCGGTTCTCTCCGGGGACAACCGGGTGCAGGGAGGAGGAACGTGGACTGTGCCAGTTCCGCGAGTTGGCCGCCCCGGTCGACGAAGTGCTCGCTGCCGGTGACGAGTTCCTGCGCCTGCGGGTCGAGCGTGCGGATGCGCTCTGGTCGGGGATCGTCCGCCCGCCGCGGGTCGGGGCAGAGGGGTAGGCGAGGCTCTCGCGTCAGGACGACCCTGGTGGAGCGGACCTGTCGGCTGCACGCAGCGCGGAACCGGCGTGGGGTGGGTGTACGGCGATTCCGACTTCCTGTCCTCCATCGGGCGGAACCGGGCGCGTGGGGCTTCGGCGGGCCCCAGAGCCGGGGCCCGCCGGAGGCCGACAGGGTGGAGAGGGAAGGCTTCCTACGTGTCGCCGCGATCGGCCTGTGGCGATCGAGGGACTCGGCGCCGGCAGACGGACGGGTCGGGCCGGAACCCGGGCAGCACGGGATCACCGAACAACGTGGTCATGGAACCGGGACGATCTCGACCGGCACGGACAGCACCCGGTCGGCCGCCGGGTGACGTACGGGGCCATCCAGAGTGAAGGAGCCCTGGAGCGGAAGATCGCCGCTGGACCGTCCGACGGCTACGCCGATCTCCCCGGGCTCCACTCTTCTCCGCAGGTCGAGCCCGGTGAAAGAGGTCCGGTCGGCATGGACGGAGAAGGTGATCCGGGCGGCCGCGCCCGGCTGCAGCTCGACCCTGCCGAATCCGGCGAGCCACCGCTGCGGCCGGACGACGGAGGCCACAGGGTCCGAGAGGTACAGCTGGACCACCTCGGTCCCGGCCACCTCGCCGACGTTGCGTGCGGTGACCGAAACGGCGACGGCCCCGTCCGTCGCGGCGACGGGATCCACCGAGAGCTCCGAGCAGGTGAAGCTGGTCCAGCTCAGCCCGTGTCCGAAGGGGAACAGCGGGGTCGGGTCCACCGAGCTCCAGTCGGTGTGCCCGCCCAGCCTGGCGTGCAGGTAGGTGCCGGGCTGGCCGCCGACCTGGCGGGGGATGGAGACGGGCAGCCGCCCGGACGGTTCCGCGGCCCCGCTGATGATCCGGGCCAGCGCCGTCCCGCCCTCCTCGCCGGGGAAGAAGGCCTGCACCACGGCCGATGCGCGCTCGGCCAGCGTGCCGAGCGCGTAGGGCCGTCCGGAGACGAGGACCAGGATGGTCGGCACCCCGGAGTCCAGAACGGCGGAGGCGAGTGCGGCCTGGTCGCCAGGCAGGTCGAGGGTCTCGGCGTCGCAGCCCTCTCCGGAAGTGCCCCGGCCGAGCATGCCGGCGCGGTCCCCGAGCACCAGCACGTTCACGTCCGGATCGTCCGCGGTGACCGTGAACCCGGCAGCGGTCATCGCCTCGCCGAGCGTCGGGATCTCCAGCCCGAGGTCGCCGGGCAGCGCGACGTGGTTGGGGAAGGAATAGCAGCCGAGGAAGGACTGAGGGTCGTCGGCGTACGGCCCGCTGATCGCGACCCGGCACGGCTGCAGCGGCAGGGTGCCGTCGTTGGCGAGCAGCACGGTGGACCGTTCGGCCAGGAGCCTGGCCAGTGCCCGGTTTTCCGGCGGGTCGAGGTCGACCGGCTCGGGCTTGACGGATTCCCAGTCGGGGTCGAGCAGGCCGAGCTCGGCCTTCTGCAGCAGGACCCGTTCCGCGGCCCGGTCGATGAGCTCCTCGGGTACGCCTCCTGACCGCACGAGTTCGGTCAGCGGCTCGCCGTAGCAGCGGGCTGTGGGCAGCTCGACGTCGATTCCGGCGGTCAACGCCAGCGCGCCGGCCGCGCCGCGCGATCCGGTGACGCCGTGCCGGGTCTCCAGGAAAGAGACGGCGTAGTAGTCGGCGACGACCACACCGCTGAAACCGAGCTCACCCCTGAGCAGCTCGGTCAGCAGCCGTTCGTCGGCGGCCACCGGGACGCCGTCCACGTCGGTGTAGCTGTTCATCACCGACCGGGCGCCTCCCTCGCGCAGTGCCCGTACGAAAGGCTCGACCAGCACGTCAGCGAACTCGCGCGGCCCCGAGGCGACGGGGGCCATGTTCCGGCCGCCGCGCGAGGCCGAGTACCCGGCGAAGTGCTTGAGCGTCGCCACGATCCCGGCGCCTTCCAAGCCCTGCACATAGGCGGTGCCGATCGCTCCGACGAGATAGGGATCCTCGCCGATGCACTCCTCGGTCCTGCCCCACCGGTAGTCGCGGACCACGTCGAGCACCGGAGCCAGCCCTTGGTGGACGCCGACCCGCCGCATCCCCGCGCCGATGGCGGCGGCCATCTGGCGCACGAGCCCGGGATCGAAGGACGCACCCCAGGCCAGCGGCCCGGGGAAGACCGTCGCCCCGAACGTCATGAACCCGGTCAGGCACTCCTCGTGAGCGACCGCCGGGATCCCGAACCGGCCGGATCCGGTCACCTGCTGCTGGAGCGAGGCGAGCCGCTCCATCCCGGCTTCCGCGGTGATCGGCGCGGTGCCGTACACCCGGGTGAGCTGGCCGAGCCCGTGGGCGACGATGTCGTCGAGGCTGGGCGCGGACTCGCCGGAATCGTCCTCCATCGGCGCGACAGGTGTACCCGGATTCGAGGGCAACGCCCAGAAGCCGGCGAGTTGCCCCGCCTTCTCCTCCATCGTCATCCGTTTCAGCAGATCGGCGACTCGCACGGACGCGGGCAGGAGGGGGTCACGCCAGGGCTCGGTCAAGGGGTTCTCCTAGGGACGGGGCGGGGCGGTGGAGAGCCGGACCTTGAGCTCGGTCGAGAGCTCCATCCGGGGGCTGACCAGGGGCTGGTCCTCCAGAAGCTGGAACAGTGTGCGGGCGGCGAGCCGGCCCATCTCCTCCAGCGGCTGGCGCACCGTCGTCAGCGGCGGTGACAGCCATTCGCACATCGGCAGGTCGTCGAAGCCGACCACGCTGAGGTCCTGCGGGATGCTCAGCCCGCCCTGCCGGGCGGCTTCATAGACGCCCATCGCCTGCTGGTCGCTACCGGCGAAGATTGCGGTCGGCGGCTCGGGGAGGGCGAGCAGTTCCTGGGCGCGCTGGAACCCGCCCTCGTGCTGGAAGTCGCCGAACCGGATCAGGTCGCGGTCGACCTCGATCCCGGCCCGTTCCAGCGCGGCCCGGTACCCGTCGATGCGGGCCTGGCTGCAGAGCATCTCCTTGCGCCCGCCGATCGTGGCGATCCGGCGGTGCCCCAGCTCCAGCAGGTGTTCAGTGGCGGCGAGGCCGCCCGCCCAGTTGGTCGCGCCGATGCTCGGCACACCGTTGCCCGGCAGGTCGATCGGGTCGATGACGACCAGCGCCACCCCGGCCCGTTCGACCTGGGCGCGCTGGGCGTGGGTGACCGAGGCGGTGACGAGGATGACGCCGTCGCTGTGGTGCAGGACCGGCAGTGCGGCCCAGCTCGACGGCGTGGCCTCGCCCGGCGGGACGAGCGACACGACGGTGCCGACGCTCCGCTGGGCGCACTCGGCTTCGACGCCGCGCAGTATCTCCACCGCCCACGCGCTGTCCAGACCGCCGATGATCAAGTCGACCAGGCCCGACCTGCGGGCCCTGCCCTGCCGACCGGGGTGGAGGTAGTTGTGAGATCGCAGCAGGCTCTCAATCCGTTCGCGTGTCGAGGGTGCGACATCGGAGCGGCCGTTGATCACCTTGGACACGGTGGCCTGGGAGACCCCTGCCTCGGCGGCGATGACGGCCAGGGTCGGACGCTGCTCGCTCAACTTCTCTCCTCTGCGCGGACGCCTTGGGTTGGCGACAGGTATCGCAAACTTTCGAAGAGTTTCCGGTCGGCGCGACCTGCTGTCAAGCCCAAAAAGAGCTGCTGTTTTTGGATAAATCGGCGACAGGTCTTGACCGAGAAGCCTCACGTTCCTAGTTTATGGCAGCACAGAATCCGAGAGTATTACGAAATGTTTTCGAGGCGAATCGGCATTCCCCACCCCCGGAGGTCCCATGGCCAGCACTCCCCCGAGCCGACGAAGCTTCCTGGCGCTCTCGGGCCTGACCGCACTGTCCGTCCCGCTGGCCGCGGCCTGCGGCGGTGACGACTCCGGCGACAAGCCGGCGGCCGACGGCAAGGTGACCTTCGCGTGGTGGAACATCGCCACGACGGAACCGGGCAAGTCCCTCTTCCCGCAGATCTCCTCGGCGTTCACGGCCGCTCACCCGAACATCACGATCAAGACGACCTCGTTGGAGAACGAGGCGTTCAAGTCCAAGCTGACCGCCACCACCTCTTCGGGCAAGCTCCCCGACGTCTTCCAGACCTGGGGCGGCGGCGTGCTGCAGCAGCAGGTCGACGCGGGGCTGGTCGAGGACCTCACCGACGCGTTCGGCTGGTCGTCCGACCTCACCCCGGTCTCGCTGCAGGCCTATCAGTTCGGGGGCCGGACCTACGGGGTGCCCTACGACGTCGGCATGGTCGGCTTCTGGTACAACAAGAAGCTCTTCGCCAAGGCCGGGATCACCGCGCCGCCGGCCACCTGGGCCGAGCTCCTCGAAGACGTCAAAAAGCTCAAGGCGGCGGGCGTCACTCCGATCGCCCTCGCGGGCAAGGAGAAATGGCCAGGCCACTACTACTGGGCCTACCTCGCGATGCGCGTCGCAGGCCTCCCCGCGCTGCAGCAGGCCGCGGCCACCAAGGACTTCACCGGCGCCGGCTTCGTCCAGGCAGGCACCCACCTCAAGGAGCTGGTCGACCTCCAGCCGTTCCAGACGGCCTTCCTCGGCGCCGGCTACGCCACCCCCGGCGGCCAGGCCGCGACCATGGGCAACGGCAAGGCCGCCATGGAGCTGATGGGGCAGTGGGGACCGTCGGTGCAGAAGGACGCGGGCGCCGACCTCGGAGCGGACCTGGGCTTCTTCCCCTTCCCGACGGTCGGCGGCGGTGTCGGCCAGGTCACCGAGGTGTTCGGCGGTGGCAGCGGCTTCGCGCTGCGCAAGGGCGCCCCGAAGGAGGCGCTGGATTTCCTGAAGTTCCTCGTTCTGGAGAACGAGTCCAAGCTGCTGGCCTCCAACGGCTTCCTGCCGGTGGTCAAGGGCGCGGAGCGCCAGCTCACCGATGCCAACAAGAAGGTGGTGGCCGACAGCCTGGTCAAGGCGACGGGCTTCCAGCTCTTCCTCGACCAGGCCTACCCGCCGGCGGTCGGCCAGGAGGTCAACGACAGCGTCGCCGACCTCATCGCGGGCAAGAAGACGCCCGAGCAGGTCACCAAGTCGATCACCGAGGCTGCGAAGGGTGCCTAGCTCCGTGTCCACCCCGACCAAGGAGCGGACGGAGGACGCCGTGCCGGTGCGCCCGCCCGCTCCGGCCCGGTCGCTCCGGCGCGGGTTGGGAGGCTGGGCGTCGGTTGCCTGGTTCCTCGTCCCGGCTCTGGTCC
This sequence comes from Streptomyces sp. NPDC052236, assembly GCF_044548015.1. NCBI lineage: Bacteria > Bacillati > Actinomycetota > Actinomycetes > Kitasatosporales > Streptomycetaceae > Streptomyces > Streptomyces sp. NPDC052236. The sequence goes on along the minus strand of NZ_JBIUBL010000024.1, from coordinate 34,198 downwards.
TTTTCCTCGTCTTCGTCCTCGCCCCGATCGCTGTCGCCGTCTACACCGCCTTCTTCAAGTGGGGCGGGATCGGCCCCATGGACGACTTCGTCGGCTTCGAGAACTACGCCAAGCTGTTCGACGATGAGGTCTTCCTCGGCGATCTGGGCCGCGGGCTGTACCTGATCGCCCTGTCGATCACGGTGCAGTTGCCGTTCGCGCTGTTCACCGCAGTCCTGCTCAACCAGAGGCTGCGCGGCCGGGCCGTCTACCGGATGCTGTTCTTCGCGCCGTACATCCTGTCCGAGGTGGTCACGGCGGTCCTCTTCACGATGATCTTCCTTCCCGGTGACGGCATGGCCGACCATCTCGCCGGCGCCCTCGGCCTGGAGTGGCTGCAGGGCAAGTGGCTCGCCGATCCCTCGACGGTCATGCCGACCCTGTTCGTGGTCATGACCTGGAAGTACTTCGGTTTCCACATGATGCTCTTCCTCGCCGGGCTGCAGAGCATCCCGGGCGAGATCCTGGAGGCCGCCTCCATCGACGGCGCCGGCGCCTGGCAGCGCTTCCGGCACGTGACGCTGCCGCTGCTCGGCCCGACGATCCGGATCAGCGCCTTCCTTTCGATCATCGGGGCCATCCAGCTCTTCGACCTCGTCTGGGTCATGACCGCGGGCGGGCCCAACCACTCCTCCGAGACGATGGCGATCTCGATGTTCCAGTTCGGGTTCAAGCGCTACCAGGTGGGCTACGCCAGTGCGATCAGCGTGGTGTTGTTCATGATCAGTCTGGTCTTCTCCCTCTTCTACCAGCGTTACGTGCTCCGCCGTGACCTGAGCGGGGCCGTCACCTCGGGAGGTGGTCGATGAACGCCCGCAGGACGGCACGCGGCCTGTCGCTGCACGCCGTGGTCTGGCTGATCGGCGCGTTCGTCGTCGTGCCGCTGATCTACGCGGTGATCTCCGGGTTCAAGAGCACCGGCGAGCTGACGACCAACCCGTTCGGGCTGCCGGAGCACTGGAAGACCGGCAACTACACCGGCATTCTCAGCGACGGAATGTTCTGGCGGCAGATCGCCAACAGCGCGGGCATCGCGATCGGCACGACATGCTGCACGGTGGCGGCCTCCGCCATGGCGGCGTTCGTGCTGGCCCGCTACGCCTTCCGGGGCAGGGAGCTGTTCTACACGCTGTTCACGATCGGGCTGATGTTCCCGTTCGCGGTGGCCGTCCTGCCGCTGTTCCTGCTGCTGCGCAACTTCGACCTGCTCGACAACCCGCTCGGAGTGATCCTCCCGCAGGCGGCCTTCGGGCTCCCTATGACGATCATCATTCTGCGCGGTTTCTTCCGGACCATCCCGGCGGAGATTGAGGAGGCGGCCATCGTGGACGGCTGCGGCAAGCTCCGCTTCTTCTGGAAGATCCTGCTGCCGATGGCGCGTCCCGCGCTCGGCACGGTCTCGGTGCTGGCGATCGTCGCGAGCTGGAACAACTTCTTCCTGCCGCTGCTGGTGTTCAACGACCCGAAATGGCAGACGATCCCGGTCGGCGTCCAGCAGTTCCAGGGCCAGTACTCGACCGACTACGCGCTCGTCCTCGCCTACATCGTGCTCGCCATGGTCCCCGCCCTCGCCTTCTACGCCGTCGCCGAGCGGCAGCTGATCGGCGGCCTCACCGCGGGCGCCACCAAGGGCTGACCCGTTCCGCGTGACCTCCACCCCGAGGAGACGTTGTGAAACGCCTGACCGCACTGACAGCCGCACTGATGTTCGCGTTACCGTCACAGGCCGTGGCCGCCCCCGAGCGACCCGGCATCGACTTCCGCGCCGAGCTCCAGCCCATAGACGGATTCGGCTTCTCGATGGCCTTCCAGCGGGCCGACCTGCTGCACGGCGCGCGCGGCCTCAGCCCAGCCAAGCAGCGCGAGGTGCTCGACCTGCTGCTCAGCAAGGACAAGGGCGCGGGCCTTTCGATCCTGCGCCTGGGCATCGGGTCGTCGACCGACAGGGTCTACGACCACATGCCGACGATCCTGCCGGCCGATCCCGGCGGGCCGGACGCCACGCCGAAGTACGTCTGGGACGGCTGGGACGGCGGCCAGGTCTGGCTCGCCAAGGAGGCCAAGGCCTACGGCGTCAAACGGTTCTTCGCCGACGCCTGGAGCGCCCCGGCCTTCATGAAGACCAACGGAAGCGAGAACGACGGCGGCGAGCTACTGCCCGAATGGCGTCAGGCCTACGCGAACTACCTCGTCCAGTACGCGAAGTTCTACCGGCACGAAGGCATCAGGATCACCGATCTGGGATTCACCAACGAACCCGACTGGACGGCGACCTACGCCTCGATGCGGTTCACCCCGCAGCAGGCCGTTGACTTCCTCAAGGTGCTCGGGCAGACCGTTCGCGCATCCGGATTGAAGACCGAGCTGGTCTGCTGCGACGCCGCGGGCTGGGACCGGCAGGTCGCCTACACCGAGGCCATCGAGGCGGACCCCGCGGCCGGCAAGGTCGTGCGGACCATCACCGGCCACCGCTACAGCGGTCCGGCCGAGGTCCCGCAGCCGACCAACAAGCGCGTGTGGATGTCGGAATGGTCGCCGGACGGCTCCACCTGGAACGAGAACTGGGACGACGGCAGCGGCTACGACGGTCTCACCGTCGCGGCCGACATCCAGAACACCCTGACCGTCGGCAACGCCAATGCCTATGTCTACTGGGTCGGCGCGTCCCTCGGCGCGACCCGAGGGCTCATCCAGCTCGCCAACCCCGGTGACAACTACCGGGTGTCCAAGCGGTACTGGGCGCTGGCCGCCTTCAGCCGGTTCATCCGCCCCGGCGCCGTCCGCGTGCCGGTCACGAACGCCGACCCGGCACTGCAGATCACGGCCTTCCGCAACACCGACGGCAGCCGCGTGATCGAAATCCTCAACACCGCGACCACCGAAAGCTCCGCCGAGTTCTCTCTTCGCGGCGGGCATGACCGGCACCCCGACGGCTACGTCACCGACGAGACCCGCTCGATCACCCCGGCCGACATCGTCTCCACGCATGGCACGACCCTCACGGCGACGCTTGCCCCGCGCGCGCTGACCACGATCGTCCTCGACTGAACCGCCCAGCACCCGAGGAGTCTGTCATGTCCATGTCCCGGATTCTCACCGCTCTGTCCGCCGCCATCTGCCTCGCGGCCGGTCTCGCCGCCGAGCCCGCAGCCGCCGAGCCCCGTCCCAGGACGCTCGGCGAACTGGCCAAGAAGCACCACAAGTACTTCGGCTCCGCCACCGACAACCCCGAGTTCACCGACGCCGCCTATCTGAAGCTCCTCGGCAGCGAATTCGGGCAGACCACCCCCGGCAACGCCATGAAGTGGTACGCCACCGAGCCCGAGCGCGGCGTCTTCGACTTCACCGCCGCCGACGAGGTCGTCGTGTTCGCCAAGGCCCACCGCCAGAAGGTCCGCGGCCACACCCTCATCTGGCACAACCAGCTCCCCGCCTGGCTCACCGAGGGCACCTGGACCGCCGACGAGCTGCGCGCCATCCTCAAGAACCACATACAGACGGTGGTCCGGCACTTCAAGGGCCAGGTGATCCACTGGGACGTCGTCAACGAGGCCTTCAACGAAGACGGCACCTACCGCGAGACGCTCTTCTACAAGACGCTCGGCCCCGGCTACATCGCCGACGCCCTGCGCTGGGCCAACGAGGCCGACCGGCACGCCAAGCTGTACCTCAACGACTACAACGTCGACTGGATCGGCCCCAAGAGCGACGCCTATTACACCCTGATCAAGCAGTTGAAGGCGGACGGCGTCCCGGTGGAGGGCTTCGGCATCCAGGGCCATCTGGCGCTCCAGTACGGCTACCCCGCCGACGTCCAGCAGAACATGCAGCGCTTCGCCGACCTCGGGATCGAGGTCGCGATCACCGAGCTCGACATCCGGATGATCCTCCCCGCGACCACGGAGAAGCTCGCCACCCAGGCCACCTGGTACGCCGACTACGTCAAGGCCTGCCTGGCAGTCAAGAAATGCGTCGGCATCACCATCTGGGACTACACGGACAAATACTCGTGGATCAACACCTCCTTCCCTGGTGAGGGCGCACCGCTGCCCTACGACGAGAACCTGCTGCCCAAGCCCGCCTATTACTCGATCAAGAAGGTGCTGGGCGGATGACAAGAACGGTGATCGTCGGAACGGTCGGGATCGCGGGCATCTGCCGCGTTCCCGCCCTCCGGGCGCAGGCGCACCGGGCCGTGATCGTGGCAGCCGTCGACGTGGACGCCGCGCGCGCCGAGGCGTTCGCGGCCGAACACGGCATTTCCTCGGTCTACACCGACCTGCACACGATGTTCGAGGAGCAGAGGCCGGACCTCGTGCACCTGAGCACGCCTCCGTTCCTGCACGCCGACCAGGCCGTGGCCTGCCTGGAGCCGGAGGCGTGGGCGTGGTGCCGCAGCCGTCACGACCGGCCGTCAGCTGGAACAGCTGAAGGCCGGAGACTCTCTCACCTCGGCCACGGCGAAGTGTCACGACTGGAGCGCCCGGAGCACCAACTCTTCGGCATGCGCGGCCGCCTTCACACCTATCCCGTCCCTGACCCCCCAACGCGGCCGCTCTGCGGTTCGTTGGGGTCACCTCACCCCCACCCCCCAAAGGAGCTCTTCTGATGTGGTTTCGCCATCCGTCCCCGGTCCACCTGAAACGCCTGCTCGCCGTCCTTGCGCCATTGCTGCTCCTGGCTACTTTCCTCAGTGTCCAGCCCGCCGCCGCGGCGACCATCGACACCAACGCCTCGTATGTGCTGGTCAACCGCAACAGCGGCAAGGCCCTGGACGTCTACAACCTGGCGACCAACGACGGCGCCCGCATCACCCAGTGGACCAGAAACGATCAGAACCAGCAGCAGTGGCAGTTCGTCGACTCCGGCGGCGGTAACTACCGCATCAAGTCCCGCCACTCCGGCAAGGTGCTGAACGTCCAGAACGGGTCCACCGCCAACGGCGGCGCGATCGTCCAGTCGACCGACCTGAACAGCACCAACCAGCAGTGGCGGCTGGCCGACAGCTCGGACGGCCACGTGAGGTTCATCGCGCGCCACAGCAACAAGGCCCTCGAAGTACAAGGCGCCTCCACCGCCGACAACGCGAACATCGTCCAGTACGACGACTGGGGCGGCAACAACCAGCAGTGGCAGCTCGTCAAGGTCGGCGGCGGCAACCCCGGCTCGTGCGATCTTCCGTCGACATACCGCTGGACATCAACGGGCGCGCTGGCGCAGCCCAAGGCCGGGTGGGCCTCGCTCAAGGACTTCACCGTCGTCCCCTACAACGGCAAGCATCTCGTCTATGCGACGACGCACGGCGCCGCGGGAACGGGAGTGGGCTGGGGTTCGATGAACTTCGGCCAGTTCACCAACTGGTCGGAGATGGCCTCGGCCAGCCAGAACACGATGTCGAACTCCGTCGTGGCGCCCACGCTCTTCTACTTCGCGCCGAAGAACATCTGGGTGCTCGCCTACCAGTGGGGGGGTGGGAGCGCCTTCTCCTACCGGACGTCGAGCGACCCCTCCAACCCCAATGGCTGGTCCGCACAGCAGGTGCTCTTCTCCGGAAGCATCACCGGCTCCAGCACTGGCCCCATCGACCAGACGCTCATCGCTGACGGCCAGAACATGTACCTGTTCTTCGCCGGTGACAACGGCAAGATCTACCGGGCCAGCATGCCGATCGGGAACTTCCCGAGCAGTTTCGGCTCGACCTACACAACGATCATGAGCGATACGACGAACAACCTGTTCGAAGCGCCGCAGGTCTACAAGCTCCAGGGCCAGGACCGCTACCTCATGATCGTCGAGGCGCAGGGCTCGCAGGGCCGCTTCTTCCGCTCGTTCACGGCCACCAGTCTGAACGGCTCATGGACACCCCAGGCCGCTACCCAGAGCAACCCCTTCGCCGGCAAGGCCAACAGCGGCGCCACCTGGACCAACGACATCAGCCATGGCGAACTGATCCGCACCAGTGCCGATCAGACCTTCACCGTCGATCCCTGCAACCTGCAATTCCTCTACCAGGGGCGCAACCCCAACATTGGCGGCGACTACGGCCATTGGCCCTACCGGCCGGGTCTGCTGACACTGCAGCGCTAACGACGTGACACGGGTCCGGCTCCGGAGTGGAGCCGGCGTGGCGGGCTCGGCGGAAGGCCGAGCCCGCCCTGGTCACGCGAAAACGTCAGCGCTCACACGGCGACGGAGCGCGGGGTCGGGCAACGCTCACCAGCCCGAGGGCCATCCTCGAAAGGATCACCATGAGATCTGCACCATCACGCCGGCTGGTCTGGATCATGAGCGTGCTCTGCCTCATGACCCTGCCGCCCGCGACACCGGCCAGGCGGACAACCCGATCGTCCAGACGATCTACACCGCCGCCCCCGCGCCGCTCGTCCACAACGGCCGCCTCCACCTCTACACCGCTCCGGCGCGACCGGCGCCCGTGACCTCTACCGGCGTTTCGCGGACGGCAGCGGCTACCCGCTCAACCTCAATTGGTGGCAGTTCACTCCGTACGGCAACGGCGGCGGGAACCTCCTGACCAACGGCACGATGGAGGACGGCACGACCGGATGGACGAGTTCCGGCGGCACCCTCACCTCCGCGACCAACGTGGCCCATGGGGGCAGCCGGTCCCTGCTCAACGCCGGCCGCACCTCCGCCTGGCAGGGCCCACATCAGAACGTGACCGCCCGGCTCACCAACGGCAAGAGCTACACCACCAGCTCTGGGTCCGCTCGCAGAGCGAAACTCCCAGTGCGAAGGCGACCCTGCCCCTCACCGCGAACGGCACCAACGCCTCAGTGAGACGTGACATTATCGGCCGCCGCGAAAAGTATCGGTCGGCGTGATCCCTGATACGGGTGGGCAACCTGCGGCCTTTGGGCCATCGTGGCGGTGGCCCTTGCCGCCCGCAGCGCTGTCAAGCGGGGCAGCGGCCCTGCGAACGGCCTCCAGCAGCGTCACGAGCTCGTCCGCCTGCGAGGGGGAGAACCTGGCCCGGGAAGGCAGCTCGCACACCGTGAAGCGCGCGGTCACCGCATTACGCTGGTGCTTGCTGATGCGGGACAGCTCTTCCGCGTACGCGTCGTGCTGCTGGGTGCACATGCTGCTCCTCCCCTTGTCCTCTGAGGCAGTCACGACGCCCACTCCAGCCCGAGTGCCGCCAGCGCCTGGAGCTTGTCGGCGGTCAGCTTCGCGCGCCTGCTCTTGCTGTTCGACAGGAACACCGCGAGCTTGACCTCAGCCCCGTCCTCCAGCCGCTCTACGTGGGAGCGGCTGACGGGCCCTACGGAGCCCATACGCGCCTTGTACTGCGCCCAGAGGCAGCAACGCCCCGCTCGAACGCCCCAGAGGTGCCCTTGGACGGCTTGGCGGGCGCTTCCTGCTCCGGGGCAGCGGGAAGACACCGAGCTGCTCCAGGCGCTCGCGCGCCTGTCCATCACCCCCTGCCAGACGGCGTGCTGACGCTGCTGCGCAGCCACCGGCCGACGTTTATGCCGTGCACGGTGACCCCGGGTGCCCGCCAGCGACACACGGTCGGGTACGCGCGCTCGTCCAGGGAATCGGTGCCTACGCGCCGGTGGTGCGGGGAGCAAGGGCGCGACGCGCTCCCACAGGTCATCAGGGACAAGATCGTCAATCACGTGTCGAGATTTCAGCCTTGTCAAAGTCAGGTGAGTGATGTGGCGCCGGCCGGTCTCAGGCGGTGTGCCTTGCCCGCTCGGCCGGGACGTGTGAGGGCTGATGTCGTCGTCGATGATCTCCGTAGAGTTGCAGTACAACCATGCTGGTGGGGACGAGGAGGATCATCAGTGCACCGCAGCCGACGAGGATGGCGGGGGCACTGGTCCGGTCGAGGAGGAAGCCTCCGAGCGCCGCTCCCAGGGGGGAGGCTGTCAGGAGTACGGCGCTGCGTGCAGCCAGAACCGTGGTGAGCAAGTCGGCGGGTGCGCGGTCCTGGATCAGGGTGTAGGAGAGTGCGGAGTAGGGGCCGTAGAGGAGTCCGGCGAAAGCGAAGCCGATCAGGGAAGGGAGGGCGGTGTGCGTGATGGCAAAGGGGAGCACGCCGACGCCGTGACCCGCGATGATGCCGAGCATGGTCGGCCACAGGGGAAGTCGTCTGGCCGCGCCCAGCGCGAGAGCGCCGATGACGGCTCCGATCCCGAAAGCGGCCCAATAGGCACCGAGCAGCCCCGCGCCAGCATCGAGGTTGTCGGAGACGAACAAGGGAAGGGCGACTTCGACGGGGCCAAAGGCGAGGTTGAACACCCAGGTGACGACGAGCAGGCCGAGGAGTTCCGGCTGACGCCGCAGAATACTCAGCCCCTGCCGTGTGCCACCAGCCACCGGCCCTGATGCCGGTGACCAGGGCAGGGTGATGCGGCCGGCCTGGATGGCGAGCACGGCGAACGTGGCAGAGTCCAAGCCGATGATCCATACCGGGGACACCACTCCCACGAGCAGGCCCGCGAGAGCTGGGCCCGCGATCATCGCGCTCCACAGACTGGTGCTGAGCACACTGTTGGCCGCCAGACGCTGGTCGTCGGAAGGCAGAGGAGCGAACAGAGCATACTTGCCGGCCCTGCCCCAGGCGTGAAGCAGCGAGGAGGCACCCAGGAGCCCGACGTACACGGCCGGTGTGAGCACTCCCGCCACGTGCGCGACCGGGACCGCCCCCAGCAGCACGGCCCGTAGCGCGGAGTCGGTGACCAGGAGCCGCTGCGCGGGAAGCCGCCGCATCCATCGGCCCAGGACCAGCGCGCCCAGGGCGCCGGGCAGGACGTAGGCGGCGACAGCGACGCCGGCCAGCGCGCCTTGGCCGCCGTCGGGCCCCAGAGCGAGCGCGAGCCACGCGACGGCGACGACGGTCATGCCGTCGCCCAGGTCGGACAACGCGAAGACCGGCATCAGCCGCCGAAAGGTGCGGTCGGCGAACAGGGAACGGTAGGGGCCGGGCATCAGGCGTCCCGGTGCTGCTGAGAACATGCAGGCCACAGTCGTCCTTCAAGCACGCTTGAAGTCAAGGCCGGATCGGGAAAGGGGCGGGCATGCGGTATCTGCCCATCAGTGAGATCGCGAACAAAGCCCGCGTACGCGCTTCAGCACTGCGCTACTGGGAGGAGCGCGGTCTGCTGCCCGGCGCGCGTCGCGAAGGCGGACGCCGAGTGTGGCCCGCGACCACCGTCCGCCGGGTCGCCCTGATCAAGATGGCACAGCGGGCCGGGTTCACCCTCGCCGAGATCACGCAACTGCTGGCCGGCGACACCACACCATCCGCTACCCGCCAGTGGCGGGACATGGCCACGCGCAAGTTGCCCGAACTCGACCAACACATCGCACAAACCCAGGCTCTGCGGCAGGCAGTCGCGGACTGCCTGGAGTGCGGCTGCATGAACTTCGATAAGTGCGTACTACTCGACACCACGGACGGGGCACCCTGACCGCAGGCGCTCACGACGGCCTTGCAACTGCCGAAGCACCAACGCTCGCCCGCATTTCAAAACGACCTCAAGGAGGTCGTTTTCATCTTCAATGACCGTTTGCATCCAGGTTTTTGACGTGCAGGGCTGTGGTGTTGGTGCGTCTGCCGGTGCGGTCGAGTCTCGATGGCCGGGTGAGGTGGCAGCTGGGGCGGGATGCGGCTCGCGCCTGTCTCATCCCAAGACGCCCTGTTCTCGGCCGTGCTTCCATGGCCGGGACTGCACGCCTGGGCGCACTCGCTTCCGGGCGGTACGTCCAGGGCATGAGTGAGCGACGCCGGTATCCGAGCGATCTGTCCGATGCCCGCTGGGAGCTGGTCGAGCCGGTCCTGGCGGCCTGGCGCTTCGAGCGTCGCGGCCGGGCACTGGCCTTCGGGCGCCCGCCCGAGCACGACCTTCGCGAGATCCTGGACGCGATCTTGTACGTGGACTGCACCGGGGTGCAGTGGCGCTACCTGCCACACGACTTCCCGCCCTGGGAGACGGTCTACGGATACTTCGCCACGTGGCAGAAGGAGGGCGTGTTCGCCCAGCTCAACGGCCTTCTTCGGGAGTTGGTGCGACTGAAGGAGGGCCGGAACGCGCAGCCGTCGGCCTGCGTGATCGACGCACAGAGCATCAAGACCTCAACCAACGTGCCGGCGTTCGGAGGCTCCGGTCGGCATCTCACACAGCTCTTCGGCCGTGATCGTCTCAAGACTCCACTCGACGCCACGGAGGTCGATGACTCCGTAATCACGCAGGAAGGAAGCGTTGTCGCCATGATCGAAAAGGAACTGTTCGACGACTTCGTCGGGCCACTGAAGTGAGGCGATCGCAGGGTCAGCGCGGAAATCGACAAAGCTGAGTCCGCCGTCACGACGGCGCACCATCAACGGATCGAGGTCAGGGAGCTTCATGCTGCCATCCTCCTCGACTGTGTGTTAGGCATTGAGCACACTGCGTACGCTGCGAGTGTTGGGCTGTTTTCAGGAGGAGTTGACCGGATGATCGACGACCCGTCTGTACCCGGGCCGCGCTCGGACATGGCGATGCACAACGACTGGTGGGCTGCGGGCTGGGATCACGTGTTGCCCCGCCAGGGCTTCCCGCTGACGATGCTGATCGGGACCGCGAGCCAGTCTGGTTTCACCGGTTCCCTCGACGACCTCCTCCAGGGGATCTTCGGGGGCAGCTGGGACATGATCGGCGGCAGCCTCGACGGTGCGCTCTCGTTCTCGTGGCCTGACGAGGAATGGGACTACACCGAGGCGCCGGAGGGGCGCGAGGCATACGAGGCGAGCCGCTGGGAGAAGTTCGGCGCGCTGCTTACGGCCGCCGGCTTCCCGGTGCCCACGACAGTGCGGGATTTGTCCGAGCTCTACCTGACGTGGGGTCTGGCTCGCCGAGAGGAGACGCCGACCGGTACCCGGTGGTCGATGCCCGTCGCACTGCCGTTGCCGCGCGACCTGCTGCCTCTGGGTGCCGACCTCACCAAACGGCTCGACCAAATCCGATGGACGTTGCGCACCGGCCCGCTCGTCGACGGGTTCATCAATTATCTGGTCGATGATCTGGGCGAGCCGCAGGAGGTGCTCACATCCCTGGACCGCCTGGCGGCTGCCACCGGCCAGGCTGCGGACGATGCCCGTATCGCCATTGCGGAACTCGTCCAGGCCGGTGACGCCCTGGTGTATCGAGGCCAGCAGCTGGCCGACGCAGAGCGGCTGGAGGCGCATCGGCGATTCCGCCTGGTCATGAACTGGGACCACCTCCACGCGACACGGATCGCGTTGATGAGAGCAGAGCCGACGGCGGGTGATTGAGACGGCCCAACCGCATTCCTGAACTGCGGTAACACCCCCGATAGGAAGCCCATGTCGCACCTTGTGCTACGGCCTCGCGCCGCCGTCAGCCCGGCGGCGGAGCCGGGACGGAAGTCGCCGGCGCCCCGGTGCTGTCCTTCCGGTGCCGAGGCCCACCAAGGGGTGAGGCGGGAGAGTCCCGCTGGGAGGATCCGCCAGTTCTTGAGGTGGGCGAAGCCGTGTTCGACCGGTGCACGGCCGACGGCGATGACGCGGTTGGCGGTCTTCTGGCCGGGGGTGAGCTTGTGGGTGCGGCTGGCGTGGAAGCCGGTGACGATCACGGGATCGAGTACGTCGCTGTCCAGGCCGCGGAAGCCGAGGTCCGCCAGGGCCCCGAGGCCGGCGGCGCGCAGGTGGGCCAGGACGTGATCCTGGCGGGCGGCGGTGTTGTCGTGGGTGCGGCCGGGCCGGGCGGCGGATATCCAGATCAGCCGACCCCTCTCGTCGGTCAGGGCGAGGAAGTGCAGGCCGTGATGGTGGTGTTTGCCGGAGTAGTTTCGCCGGTCGGCCTTTCCGGTGCGGCGCTGGGTGGCGATGAGGGTGCCGTCGATCAAGACCACCTCCCCGCCCTGCCTGGCGACCTTCTTCAGGGCGCGGTCCAGGCGCGGCGCCTGCGCGGCGAGCAGGGCGATCAGCTCGTCGCGCCAGCGGCGGACGGTGGACTCGGACACGTTGTTTCCACCGGCCATGTCGGCCAGGCGCTGGTCGTGGCGCAGCACGGCCAGGACGATCACCGCGATCTTCCCGGGCGGCAGGATCCGCCACCTGGACCGGATCACTTTCAGGTGACGTCGCAGCAGATCGGCGAGGTGGTTGACGGTGCGCGTGGACAGCGGCAGACGGCACTGGCAGACAAGCGGGCAGGTTTCCTCGGCGTGCTTTTTGGTTTTCGTCACACAATTCCAACGGCCGCCGGGGGCACCCCGGTTACGCCCGCGCCGCGCTGCCGCAGACGGCAGATCAGGTCACAGGCGGGTGGTGAACCGGCCATCGGACGCTGACGTCGATTCCCAGCGCGTCGCCGACCTGCCGGGCCATGACCGGACCGGCGGCCTGCCGCACGGCGGCGAGAATGCGCTGGTAGTCCGGCGGAAGGGTGGTCTCCTCCACGCCTGAGGTGCGGTGCGGGATCAGCATCACCGCACGTCCGCCCACCTGCCCGGGCGCCGGCGCGACAGAGGCGCGCTCGTCGGCGAGCTGTTCGCTCATCCGCTCAAGGACCCGCTCTGCGACGGCGAGCTCGTCCCGCTTGGCCCGCACCTCCGCCAGCTGCTTGGCCAGCTGTTCTTCGAGTTCGTCCAGCTCCGCGCACCGCGCGGTGATCCGTTCCAGCAGCTCGGGATCCAGCATGCACCGGATCCTAGAAGGCCGCCCGGTCACGGTGAGTGCGAACCGACAAGCTGGTCCTGGAGCGAGAGATGGCGCAACCGTCTTTGGCGTGACTGGTTGCCAGGCTATTCGCCGGCCTGGGCATGGATGGGGATCTTGGTGATGTCAGGGCGTAACGGGGAGGCTAGCGAGGTGCCGCGAGTACGTCCCGGAGTACGTTCTCGAGCGTGACGCGGGCCAGCTCGTGTCTCAGGGTCTCCTCGATGCCCTCGTAGATGCTCTGCATTGCCGGCTGGATGCCGTAACCCACCACGCATTCCTGGTCCGGGGTGGTGCGGTGCATCGCGAACAGCGGGCCGGGTTCCACTGCCTCGTACACGTCGAGCAGGGTCATCGACTCCAGCTCGCGCGCCAGCGACCAGCCCGCGCCCACGCCCCGCCGGGACTCCACGAGTCCGGCCCTGCGCAGCTCGCCGAGCAGCCGCCTGATCACCACGGGGTTTGTGTTCGCGCTGGTCGCGATCTGCTCGGAGGTGGCGACCTCATGGCCCTGGCGCTGGTAGAGACCGATCCAGGCCAGCGCGTGGGCGGCAATGGTCAACCTGCTGTTGGCACTCATGAACCCCTCCTCTCGGCCGCAACGCTTTATGTTACGACAGCACAGTCGTAACAGCGAAGGTTGCAACAGGTTGTCGTAACAACTAGCGTTGCGACTATCGGGGAAGGGTCAATCAACGAGGAGAGAAGAATGAGCAAGCCACTCACGGGCAAGGTCGCCCTGGTCACCGGGGGGTCGCGCGGACTGGGAGCCGCGACCGTACGACTGCTGGCCGAGCAGGGCGCCGACGTCGCTTTCACCTATGTCAGCTCCGAGAAGCAGGCGCAGGCTGTCGTCGACGAGGTGCACGACAAGGGAGCGAAGGCCGTCGCCTTCAAGTCCGACCAGGCGGACATGAGTCGGGCGCCGGCGCTGATCGACGACGTGGTCGCGCACTTCGGCGGCCTGGACATCCTCGTCAACAACGCGGCGATCTCGGTGGAGCAGGGCCGCACGGTGGACGACCCGGACGCCGACACCGCCGCACTGGACCGAATGCACGCCACCAACTACCTCGGCGTGATCGCCGTCATCCGGGCAGCCTCCCGAGTGCTGCGCGCGGGCGGCCGCATCATCACGGTGAGTTCCGGACTGGGCTCCCGGGTCGGTGCCCCGGGCCTTGCCGACTACTCGGCGACCAAGTCAGGGATCGAGAGGTACACCATGGGGGTCGCACGGGACCTCGGGCCCCGTGACATCACGGCCAACGTCGTGGAGGCCGGACTGATGGAGGGCGGCATGCAACCGCCGGACCCCGAGACCCTCAAGGCCCTGGTCAGCTCGCTGTCCCTGCAACGCATGGGGCACCCCGACGAAATCGCCGCGGCGATCGCCTTTCTCGCGAGCCCCGCCGCGTCGTACGTCACGGGCGCGGTGCTGGACGCCCACGGCGGCTACAACGCCTGAACCGGAACCCCTGCCGCGCGCCCCGAAGGGCATCGCGCCTTCGGGGCGCGCACCGCCGACGACCCGCGCGTGCGTGGACGGCTCCCACGTGCGCGCGAAAGAGGCCCCTTGATGGGGTTACCGCCTTCCGCCCTTGCTCGCTTCACTGGCGGGTGTCCGGTCCAATTCCCGGGCCGAGAGAGCTGGACTTCGAGGGGCGAGTAACGGTTTTGGCCGTGAACGATATCCGAGCGTCGGCCACTGCGCTCACCTCCCTTGGGGTGACTCCGCACCGGCTGGCGGATCGGTCACAGGTCCCGCTGCCGGCCGGGGCGATTGGGCTTCCGCTTGTCGTTGCAACCGCAGGAGAGCCCACCAGATGGCCATGACGCAGGGCGCCCGGTACGTACGTACTGGCTGAACTCGATGCGACGACTGCGGTGTGTGGGGAGGCGGCGACAAGGATCCGCATGGCGCTGTGGCCGTTGAGCCCGCAGTCACCCAGTTCTTTTGCCGACATCCATGCCGCTGACGGTCATGCCGGAGAACAGGTCGTTCAGGTGATTGCCTGGAGGCCTGAGGGCCACAGCAGGGTGGTGGCTGCCCAGGTGAAGCCGGCGCCGAAGGATGCTACGAGGACTCGGTGGCCGGCCGCCAGCTGTCCCTTGACTGCGGCATGGCTCAGCAGCAGGGGGATGGAGGCCGCGGATGTATTGCCGACGTGGGCGATGTTGGACGGCACGTGCTGCGGAGGAACTCCGAGGGCGTTGGCCACGGCGGCGTTGATACGCGCGTTCGCTTGGTGGACGATCAACCGGTCGATGTCCTGGATGGACCACTGTGCTGCGGTCGCTGCCTCTCGGGCCACTTGGTCCATGCGGCGCACCGCATGGCGGAATACTTCATTGCCCTTTATGTATACGTACCGTTCTTCGCGGGCGGAGGCTGAAGGGTTGCGGGAGCCGCCTGAGGGGATCTGGACAGCGTCCGCGTGCTCGCCGTCACTGCCCCAGGCAACTGGCCCGAGAGCGCCGGGTTCGCCGGCGCGTCCGGAAGCGAGCACGACTGCGCCTGCCCCGTCTGCGAAAATCGGGGCCGTCGACCGGTCAGCGGGGTCGATGATGGCCGACATCTTCTCCGCTCCAATGACCAGTACGGTACCGGCGGTGCCCGCGTGGATGAGCCCCGCTGCCACGGTCGTTGCATAAACGAAGCCCGAGCAACCGGCGCCGACATCGAATGCCGGGACGTGGCTCAGTCCAAGCCTGTGCGCCACCAGCGGGGCGGTGCCTGGCACGTGATGGTCCGGCGTGGCGGTGGCCAGGACTACCGCGTCGACGTGTTCGACTCCCGCTGCCTTCATCGCCCGCAGCCCTGCCTCTACCGCCATGTCGCTCGTGGCCATGCCCGGATCGGCGATGTGCCGGCTGGCGATGCCGATTCGCGTTCGAATCCACTCATCCGACGTGTCCAGGCGTTCGGCCAGGTCGGCGTTGTCCACCTGGCGCGGCGGAAGCCACGAACCCAGGCCAATCAGTCGAGCGGCACGTGGTGGCAGGGCAGAGGTGGCGTCGCTGGAAGAGATCACCGGTGCAACGTAAGCCTGGGGGCGTGAGCGTGTTCGCCGCATTTCCCGTGGTCATCCGTTCGTGTAACCGCCAGCAGCGAAAGGCCCTGGGCCTCGTGTCCCAGGACCGACCGGTCACCTGCGAAAAGCCTGCTTCAGCACGAGCTTGCTGCTCGACGGGTGCAGCGGGTGAAGGCACGCCCCGGCAGGGGAGCCGGGCCCGTGGCGTGTGACTACCTCTGGTTCTCAGTGTGGCGCCGACCTCACTCGGGGATGGCGAGGCCCCCCGCCTCCGCTGTACTGTCCCCGGCTGTGGTTGGTGACTGGGCGTGTGCCGCTGCCCGTTGGGACACCAGATCGACGACGGCGGTCACTGTGGGCGCCGTCGCCAGATCGTGTTCGGTGATGAGAACGCCTAGTCGGTCTTCGAGGGTCATGGACAGCACGGTCACGGCCATGGAGTCGATGCCTGCCTGTGCCTGAGTGGCGTGTGGGGTGATCGGCGCGGCCGGAAGGGCTGCCTGATCGACCAGAATGTTCTTGATGAGCGCGAAATCAACGGTGTCTGCGCTCTCACCATTGCCCACCGGGGGACCCTGGAGCGTCGCGCCAACGTCTGCGGGTTGGATGGGCATCAGATGGCCCTCTGGCTGGGGGAGTTCTTCAAGGGCGTCCTGGAACAGGCTGGGCAGTCGGCGGATCCCGGGCAGGGCTGCGTCGGTGACGAAGCAGACGCTGGTGGTTCCGTTGTAGCTGCAGGCCACGACCGAGGCCGGCTGGTTGCGGGGAAGCCAGTTGAACGGCTGGACGCGGGTGACTGGGTCCTGTTCGTAGCGAAGGGGCCGGTGGATGGCGATGTGGGAGGTGGTGATGGTAGCCCGCTCTGGTGTGGTGAGCCGGGTGGCCAGGGCATGAAAGGCCCGTGCGGGGGTGAGATCCATCAGGGAACGCATGGCCTTGTGCCGGGCGGGGTCTTTGGCGGCCCGGGTGGCGGCGATGACGTGGTCGAGTCGGCTTTCGGCCGATGGCTCGTGCCACGGCAGGGGGGCCGAGGCGAACGTGCACAGATTCCCGGGGCGGTCGCGCTCCTGGGCTCGGCGCAGGTTGACCAGCGTGACGGCGGGCAGCGGCCCGCCGGTGCCTCGACCCCAGTAACTCGAACTCCACGCGCGCAGGGCTCCACTCAGGGTGGCCAGGAACCCGTCGTTCGTGTCGCCGCCACGCACGGTTGCCGCCGCCCGCAGGAGCTGCGTGGGTACGTGCGCCCAGTTGACGTCGCGCTCTCCGGTCAGAGGCCGTGCGGCGTCGTTCCACACGCCATTGGCGGCGGAGGCGGCGATCATGCCGCGCGCCGTATCGAGGTGGGTCCCGGCACCAGCCGGCGCCCTCAGGTCGGCGGTGAGTGTGGGGCCGGTGCCGAACAGAGTGATCAGGGTGCCGATCAGGCCCATGCCGTCCTGTGTACTGTGGTGCGCCCGATAACAGATCACGTAGCGGCCCGGGGCGTAGCCGGACAGCAGCCAGACGTCCCAAAGCGGGCCCATATCCGGCAACGGGCGAGAGACCAGGCTCGTCAGGGCGGTGCCGAGGGACTCATCACCTGGCGTGACGTGCTGCTCGCGGACGCGCTTGTTCAGGTCGGGGGCCGGGTCGTGGTGCCAGCGGGCTTTGAGCCCGGGGCCGTGGAGATAGTGGGTGAGGCGCGGCTCGTGCTCCAGGTGGGAGGCGATATGGCCGCGGAGTTCTCCGATGGGGGGAGGAGTCCCTTCCAGGTGGAGGATCACTCCGATGGTCTGGGCGATGGAGGGGTGGGTCTGGGCCATGTGGTGCATGGTCAGATCCATGGGGGTGGGGCGAAGGGGGACGCGCATGTGTGGTGTTCTCCGGGCTGGTGTTGGCAGTCGTCCGTGTCCGGGCCGGGGGGCGTCAGGCCGGGGTGAGTCGGAAGACCCGCAGGCAGCGGCCTGAGCGTTGGGCAAAGGAGACGTAGGCGGGCCAGACCTGGACGAGGTGGTCCCAGGCGGCGGTTCGTTCACTTCCCTCGAGGAGGGTGGCGTTGACCGGCTGGGTGTGTCCGCGGCGAGTGATGCTCGCTCGGGGTGTGGCCTGCAGGTTGTGGGACCAGGCCGGGTGGTGGGTCCGGCCGAAGTTGCTGTCGACGACGAGGTAACTTCCGTCCGCTTCCAGGTGGCACAGCAGGGGAGTCTGGCGGGGTTGCCCGCTGAGGCGACCGGTTGTGGTGAGCATCAGCGAAGGCAGCATGGCGGGCATGAGGAGCATCCGGCCCCCACTGAGGCGGTGAGCCGCCCGGTCGATGCCCGGCGCGACATGCGACATGACGCGTACGAAACGGACGTTTTCCCCGGCTTTCTTTAATACGCGCAGCGCGATGCCGTCCGTCCTGGTCCCGCCGAGGGCTTCGCGGTCCGACCGGGCGGATGTAACGTCCGCAGGGCGGGGGCGGGGGAGCGCGTAGTCGCGGCGGCTGCTTCCGCCGGTTGAGGCCGCCTTGCGCGTGAGTTCGGGAGCCATGGCGTAGGCGCGGTAGAACGACGGCAGGTAGCCGGGAATGTCGACCGTGGGCCGGCGGCTGCCGATCGCCGCCACGGTCGCGGCCGCGACCTTCTCCGGCGATGTGGCTGGCAGGAAGTCGGTGATCCTGGGCATACGGGACGAGGGGACGTGGACCTTGAAGAAGTCGGTGCCGGCGACCGTGGCGGGGCGTACCAGGGTCACGCCGATGCCAGAACCTGCCAGCTCGATGCGCAGCATCTCGGTGTATGCCTCGATGGCGGCCTTCGCCGCGGCGTAGGCCGCCGACGGTCCCTTGACGAAGACCCGCCCCGCGGCCGAACCCATCGCCACGATCTGCCCACCGCCGCCGGCCCGCATCAACGGCAGCACCGCTTTGACCGAGTACACCAGGGCGTCGTAGGCGGTGCGCATGGACAACTGGGCCTGCTCGACGCTCATCTCTTCGACATCCGCCCATTGGATGTAGGCGGCATTGTGGACCAGCACGTCGATCCGCCCCCGCTCCGCGTGCACTTCGGCAATCCACCCCTCGAGGGCGGCGCGGTCGGTCACGTCCACTTCCGCGAACCTGACGGACGCCTTGCCGGGCAGCTGGGCGAGGTCGGCAGCGGCTCGCTCAAGGCCGGCCCGGGAGTTGTCGCACACGTGCACATGGGCGCCGGCCGTGACCAGGGCACGCGTCAGGGCCCAACCGATGCCGGCCGCACCTCCCGTGACCAGGCATACGCGCCCGGACAGTGATGCCAAGGCCGACTTGGATCGGAACGGATTCATGGGGGTGTCCTTTCGGCGGGCCGCGCACCGCTGTGACTGCGCCTGGGCACGACGATGTGCGAGGGCCGGATGCGGCGGGTGAGGTGGCCCAGGGCGATCAGGGTGAAGGCGTCGGTCAGCAACGGGACGTGATACGGGAAAGGACGCGGGCCCAGCATGTCGGGAACCGAGGTGATGCTGCCGTCGGGACGCTGCTGAGCAAGCAGGTAAGCCGTGGCACGCACAGCCGGAGCAGGGTCGAACTGCCCGGCAAGGACGATCAGGGCATAACCGGTGCTGATCGCATCGCTCGGGGTACCCTCCTGCTGCCCGAAGCCCCCATCCGCGTTCTGGCTGTCCCGTACCAGACCGGTGATCCGCTCGCTCATGCCATGGAGGGTGGCGGCGGATTGCCGCACATGCTGGTGGGCGAGGTGCGCTCTGAAAGGGGTGTGGAGGCGGCTGCTGCTCCAGCCGGGAGGGAAGGAGCCGTCGGGTCTTTGGCAGTCGGCGAGGAATCGCAGAGCAGGCTGCAGGAGATGCTCGTGGCGCCGGCCTTGTGTGCTGAGCGCGCTGATGGCGGCGGCGGTCATGCAGGCCTCGGAGGGAGTGCCCGACCCGTACGTAGGGAACCCGCCGTCCTCGCCACGGACCGCGATCAGAGCGTCCAGACCGCGCCGGATCGGCCCACGGTAGGCGTCCGCGTCCAGGCGATGCAGGAATTCGATCGCGACGGTGGTGCAGTCCGTATCGGCAAGCTGAGCTTGATCGCTGTAGGACCAGCCGCCGTTTTCGTGCTGGACGTGCAGCAGGTGTCGGGCGATGCGGTGCAGCACCCGGCGCGGTGCGCCGGCGACGCACAGTGCAAGCCCTGCGGTGACCGTGCCCCATGTATCGGTGTCCGTGACGAACGGCATGCCACCGTCCTCACGCTGATGGATGAGCGCGGTACGCAGACCGTCGGCAACGAGGTTTTCCAAACCCGGCACGTCCACCAGGGCGTGCAGAACCGAGAGATGGATGAAGAGGTTTCCCTCCCAGACAGCCCCTGGCCGCTGGGTAGACGCCAGCAGGGCGACATCCTTGTCAGCGACCGGGGTCCTACCAGCCTCCTTGCCGAGGATGGCCTTGACGGCAACGGCCTGCACAGCAGCCCAGGGATGCAGAGCCCTCACGCCGAAGGCGCTGGGTGCGGAGGGGTCGTGCGCGGTGGCCGCGCCGAGCACCGTGAAGATGGAGTGGACGAGGGCGCGCTTACGGGCCCCGGCGAAGTCTGGTACTCGGCTGACGATTTCCTCCAGCGCCTGGTGATGCGCCGGATACCCGGTGCCCCGGCCCAGAGCGGCGGCGGCCACGGCCGAGTCCATCAGGTCGCCGCTCTGCCCATTGCGCTCCAGGAAGCGCACGATGCGCTCCCGCGCGTCACGGTGGCCGTGCCCGCACCGGCCAAGAAGTGCCAGGGTGAGTGCGGATTCAAGGACCCGGCTGCGGCAGGCGTCGCGTACGGCACCGTCCGCTCCGACCCGATTCAGCAGATGCGCCAGAAGCCGGTTCCGTCCAGCAGGCAGCGCGACGGGGAACTGCGACGGGAGCCAGGCAGGGGGAAGCTGGTTGGCAGCAGGCGGTCTCATCAGCGGAACAGTCCTTGAGTGCACGACAAGAGCGGTGGAATGCGGACAGGCAGGGGGCCGGTCAAACCTGATCGGTCACATACCTCGCGACCCCCCGTCGGCGACCAGCGCGCGTCGAAGCGGCCGGTGAAACCGAGCCAGTGCAGCGTCGCGGCCACAAAGGATGCGAGGGCGGCCACGTAGCGCCGCACCGACTCTTGTTCCGGCCCGGGAGCAGCCCCAGCAGTCAAAGAGGCGGCAAGCGCGTGGAAGTCTTGTAGCCGCTCGTCTCGCATGCTCGTCGCCCACTTCCGTGCCGAGGGCAGGGAACAGCCGTGTTCACGCCCCAGCACGGTCACCAGGTTGTCGCGTCCCTGCCGCAGGTCGTCCTTGGCCGAGACCAGGTCATTGGTCCAGCCCGCCACATCAGCCGCGGCCAGCCGTAACGCCTTCATCCGCCGTTCCTCGCCAGGCAGAGTCGGCCAAGGAGCGCCGGCGGTGCACTCCACGATGTCCGCCATGGGCAGTGCGGTAATGGTTCTGCGCCGCAGCTTGACGTAGGCGCTCAGCTCCAGCCTGGCCCGCTCTCGACGGCTCGTGGCCTCCTCATACGTAGCGAGGGCGAAGTCTCGGTAGTCGGCGATGAACCGGTTCCGCCACTGCGCGGACATCCGGGGAGCCGTACGCGCCCACAGGTCGCCCAAGGCGGACTCGATCGCGCCGCCCGAACCGCCCGCGCCGCCCGAACCGCCCGCGCCGCTCCGGGAGATCACGTCCAGCAACCGGCTGAACAGCGCCTCGACCTCCTGTGGGCGGCTGCCAAGCCCGCCACGGTCGAACCGGTCATCGATCAGACAGATGAACGCAGCCCACTGTGCCGTCAATTCCACGTCACAGGCGCGGGCACCCGGCACCATCAGGACAGCGAATTCGCCCAGCCGCATGGCAGCCAGACGTTTCTCCTCACGAGCTCCAGTAACCAGCCCCAAACCCCGCGCCCACGCCAACACTCCAGCGCCGCCCCCTTCAACACGGACACCACTCGAGGTGACCGGATTAGCCCGATCGGCGCCAGGCTGCACTGACATCGCACTCAGCCGAGAGCCGGAACCACATCGACACGGCCTGAGACCGTGGCCAGACTGCTCCCGCTGGGCACGGGCGGCGCGCTGAACGCCCGGGTGAATACAGTCGCGGCGTCCGGCGTGAGCATCGTGTTGAACGGCCTGCCCTCAACTGCGCCAGGTGACTCCAGTGACGGCATCGTGACCGTGATATCCCTCATGTCGATCTCGTACGTCGACAGAACAACAGGCTGTGCTGCTTCACGTCCGACAGCGGCGTCCACCGACATCGTCCGCCGGGCCAGATCACCGTGCGCCTGAGTTAGGCGCAGACTTTGCCCGTCCGAGGCCCTGGTGAAGGTCACTTCCCCATCCGCCGTCCAGGCCCCTTCGGACACGTCGAGGCTGATGTCACCCCTCATGGGCCACTGCACGCACGGTGTCGGCCCCGAAGAGTCCAGTACAGCCGGAGCGCCGGCCGAGACGACGACACCGTCCGCTGCCAGGTGCTGGGCAGCGGCAGGAGACAGGCACCAGGTGACCACCCCGGCGACTGGCATCACGGGTCCCGCAGCCACGGCAACGGATACGGCCGCAGCGATGGCGGAGACGGAAACCAAAGCAGTGGTCAGCACAGCACGACGCCGCATGAAGAAGCCTTCCGTAGGGGGCCCGTCAGAATCGCGCACGACCACTTCGGCACTGAGTGAATAAACGTTTACGCACCTGGAAGTTCACCTGAAGGAGAGCTCGTCCGAAGCACAACGGCCGCGCCGAGGCCGCCATCCACCCGCCTTCCGGTTACTGTTTCCCACCTGCCCTTGGGACGGTGTCCACGCAGTCGATCGCTGTCCAGTCCTGTCCGTGGCGTGGTTTCTTGCCCCTCGACCAGCCGACGGGGGCGCCTTTACTGATGCGTTACCAGTTGATCAGCATGATGCCGCCGCCGGCTCCGCTGGCCAGGCCGAACAGAGCGGATTTCGGGCCAGGCCGTAGCCGGCCCTCTTCGGTAGCGAGGGCGAGTGCCGCAGCACCCATGTTGCCGCGGGGGAAGGGCCGCCGCTGCGCTCGGCTTCTGCTGGGGGCTCGGGCCGGAGGCAGCAGCGGCCCAAGGGGCCACGCCTGCCCCGGCGCTAGAGCGTCGGCTCGCTCTGCGCGGCCGGGGGATGCCGTCGTAGGTCTGCGTACAGCAGTGCCGTCACCCCCGGCTCGCCGGGCACCCGCCGCAGCGCCGTGCCGGAGGTCGCCCACCGGCGGTCCAGCTCAGCCATCGCGGCGAGCACGGTTGCTTCGTCGGCGGCGGTGATATCCAGAACCAGCAGGCCCGGCTCGGACACGTGCTGTTCGTCGACACGGTCCATGACCCGCACGACGCGGGTCGGTACCAGGCCGGTTCGCCGATGGCCCGCGCACCAGCCTCACGAGTGATCGTCGGCGTAAGGCGTACGGGGGGATGTCGTCGCCCTCGTCATCCTTGGCTCAAACATTACGGACATGACGCAGATCGGTCTGGGTGCTGGCAGTGTGGGGGTGCGTCCGTCGCTCGCCCACCCATGCTGGGAGGTTCCATCGCATGGCTCACACGGCCCGTCCTGACTCTCGTAGCCCGGCCCTCCGCCCCGACCTCGCCCTGGCCCAGGACTGCGAGCAATGCTATCGATGGGCACTGTCGTCACACCGGAGAACCGCCACGAGCTGTGCCCGGCCTGCCAGCACCCCATCAGCGCCTCTTCTCCAGTGTTCACGTCCCCGCAGCGGCTGGAGGGCGGTGGGCTACCGGGCGTCCGGCCGCTGTGGCGCCGGCTCAGAGGTTCTTGCACCGAGTCCTCAGGCGCTGTGCGGTCCGCGGCCCTTCGCCTTCTTCGGCGCGGCGTTCCTGGCCTTCTTCGCGGCCGGGCCGGTGCGGCGGGACTTCGCCGCTTTCACGCTCTGCTCCAGGGCGGCCGTCAGGTCCACAGCCCCGCCGTCTTCGACCGGCGCGGTGTCCGGGGCGCGGGGCGGCTCTAGGCCCTCCAGCCGGGCGGCCACGGCCTCACATCGAGTTCGACCTGTAGGTCCCCGAACAGCCGTGAGGGCCCGAACCGCCCCACCCCGCCCGCACGACAGCGCCCCCGTCCCGGCAGCTTGAGTTCTAACGGTCGTCGCAACACCCGACCTTCGGGAACGCGATGGACTTCGAGATCCACAAGATCCGCTCATCTCAGGGACGCAAGAAGCTGGTTCGTGAGCGGGAGGAATACTTACGGATCATCGGCATCAGCCGGCGGAGCGGCAAGCGATGGCGCAACGGAACAGCTCCAACGAAGAACAGACCCGGCTTGCCGGCGCACACAGTGCGGGCAAGCCGGGTCGTTTCATCGTCTCGGTACCTGACACAGGAGGAGCGGCTCTACATCGCAGACATGGTGCGGGAGAAGAGCACGGTCCGGAAGATCGCGGCGGACCTGAGGCGGAGTCCCTCGACCATCAGCCACGAGATACGCCGCAACCGGACTCCCATCAAGGGCCAGTACCGCCCTTACGTGGCGCAGGCCCGTGCCAAGTCACGCCGGCCTCGCCCGAAGCCGCACAAGATGAGCTGTCGTTGCAGGCGCGGAGGCAGCAAATCGCGCACCTGTCTAAACAGCGGGTTCGCCAGCGGAGGCTGCGTCAAACCTGTCGGTGTGGGCTGCCCCCGGTCAGGCGCCGGTGGCGGCCGGGACGGGGTCCGGACCGGGTCCGGAGCCGATGATCTCTGCGAGCAGGTTGAGGCCGGGACGGTCCACGGGGCGGGCGTTGGCGTTGAGGATGACGACTGCAGCCTGGTGTTCGGGGGCTATGGCCAGCAGGCTGCGGTAGCCGCCGGTGCCGCCGCTGTGGAACAGGATCCGGTGCTGGCTGCGGGGCAGGTTGGCCGAGAGCCAGCCGGGATGGACGGCGGCTCTGGCGTTGATGCGGTGGGCGGTGGTGTGGGTGAGTGCGATGGCTTCGGTGAGTTCTTCGGGTGCGGGGCCGATCTGGGCCCGGGCCAGCGCGAGCAGGTCGGGCACGGTGGAGTGCAGGCCGCCGGCGCCGGCGAGGGCGGCCAGGTGCCAGGGCGGGAGGGGGCGGCCGGTGCGGGAGTGGCCGGCGGCCAGTCGTGCGGTGCGTCCGGGGTCGAGAACCACGTGAGTGTCGGTCATGCCGAGGGGCCGGCAGATCTCGGCCTGAATAAGCGTGTCGTAGTCGGTGCCGGTGTGGCGTGCCAGGGCGAGCCCGAGCAGGCCGGCGCCGAAGTTGGAGTAGCGGAAGCGGGTACCGGGCACCGACCGCAAACGGGTGCGCCGCAATCCGTCCAGCAGGAGCTCGCCCGTGCAGCCGGCGTAGGGGTCCGACCGGAACAGGCCTCGCGGCAGGAGGCCTTTGGGCAGCCGGGGCAGGCCGGAAGTGTGGCAGGCCAGGTGAGCCAGCTTGATGACCTCACCGCCGCGTTCGGGAGCCGTGATGTCGCGGGGTAGCAGGTCGCGAAGCGGTTGGTCCAGCCCCACGGCGCCACGCACGGTGAGCTGGGCCAGGGCCAGCGCGGTGAACGTCTTGGTGACGGAACCGATCTCGAACAGCGTGCCGGGGTCTGCGCCGTGCAGTGCGGACTGCCCGTCCCGGACGGCACCCACCACGACGACGCCACGCTGTCGGGCGCCGAGCCGCTCCGCCGTTCGTCGTACCAGATCATCGAAGAGCGAGGTCATGATCGTCAGGCCTCCGTCCGGCCGAACAGGCGTCGGCCGCCGTACTTCTTGTGTACGGCCTGCTTTGAGACCCCCAGCGCCTCGGCGATCTGCGTCCACGTTGTCCCTGCCACCCGCGCCCGGTGCACCAGAACCTCTTCCTGTCCTTCCAGGCGGTGGCGCAGCGCGGCTGCCTCGCGCAGTGCTTCGATGGGATCGGTGTTCTCGGTGATCGACGAAATATCAACTTTGATCATGCGTCAACCTTAGTTGACCTTCCCCTCGATCGTCAACCTAAGTTGACGGCATCGGTGAGGTGCCGAGAGTTGTCGCAGTCGGCTCTTCCCCCGGCATTGCAGCGACACTGTTGGCGAATTCAATCCGTCGCGTTGTGCGTCAGCACTGCCGTGCGGCTCTTCAGGATGACCGTTGCCGCCGGGGTGGGCGGCTGGGCCTGACGGCTTTGCTCACTGAGTGGATGACGGCATGGGTAGTGTCATCGGGCGTGGCGGCGACGGAGGGGGAAGGCCGTGTCTGATGAGGTGACGAGTTGGTTGGCTCGGACCGCTTTACCGCTGAGCGGCCTGACCGCGGGCGTGTCCACTGCTGACCTCCAGCCGCTGACGAGCATTCTCGACGGCGTGCGGATCGTGGGCTTGGGGGAGGCCACCCACGGGACGAGTGAGTTCTTCCAGCTCAAGCACCGCCTGCTGGAGTTCCTCGTCGAAGAGATGGGATTTTCGGTCCTGGCCATGGAGGCCGGCGCATCGGCCGGCCCAGCAGTGGACGCCTACGTCCGCCAGGGCGTCGGTGACGCCGCGGGGGTGCTGGCCGGGCTGGGGTTCTGGACCTGGCGGACCCGTGAGGTACTCGGGATGATCGAATGGATGCGCGAGTACAACCGGGGGCGCCCAGAAGGGCGAAAGGTGCGTTTTGCAGGTATCGACCCGCAACAGTGTGGCGGCTCCCTGGCTGTGCTCGGCTCCTTCCTGCGCAAGGTGGCACCAGATCGCGAGGCCGGACTTCTCTCCCCGCTCCGCGTGCTCGCCAAGGCATATCCGGGATCGCAACCTGATCCTCAGCGGCGCCTGGTGCACGATGCAGAAGAACTGCTGGGGTTCCTCCGTGGACGCGGCCCCGGAGCGGCCGACGCTCTCCGGCATGCCCGAATTCTGATGCAGGCCGCCGACTTGGTGACGCGAGCCAGGCAGCACACGGACCCGGAGCAGACCGTCTTCGCCGCACGCGACCGGTCCATGGCCGAGGCCGTCGGGGAACTCCTCAATGATCCATCCACCAAGATCGCCCTCTGGGCTCACAACGGGCACATCACCAAGAGCCGTCACGGTGGCGCGGTACCAGCGATGGGACAGCACCTGCATACACGGTACGGCGACGCCTACTACGCACTCGGCCTGCTGTTCGGCAGCGGCTCCTTCCGCGCCCGTCGGATGTGGCCCGGCCCTTGCCCTTGGTCTCGTCCCCGAGCCGGCGCCCTCGTCACCAACCGGATCGGCCCCGCCCGCCCTGACACTGTGGAAGCCCAGCTCGCCACCGCCAGTCCGGGCAACCACCTCGTGGACCTGCGCAGCGCAGCCAACGCGCCGACGGCAGTACGGGAATGGCTCAACGGTCGGCATCGCATGCGAAGCTTCGGCGCCATGGTGCCGCGCTGGATTTATCGCTTCAACCTGAGCCCTGCCTCCCTGGCCGAGGAGTACGACGGACGGCCTACGTCGCAGTGTCGACCGGTTCCTAACCTCTCCCGACCCCCTAGACGCCCCCATTCCCGGCCGAAGCAAGCTCAAGAGCAGACTGCGGAAGCAACGCGGACCGCTGATCCGCTGTCACAACGGCTACTCAGTGGGCTGGAGGGCTCATCCATCCGCCCCTGCCCTGCCCGAGGATGACCCGTTCGTCCTACACGCGCGGAGTCTGCGTCGCGGCTTCCGCCTGGAGGGCACCTCCCGCTACAGCGACGACATCTGGCGGCTCTATGCGGCCCAGCACAAGGAACACGAACGCGCGCTGATCCTGAACTTCCCAACCATCCCGTCGCGGTTCCGCCCCGCGGCCAAGAAGCTCTTGTACAACCTGCTGTCGGGACCGCTGCCCGAAGGTGAGGACCGCATGGAGATCGCTTCAGTGTGGGGGACCTTCACCGCCATCAAGCGGTTCCTGGTCTGGTGCGACAAGCGGTGGCCCGACGACCGGACCGATCTGTCCGAGCTGACCGGCCGGGACCTGGACGACTACCGAAAGCACCTCCTGATCGCGATCCCCGACTCGACCGACCGGCGGCAAACTGTCAGGGCCGCCCCGCGGCTGCTCTGGCGCTGGCGCACCAACCTGGGCGTCGACGCCCTGCTGTTCGACCCGTTGCACCTCGACGGCTGGAGCGATTCCAGAAAACGGCGTCACCGCGAGAACGCCACCCACCGGCTGCCCGAGCTGGTCCTGGGCCCTCTCCTGGGCTGGGCTCTACGGACCGGATCGCTCTACCGGCGACTCACCGAGGACGGCCGCAACCGCAAGATCCTGCACGCCTTCCAGACCGGCCTGGATCAAACGCCCTACGCCGTCTACGAGATCCGCCGCATCACCTTCGTCGGCCGTACGAAGGACTGCCGCCGCTGGCACGGCAAGAAGTGCACCGAGCCGAAGTGGTGGTGCGGCCGTGACCGCACCGCCCGGTGCCGTCGTATCCATACCGTCGTAGACGAGAACGGTGTCCCGGTCGAGGCGGAGCCGTACTGCCCGGGTCCGGACCGCTGTCGCGGAAAGCAGAAGAAGGGGCATACCTGGCGATCGGTCCGCACGGTCTACGAAGGTCGCCGCGAAAGGGCCGAGCTCATCGTCAGCCGCTTCGCCGAACGCTCCCAAGGGCGCGTCCGCCTGGTCACCGGGGCGGCCTCCGAGATCCGCCGCGCCCACTACCTGCCCGCCACCGAAGGCTTGCCCCAGTATCGACGCGTTCATCGTCGCCGCCCCGCCGGAGTCGCCGACAAGCAGCGCCCTGGCTTCGAGAAGAAGTGGACCGAGCGCACCGGCCGCGACCTCACCCGCTTCAGAAGCTGTGTCTGAGCGTTGCATGACAAGCCGAGTGGGGCTTCGACACAGGTCAGGACCTTACCGCAGTTAGGCGGATCTATCTCCTGACCTGCTCAGGTGTCAACGGGTAGCAACGGCCAAGCTGACTACGTAGTGCTCCTCGACCGTTCCGGTCGGGAAGACTTCAGCCAGGAGGTCACGCTCCACAGCCAGGAACCTGGTGGTGGCGTTCTTGTCGAGGACAAGGAAGTCGGAGTAGCTGGCGAGGTTCGCGAGATGTGTATCGAGTGGGATGCTCCTGGTCCACGACACCTGGCGTGTGGTGAAGCTGAGTTCGGGCGGCAGGCCGCGGAATCGGGCCATTGGGTCGGGTTCGTTATCTTCTGCGCCGAAAAGGCGGCGCAGGCGGGCGTCTTGGTCGGCAATCCAGGGGACAGCGCTGTCCGAGTCGTTCCACCAGAGGGCGAGTGCACCGCCAGGGTGCAGTACTCGGAGGGCTTCCGGGACGGACTTGTGCGGGTCAGTCCAGTGCCAGGCCTGGGCATAGACAAGGATGTCGATGGACTCGGCGGCAAGCGGCAGGTTGTTGCCGTCCCCGAGCACGAGAGGGACGTCGGGCCGTTTGAGGCGGAGCTGGGAGGCCATGCCGGGGCCGGGTTCGACCGCGATGACGCGCGCACCACGGCTGTGGAGGAGGGCGGTCGCCAGTCCGGTGCCAGCACCGATGTCCGCGACGCGGGCGCCCTTTAAGGGGCAGTTGGCGAGTTCCTCAACCGCATCGAGCAGGGCGGGCGGATACGAAGGGCGGTTCGCGGCATAGCTGGCGGCGGCTTTATCGAAGGAACGGGCCTGCGAAGTGATCGTCATGCGACCATCCTCGGCGGTTCGAATGCGCCTGGCACAGTTTTTTTGACGTCTCTTCTCCCCGGCACGGCGTCCGGGGTCCCGACGGTGGCTTCGTAGGTGTGAACGGACACCGCCTGTCAACGAGTTTGGACACCACTTGTCGATCACAGGTCCGCGAAATGTCGCTGAGAAATGACACCACTCCCGCAGTGATCTTGCTCGTCCTCGGGATTGTGATGATGACCGCCAGTCGGCCCACATTCCTCTGAACGACGCGGTTCGGCGTCGCTGGGTCAGTTGTCGGTGTTCACATGAAAATGCTCAGCCCGGTACGTGCGAACGTGCACCGCTCGCCATGTCGAAGCACAGCCGGAGCGGCGGCCACAAGGTCCTGGTTCCAAGGTCGCTGTCGAGGTAGGCCTATCAGCCGATGTTCGCCCCGCCCATCGATGTGATCATGAGGGCTGTTCGATCGAGCTGAGGAGAAATCCATGCGGGTGGAGCAGGTGGACTGGGTTGAAGTCCCGGCCGGGTTGCTGCGTCGAGGTACGCCGATTGACGAGGTGGCGGAGGTGGCCCACCGCTATGCCGACACCGGGGTGCCAGTGGAGTGGTACCAAAAGGAAGCCCCGCGCGCAGAGATCCACCTCCCGGCATTTCGGATCGCCCGTACCCAGGTCACGGTCGGCCAGTGGGCACTCTTCGCGGCAGCCACCGGCAGGCCGATCCCGCAGGAGCCGGCGGGCCATCCGGTCATCGGGGTCACCTGGGACGCTGCGACGGCCTACTGCCAGTGGCTCGGGGAACAGCTCGTCGGCCTGGAGGTGCGGCTTCCCACGGAGGACGAGTGGGAGCGCGCTGCCCGTGGCGACGACGGCCGGGAGTTCCCGTGGGGTGCGCAGTACCACACCGGCCTGGCCAATCTGGCGGACCTGGGCATCGGCACCACGATGCCGGTCGGCTCGTTCCCCACGGGCGCGAGCCCTTTCGGGGTGTTGGACATGGCTGGCAATGCTGACGAGTGGACCTCCACCCTCTTCGCCCCCTATCCGGGGGCTCCCACCGAGGTGCCGGACACTGAGGACTGGGCATTTGATCCGCACGTTACTCGAGGCGGGGCGTTCCGCCACGACCGGGATTTGGCCCGGTGTGCCCGTCGGCACGGTGCTTACGAGCAAGATCTGGCGGCGATAGGTGTGGGCTTTCGCCTGGCGGCACCGACCGAGTAGAACGGCACGCCGTATACGCGAGCACCGCATGACGCGCGGCATCTCCTCAAACCTGTGCACTTTCGTCTGTACCGGCCGGTGCACATTCAGGTGTACGCCGACATCCCCTCGCGTCGAGCTGTGCAATCTTCTCCTCGGCCGCGGCGCGACTGACAGATAGCCCCTCGACGTCACCAAGCCAACCCTCGCGTTCGGCCTCTTCGATCCGCTCCGTGAGGTTGTCGCGAATTTCAATAAGGCGCTGCTTTTCCGTGAAGTCGACGATGAGATCTGGGCATCGGGCACACGCATGTTCATGAGCGCAGTCGGTGCCATAAGCTCGCCCGCAGTCACCAAGGGCGAGTTTGCGCCGCTCAAAGTGTCCCAGGAACTCCTGCCACTCTTCCGGCGTGACGGCCCTGTATTCTTCAACGGGGCGAAGTGCACGACGGCGAGCAATGAAGGCCCGGTGAGCCTCGATGGCGTCCGATGGGTAAATAGCTAATGGTGGAGTCGGGTATTGGAACTGCCTGAATGCCTGCCTCATGGGTCCGTCCTGTTGTTTGACGTGGTGTCATATAGCGATGTATCTCGGGCGCGCGGGTGGCGTGCGTATGCCCTGATCTCGCCGGAGGCGCTTGCCCTCGAGCTACTTGAGGGCCTTAGCGTCAGCGGCCATGGCATCCCTTGACACCGCCCGGCCCGTCTCAGCGCGCCCGGCCCTTCCTCGCATGTATCTCGTCTGGCTCGTCGGTACCCGTGCCTCGCTGCTCGGTGATGCTGTTCTGTACTTCGCACTCGGCTGGGCAGCCAGTGCCCATGGTGGCGGGATGGGCGCTCTGGTCCTGACCGCCATTACCCTTCCGCGCACCTTGCTGCTGTTGCTGGGTGGTGCCGTCGGTGACCGGTTCGGCGCTCGCCGGGTGATGATCATCGGGGACGCCGTGATGCTCACGGCCACGCTCATACTGGCCCTGGTGGGCTTGCGCCTGGGAGCATCTCCCTGGCTCCTCGTCATGGTCGCCGCCGTGATCGGCACGGTCGATGCGTTCTATCTGCCGGCCACCGGGTCCATGCCCCGCCGTCTGGTGGGGAAGGACCAGCTCCCCCGGGCGTTGGCCCTGCAGCAGGCCGGCGGCCAGATCGCCTCATTGCTCGGGGCTCCGGTGGGCGCCGTACTCGTCGCGGCCGCCGGGCTGACCGGTGCGGCAGTCGCCGATGCAGGCACCTTCGCGATCGTCCTCGTGGTGCTCGTATGCGTCCGGCCGGCCTTCGACGTCGAACGGTCCCCTCGCGGGGCGGGTCTCCTGGCGGGGGCGGTCGACGGCGTGCGGATCGCCGTGGGGGATCCGGTCCTGCGGCCCGCGTTGCTGCTGACGGCCGCTGCTGCGTGCTTCCTCCTGCCGGTGGTGTCCCTGCTGAACCCGCTCC
The DNA here is from genome assembly GCF_044548015.1 of Streptomyces sp. NPDC052236. Lineage (NCBI taxonomy): Bacteria > Bacillati > Actinomycetota > Actinomycetes > Kitasatosporales > Streptomycetaceae > Streptomyces > Streptomyces sp. NPDC052236. The sequence goes on along the minus strand of NZ_JBIUBL010000024.1, from coordinate 2,279 downwards.
TGGCGCGGGAGCACGGCTGGAGTGCGGGGGTGGCCGGTCTGGTTGCCGGTGGTCAGAGCCTGGGGATGGTCTCTGTGGCGCTGGTGCTCTCGCGACGGGGCACCCTGGGCCGGATCGGCGTGGGTGCGGCGTTGGGGCTGTGTGTTTCGGCGCTGGGAATCGCTGCGGTGGCCATGGCTGAGACAGCCGCCGTGGCCGTGGCTGGAGGAATCGTCGTCGGTGCGGGCTCCGGGATGTTCGCCTGCCACATCGGTCCGCTGGTGCTGACCAACATCCCCGACACCCACCTGGCCAGGATGCAGGCGTTGCTGATTCTCGTTCAGAGTCTGGCGCTGGTGGTGGGCAACAACGCGCTCGGCGCACTCACCGACGCCCAGGGGGCCACGATCGCTGCGGCGGTGTGCGCGGTGGGTGTCTGCGCCGCAGGGATCGTGGGTCTCGTCTTGAAACCGATCCGTTGCCTGCGTCAGAAATGAAGTGGGGCAGGTCATCTGGTTCGCGGTGTATCGCGGCGGCTGACGTCGGCGGCGTAGGCGGCCCAGTCTCCGGCTGATGCCTTCTGCCACTGGACGGCGACTTGGATGTGGACGCCGAGCATCCGGGCGAGGATCGCGGCAGGAATCTCGGTGGCGAGGGTGAACAGGGCGGTGGAGCGGTCTTGTTGGGGTTGGATCCCGATCTCGTGGAGGCGCTGGCCGATCCGGTCGTCGCCGAGGGGGTGTCCGGGGCGGCCTCCGGGGAACAGCCAGGGGACGTCGTCCGGGGTGCCGATCTTGGCTTTGCCGCGGCGGGTCGTGATGAGTTCGCGGATCAGGGATGCCAGCGGTTCGGGAAGGACGATCGGCGAGGTGCCGAACGCGATGGTGACGGTGTCGTCGGTGATGTGGACGTCGGTGACGGCGAGGTGGCTGATGGTGGCGATCTTCTGGGCGTAGAGGATCAGCAGCAGGCCGGCGACGCGGTCCGGGGTGGGCAGGGTGTTGTCGTGGAGGAGGCGTCGGGCGTCGGCCCAGCGTTTCTCGCTGTCGATTGCGCTGCGGGGGCCCGTCCAGCGGACAGTGCCGTAGGTCAGGTCGCGGGCCGGCCCCGTGCTGGGCGACTACCCATTCGCGCGCGGTATCGCCGAGGGCTACCTGGAGGACTACCGCATCGCCGTCATCGGCATACGGGACAGCCAGGCCCGAGCGCTGCTGGCCAAGAAGGGCGTCTGAGCAGGACGCGAAACTGTCTGACACGGCTACTCAACCTCCTGCACATCCCTGGGTACCCCCACATCACGGCTGCGGCAAAATCGTTCGGCATCCCTCCAGCCACCCTCCGCAAACAGGTTCGGGACATCGAAGCCGCCCTGGGCACCACCGTGATCGCCCGGACCAATCCGCTGTCCATCGCTCCGACAGGAGCCGCCTTCCTCGGTGAGGCGCGGCATCTCATTGCTTTCTCGACAACGGAGCGACACCAAAGTCGGTCATGCCCGGTTAGTGAGACCGGGGGATCACCACGCCCCAGTCGGTGCGCAAGATCCCCTTCAGGAACCTGCGGTTAACGGACTCCACCTGTTTGGTTTCATGGCGGAGCTTTCGCTCCCTGCACGGCCAAGCGCACTACTCGCGACGAGACGCGTCAGGGACGATGGACGGGGCGTGGCCGAGAGTCGGTTGGAACTGGCCCGTCTACTCTTAGACCCAATGCTGGTGACTTAGATGTCCTGGGCTCGTTGGTTGTGGTGTGGCGAGGGTGGGGCAGGTCAAGTCGCCTGCGGGTGAGCGTTTGTCGGACCGGATCGCGATCGGGGTGCTGACGCGGGCGTTTCCGCCGGAGTTGGTCGATGAGGTGATCGCGGAGACCGGGCGGGTCGAGCGGCGCAGTCGTCTGCTGCCGGCCCGGGTGGTCGTGTACTTCGTGCTGGCGATGTGCCTGTTTTTCGGCCAGCCCTATGAAGAGGTCGCACGTCTGCTGGGTGAGGGGCTGAAGGGCGGGCGAGGGTCGTGGCGTGTGCCGACGACCGCGGCGATCGGGCGGGCGCGTCGGCGCCTGGGCCCGGAGCCGCTGAAGGTGCTGTTCGCGCGGGTGTGCCGTCCGGTGGCCGTGCCCGAGACGGCCGGCGCCTGGTATCGGCGGTGGCGTCTGGTGGCCGTGGACGGCACAACCCTGGACCTGGCGGACACCGTGGCCAACGACGACTTCTTCGGCCGCCCGGGGTCTGGGCGCGGGGTGGGTGCGTTTCCGCAGGCAAGGATGGTGGCAGTGGCCGAGTGCGGTACCCACACGGTGTTCGG